>JBILWG010000087.1:0-8107 GCA_044369995.1 Gaiellales bacterium | reverse complement strand
ACGCGCCACGTGTTTCCAGGCGTGAAGATCTCCATCGGACCGGCGATCGACAATGGCTTCTACTACGACTTCGAGTTCCCCGAGCAGATCGGCGAGGCCGACCTCGCGCGCATCGAGGACGAGATGCGCCGCATCCTCAAGCAGAAGCACGCGTTCACGCGTGAGACGACGGATCGCGACACGATCCGCCAGCGCTTCGTCGACGAGGACGAGGCCTACAAGGTCGAGCTGATCGACGACCTCCCGGTCGACGAGCCGCTGACCGTCTACACGCAGGATGATTTCAGCGACCTCTGCCGCGGCCCGCATCTGCAGGACACCGGTCCGATCAAGGCGTTCAAGCTGACGCATCTCGCCGGCGCCTACTGGCGCGGCGACTCCACCCGCACGATGCTCACGCGCGTCTACGGCACCGCGTTCTTCACGCAGGAGGACCTCGACCAGCATCTGCACAACATCGAGGAGGCGCAGAAGCGCGATCATCGCCGCCTCGGCCGCGAGCTCGACCTCTTCTCGTTCAACGACGTCTCCCCGGGCGCGCCGTTCTGGCACCCGAAGGGCATGATCGTGTGGAACACGCTCGTCGACATGTGGCGCAAGGAGAACACCGAGCGCGGGTACCAGGAGGTGAAGACGCCGATCCTGTACGCGTCGGACCTCTGGAAGACGTCGGGCCACTGGGACAAGTTCCGCGAGAACATGTACCTGCTCGAGATCGAGGAGCGCGCCTTCGGCATGAAGCCGATGAACTGCCCCGCGCACTGCATGATCTTCAAGAGCGATCGTCGCTCGTACCGCGAGCTGCCTCTGCGCATGAACGAGGTCGGCCTCGTGCATCGCCACGAGCCGTCCGGCACGCTCCACGGCCTGATGCGCGTCCGGCACATCACGCAGGACGACGCGCACCTGTTCGTCACGACCGAGCAGATCGAGGAGGAGGTTCAGAACGTCCTCGGCTTCGCGCTCGACCTGTACGAGCTGTTCGCCATGCACTTCAAGATCGAGCTCTCCACGCGACCCGAGGTGCGGGTGGGGGACGACGCGATCTGGGACAAGGCCGAGGAGGCGCTCCATCGCGTCTTGCAGGCGCGTGGCATCGACTACCGCGTCAACGAGGGCGACGGCGCGTTCTACGGCCCGAAGATCGACATCCACCTGACCGACTCGCTGGGTCGTTCCTGGCAGTGCGGAACGGTGCAGCTCGACTTCAACCTCCCGGAGCGCTTCGAGCTGACGTACACCGGCGCCGACGACCACGACCATCGCCCGGTGATGATCCACCGCGCGCTGCTCGGCAGCTTCGAGCGCTTCATCGGCATCCTGATCGAGCACTACGGCGGCGCGTTCCCGCTCTGGCTGGCGCCTGTGCAGGCGGTGATCCTGCCGATCTCCGACCGCCATGTGCTCGCGGCCGAGTTGGCGCGCGACGCGCTGCACAGCGCCGGGCTGCGCGTCCAGATCGACGCGCGCGGCGAGTCGATCGGCAAGCGCATCGCCGAGGCCGAGACGCAGAAGGTGCCCGCCATGCTCGTGATCGGCGATCGCGAGGCCGAGGCGGGGGCGGTGGCACTGCGCCGCCACGGCCGCGTCGACCTCGGCACGCTGCCGCTCGATTCCGTGATCGACACGCTCGTCACCGAGCGCGACGCCCGCGCGATCTATCGCGCGTCGTGACCACGCGCATCGGCCAGGCACACACGGCACACGAAAGGCCTGTGCCACAATGGGTTTCGCGGGCATGCCGCTCGCCGCGTGCGTGCTACCATCGCCCGCGTCGGTCAATCGACCGCCCATCCACCGAACGGAGCACTTCACCCTTGCACACGGAGCATCAGTCTTGAGGCCACGCCGCGGTTACGACCGGCCCCCCGAGGAGCCGCGTACCCGCATCAACGAGGCGATTCGTGTACCGCAGGTGCGCCTAATCGGCGCAGATGGTGAGCAGATCGGGGTCAAGGACCGCGACGACGCGCTCGAGTTCGCATGGAACCAGAACCTCGACCTCGTCGAGGTCGCCGCCGACGCGCGACCGCCCGTCTGCCGCGTGATGGACTACTCGAAGTACAAGTACGAGCAGGAGCAGAAGGCGAAGCTGGCGCGCAAGCATCAGAACGTCATCGTGATCAAGGAGATCAAGCTCCGCCCGAAGGTCGGCGTGCACGATTACGAGACCAAGAAGGGCCATGTGGTGCGGTTCCTGAAGAACCACGACAAGGTCAAGGTCACCATCATGTTCCGTGGGCGCGAGATGACGCACCCCGAAAAGGGACGCGAATTGCTGCTCCGTCTGGCCGAGGATCTCAAGGAAATCGCGGTCATCGAGTCGGAACCGCTACAAGATGGACGAAATATGGTCATGATGTTGGCTCCGTCGAAGCAACTCCTCAAGGAGGATGCTGCCGAGGCGGCCGCGAAGGACCCCGCCGGGGCTCCGGAAGCGGAAGTCGAAGAGGCTCCCACCGCGGAAGCCGAAGAGCCTGCGACGACCTCGTAGGGACAAAAGGAACTGCAATGCCGAAGGTCAAGACCAACTCCAGTGCCAAGAAGCGCATGAAGCTGTCCAGCAAGGGCACCATCACGCGCCGCAAGGCGAACGAGGCTCACCTGCGCGGGAAGATGACGGCCAAGCGCCGCCGCCAGCTCAGCCAGGATCAGCCCATGGCCAAGGCCGACTACCCGGAGGCACTGCGCCTCCTCGGAAAGCGATAGGGTTCCGGCATGACTCGCGTCAAGCGTTCCGTCCACGCGCAGAAGAAGCGCCGCAAGGTCCTCGAGGAGGCGTCCGGCTACTGGGGCTTGAAGTCCAAGCTCTACCGCCAGGCCAAGATGCAGGTCGCCCGCTCGGGCAACTACGCCTACCGCGACCGCCGCGTCCGCAAGCGCGACTTCCGCTCGCTCTGGATCGTCCGCATCAATGCGGGCGCCCGCCAGCACGAGCTCTCGTACTCGCAGTTCATGCATGGCCTCAAGCTGGCCGGTGTGACGGCGGATCGCAAGATCCTCGCGGATCTGGCGCTCAACGAGCCCGCCACGTTCGGCGCTCTCGCCGAGCAGGCGAAGTCCGCGCTCGCCGCGTAGGCAGCGCCCCTGATGGACACCATCCGCAGCGCGCGGAATCCGCGGCTGCAGCGCGTGCGCTCGCTCACGCGGGCAGCTGCGCGCCGTGACGCGGGTGTGTTTGCGATCGAGGGTGAGGATCTCGTCGAGGCGGCGCTGCGCGCGGGCTGCGTCTTCGAGGAGCTGCTGGTGCGTGACGAGACGCCATCGCCGCAGGGCGCGGGGCTGACGCCGCTCGTCGTGCGCGGCGACATCCTCGATGGCGTCTCCTCGCTCGGCTCCGGCACCCGGCAGATCGGCGTCGTGCGCAGCGACTCGCTGCCGCAGCCGCCGCGTGAGCTGACGGGGCTCGGTCTCGCGCTGTGCGGCGTGGGCGATCCGGGCAACGTCGGCACGCTGCTGCGGTCCGCTGCCGCGTTCGACGCCGAGGTCGCCGTGCTCGGCGCGCCGGCCGCCGATCCGACGGGCCCCAAGGCCGTGCGTGCGGCGATGGGCGCGACGTTCACCGTCGCGACCCTGGCGATCGACGACGTCGCCGATGCGTATCCGGCGGCACGTCTCGTGGCGCTCGACGGCAAGGGCGACGCCGACATCGCCGACGTCGACTTCTCCGGTCCCGTGCTGCTGGCGCTCGGCGCCGAGCGCGAAGGACTGCCGGCCTCGGTGCGGAAGCGTGCCGATGTGATCTGCCGCATTCCGCAATCCGACCGCGCCGAGTCGCTCAACGTCGCCGCCGCTGGCGCGATCGCCCTCGCGCTCGCCTTCCGGAGCCGCGGCCATGGCTGAGATGACCTTCGGCAGCGACAACCACGCGGGCATCGTCCCCGAGGTGCTCGAGGCGATCACCGCCGCCAACGTCGGGCATGCGTCGGGCTACGGTGCCGACGAGTGGACCGAGCGCGCCGAGGCGCGGCTCGCCGATGCGTTCGGCGACGCGGCCTTCGCGCTGTGTCTGACGGGCACGGGCTCGAACGTCGTCGCGCTCTCGCTCGCCCTGCGCGGCTGGGAGTGCGTGCTGGCTGCCAAGGGCGCGCACATCGATCTCGACGAGGCCGGCGCGCCGGAGCGCATCACCGGCTCCAAGATCGAGACGATCGCCACCCCGGATGGGCGCCTCACGCCCGCCCTGCTCGAGGGCGCGCTGCGCTCCAAGGAGCAGCACCACGTCGTCCAGCGCGTGGTCAGCATCACGCAGTCGACGGAGTGCGGCACCGCGTATACGCCGGGCGCCGTCCAGGACATCGCCGACTGGGCGCATGCGCACGGCATGCTGCTGCACGTCGACGGTGCGCGTCTGTGCAACGCCGCTGCCCGCAACGGCTGCGGGCTGGGGCAGGTGGCGCCGGGCGCTGACATCATCTCGTTCGGCCTCACGAAGAACGGCGCGATGGGTGCCGAGGTGGTCGTCGCGATCAATCCGGAGCTGCGGGCGCCGATCCAGAACGCCCGCAAGCAGGCCACCCAGCTCCAGTCGAAGATGCGGTTCGTCGCCGCTCAGGTCGACGCGCTCCTCGCCGACGATCGTTGGCGTCTGCACGCGACGCACGCCAACGCGATGGCCGCGCGCCTCGCGGCGGGCATCGCCGACCTGCCGGGCGTCTCGATCGAGCATCCCGTGGAGGCCAACGCGGTCTTCGCCGTCCTCCCCGCAGATCGCATCCAGGCGCTGGCGGAGCAGCACCGCTTCTACATCTGGGACGCGCCGCGCAACGTCGCGCGGCTGATGACCGCATGGGATACGCCGCCGGCGGCGGTCGATGCGCTCCTGGCCGACATCGCCGGCCGCTAGACCGGCTGCGCCACCACGACGAGGTCGCCGGTGCCGTCGCCGCGCACCTGCTCGCCGTCGAACCCGCCCCAGGTGGTGATCACCTCGAAGCCCGCCTCCTCGACCAGCTCGAGCCAGCGCTGCGCGGGCAGCGGGTGGAGGATGAGGGTGGTCGTGCGACCGCGCATCTCGACCTCGACGTGCGTGGTGCCGTCGGGGCGGTTCCAATCGGCCCGCTCCTTCGCACCCGAATCCCGGTGGTGCCAGACCCGGTGGGTGGCCGTGATGTCCGCGGGGGTTGGGCTGAAGACGTCGAAGGCGAGGTAGCCATCCGGCGTGAGGAGCTCGTGCATGGCGCGGAAGGCGGCGAGGCGCTCCTCGTCGGTGGCGAGGTGGAGCAGGCTGCGGAATGGCACCAGCACGCGGTCGTACCGACCCTCGATGCCAGGGGCGGTGAGGTCGCCGACACGGACGTCGATCCGCTCGGCGGCTCCTGCCTCCGCCGCCTTGGCGTGCAACAGGTCGAGCATCGCCTCCGAGCGGTCCACAGCAATGACGTCGTAGCCCGACAGGGCGAGGGGAATCGCGATGCGTCCGGTGCCGGCTGCGAGCTCGACGACCTTCGTTTCCGTACCGAGCGCCATGCCGACGTAGAAGCCGATGTCCTCCTGCACCTCAAGGCACCAGGCGTCGTAGATCTCCGCGATGCCTGCGTACTGGTCGGGAGCGTCGCTCACGTCGCGTCTCGCAGCCAGCGCGGTGGCAGACCCTCGCGCTGCGCGAGCACGTCGAGCACGCGGAGGGGATCCACGCCGTCACGGGCGAGCAGTGCCAAGAGATGAAACAGCACGTCGGCGGCCTCCTCGACCTGATGATCCGATCCGGGCTGGGCATCGAGCACTTCGGCCGATTCCTCGGCCACCTTGCCGGCAGCGAGCGAGCGGTCGGAGCCAAGGAGGCTTGCCACGTACGACGTCTCGGGGTCGGCGCCGCGGCGGGATTCGATCGTGCCAACGAGGCGCGTGAGCAGTGGGCCGGCGTCGTCGCCCCAACAGGTGCGGGCACCGGTGTGGCAGGCGGGACCAGCCGGGGAGACCATCAGGAGCAATGCGTCCTGGTCGCAGTCGAGCCGCACGTCCTGCACGGTGAGCACGTTGCCGCTGGTCGCGCCCTTCTCCCATAGCTCCTGGCGCGAGCGCGACCAGAACCAGGCGTGACGCGTGGAGAGCGTGCGTTCGAGCGCCTCGGCGTTCATCCACGCGAGCATCAGCACCGAGCCATCGATGGTGTCCTGGCAGATCGCGGGGATCAGCCCATCGCCGTCAAAGCGCGGCGTGCCCGCGAGCGTCAGCGCATCGGCAGATTCCGTTCCCGACATGTGTGCTTCACCTCCTCGACCGTGTGGATGCCGTCATGGAAGATGCTCGCAGCCAAGGCGGCGGAGACGCCGAGCTCCAAGACGTCGGCGATGTCGGCGGGGCTGCTGGCACCGCCAGAGGCGATGATCGGCACGTCGACTGCCGCGAGCAGGCGCTCGTACAGATTCAGGGCGTAGCCGCGCTGCGTGCCGTCGGAGTCCATACTCGTGACGAGCAGCTCGCCCGCGCCGCGCTCGACGGCCTCGCGGGCCCACTCGACGGCATTGCGGCCAGTCGCGCGGCGTCCGCCGGAGGCAACTGCCTCCCAGACGTCGCCCGTCCGGCGGGCGTCGATGGCCACCACGATGCACTGCGAGCCATGACGCTCGGCGCACTCGGCGACTAGGTCGGGACGATCGAGCGCTGCGCTGTTGATCGATACCTTGTCGGCGCCGGCCCCCAGGAGATCGCGCACGTGGGGCTCATCGGAGACGCCGCCACCAACCGTGAGGGGTACGTCGATGCGCGTGCCGGCATCCGCGACCTGCTCCAGCAACTGGTCCCACGCCTCATCGCCCGCGGTGATGTTGAGCCAGCACAGCTCGTCGGCGCCCTGCTGGGCGTAGCGCAGCGCGGCATCGACGGGCTCGCCACAGTCGCGCAGGTTGACGAACTCGACGCCCTTCACGACGCGGCCACCCGAGACGTCGAGGCAGGGGATGATGCGGCGGCGCAGCATCAGTGGCTTCCATCCCAGGCGAGGAAGCGGCGCAGCAACTGGCGGCCAGCCTCCGAGGAGCGCTCCGGGTGAAACTGCGCACCAGCGATGGAGTCACGCGCCACCACCGACGCGATCGTCGCCTGATCGATGCGCGTCTCAGCCACGGCCGACGGAATGTCGGCCGTGACCGCGTAGGAGTGCGCGAAGTAGGTGATGGCCGGCAGGTCCTGCGTGAGCGGGTGCTCGATCAGCGGCTCGACGTCGTTCCACCCGAGATGCGGCAGACGCTCAGCGCCCTGAATGCGGTGCACCGAACCATGCAGCAGTCCGAGGCCGGCGCAGTCGTCTTCATCCGAGTGGTCGAACAGCACCTGCAGGCCCACGCAGACGCCGAGCAGTGGTACGTGGCGGCGTGCGGCGTCGCGCAGTGCCTCAGCGAGACCCGTTGACTCGAGTGCTCGCATGGCTGCGCCAGCGGCGCCTTGCCCGGCGAGCATCAGTCGAGGGGACGCAGCAACCACGCTGGGATCCGCAGACACCGTCACCGCAGCGCCACACCGCTCAAGCGCGGCACACAACGAGCGGACGTTGCCACCGCCGTAGTCGACGACCGTGACCGCCGTCACGTCAGAGCGAGCCCTTGGTCGACGCGATCTGCGTCCCACGACGCGGATCCATCGTCCAGGCCTCACGCAGCGCGCGGGCCAGCGCCTTGAAGGCCGCCTCGGCGATGTGATGGTCGTCCTCGCCGCTTGCCTCCACGTGGATCGTGGCGCGGGCATTGATGGCGATGCAATCGATCAGGTGCGGGATCAGCGAGGTGGGCAGCGTGCCGATCATCGTCTCGGTGAACGTGATGCGCACCGTGCTCGAGCCGCGACCGGAGAAGTCGACGGTGGCCCGTCCGAGCGCCTCGTCGAGCGGGGCGGAGGCATCGCCAAAGCGCGTGATGCCGGCGCGATTGCCCAGCGCCGCGTCGATCGCCTGGCCGAGCACGATGCCGCAGTCCTCGACGGTGTGGTGGGGATCGATGTGCGTGTCGCCGCTGCACGACAGGTCGAGATCCATCAGGGAGTGGTGACCCAGCGCCGTGAGCATGTGGTCGAGGAAGCCGACACCGGTGCTGACGCTGGCGTTGCCGCTGCCGTCGAGCGTCGCCCGCAGGCGGATGTCGGTCTCCTTTGTGCGTCGCTCGATCAGGGC
>JBILWG010000086.1:0-8150 GCA_044369995.1 Gaiellales bacterium | reverse complement strand
AGCGGCGGCTCGCCCGGAGATCCCGCCTGGGCACCGAAGCGCGCCGCGTTTCAGAACTTCGTCGCGGCAGTGGTGACGCGGTACGGATCGGTGGCGGCAGCCTACGAGATCTGGCCCAACCCCAACGTACAGAGCGGGCTCCGACCGCAGCGCATGGCAGGGCGTCTCGTCGCTCCCGGGCTCCTGCGCGTGCTGACGCGATACGCCACCACGGAGATTCGGAAGGTCACGACGGCGCCGATCATCACCGGCGGTCTCGCGCGGACGGATCCCGCCAGCACCACCGACACGCCGTCGATCACGTTCCTGCGCGCCATGGCGCGCACGCGCATTCAGGCCGATGCGATCGGGCTGCGGCTGGTGCCGCCGAGCGGCGTCGAAGGGCCGGCGGATGCGGGCAACCTGGCGCTCAGCGATCCCGCGACGATCATCGCGAACGTGGATGCCTACTTCCCCAATCAGGGGAGGTCGGTCTGGGCCACCGGCTACGCGGTCAACAGCGCGGCCAGCGACCCGGTCCCCGTGGGCGGCGTCTCCGCCTTTCTCGCGGCCGCGGCGAATCCCCGTTTCGGCGTCTCGATCTGGAACACGCTGGTCGACACCCCGGCGGCGCCTGCGGCGGGGCTGTTCTCTGGACCGGTGCTCGACGGCAGCACGCGCAAGCCGGCGTACTTCACCTGGCTCCCGCCGCTCTGATCAGGCGCGGTACAGCGGCAGACGCAGTACGCCGCCCTCGAGCGCGAACCCGAACGGCAGCACGAGCGCCTGGACCCCGGCGTCGTTCACGTTCGTGACCACCTCAACCGCGCCGCAGCCGCGCTGGCGAGCCGCGTCGATAGCCCGGGCGAGCAGGCCCGAGCCGAGCCGTTGGCCACGCCCTGCGGGATGGACGTAGAGCTGGCGGATCTGCAGGTCGCGTCGGCCGGCACCGCCGGCAGAGGCCTGCCAGACGACGTAGGCCGCCACCTGCCGGTCTGTCGTGCCCACGCGTGCGTCGCCGGCGGCGATGCGTGGCAGCAGCCACCGCTCCCACGCCGCTCGGTCCGCGAACTGCAGATCTGCGGCCTCTGTCCGATAGCGCTCCCACAGGTCACCGAGCTCCGGGATGTCCGCGCCGGCGGCCGGACGGATCATGCGTCCTCATACAGGACGAGGGACTCGATCGGAAGCTCACCGAGGGCGGCGCGACCATCGAGCCCGCGCAGTTCGGCGACGAAACACGCACCCACGGGCTCGGCTGCGGCTTGGCGGATCAGCGCCAGCGACGCGGCGGCGGTGCCACCGGTGGCGAGCAGATCGTCGTGCAGGAGAACCCGCGCGCCCGGCGCTATGGCATCGTGGCCCAGCTCGAGCACACTCTCGCCGTACTCCAGCGTGTAGCGCTGCGTCCACCCCACGACGGGCAGCTTGCCCGGCTTGCGCACGGGGACGAAGCCGCACTGCAGCTCGCGCGCCAAGGTCGGTCCAAACAGGAAGCCGCGCGCCTCGGCCCCCACGACCACGTCGGGGCGCAGCGGAGCGGCGAACGCGACCAAGCGGTCGACGACGTCGTCGTGAGCTGCGCCGTCGGCCAGCAGCGGCAGGAGGTCGCGGAAGAGAATCCCGGGGCGGGGGAAGTCGGGGATCTCGCGGATGTAGGCGCGCAGATCGGTCACGCCTGCACCCTAGCGAGCCGTCGCGGCGCGCGCAGCCGAGAGCTCGAGCGGCGTGGTCGCTCGCTCAGCGCACGTCGCGCAGCAGCAGGCGCTCGGTCAGCTCGGCGCTGAGTCCCGCCAGCTGCGCCAGCTCCTCCGCCCCCTGCTCGCGCCGCTGGGCATTGCGGCTACGCAGAGCCGGAGCGAGCACCTGGTCGAGCAGCCCTGCCACGCGTTGCACGCCGGTGTAGAGCTGACGGACGTGCCGCGGACCCAACCCGAACTCGGCCATCCGCTGGCAGATGCGCACGATCTCGAGCTCGGCCTCGGTGTAGAGCCCGTCGTCATCGGCGTTCACGATGCCGTACGACTGCAGCTCGGCGAAGGACACGTCATCGAGGCCGGTCTCGCGCAGCAGCTCCGAGCGATCGAGGCGGCGAGCGTTCTCCGTGGCCGTGGTGGCCTGCATCGTGCGGCGGGCCTTGCGCTCCCGGCTGCGCGAGATGGCGCCACCGTTGCCCTCGATCTCCTGGCGGATCACCTTCAGGGGCAGGAACTCGTCGCGCTGCAGCTGCAGGATCGTGCGCAGGCGCTCGACATCCTCGCGTCGGTAGAGCCGATAGCCACCCTGGGTGCGCAGCGGATTCAACAGCTGCTGCTCCTCGAGGTACCGGATCTTGGAGATCGAGACGTCATCGAACTCGGCCTTCAGTTCCTTGCAGACCGCGCCGATCGTCAGTGGCTTCTCCTCGCTGATCGCCATCGCTACTCGAGGTACGTCAGCTTGAATTTGCCGATCTGCACCTCGTCGCCGTCGCGCAGGCGCACGCGCTCGATGCGTCGGTGATTCACGTACGTGCCGTTGAGGCTGGCCAGATCGACGAGGTATCGCCCGTCGGCCTCCTCCTCGATCGCCGCGTGGCGGCGGGAGACGGTGACGTCGTCGAGCAGAATCGAGGCTTCGCCGGCCCGGCCGATCGTCTCGCGCGGCTGCGTGAGGGCGATGTGCTCGCCCGCACGACCACCGGTGCGGATGACCACAGCGGGCAGCTGGTGCCCCGGCGTGACCGGAACCTCCTGCGTGTCGGAGTCGCCCTGATACGTCGCGGTGTCGTCGACCGCGTCGGGATCGAGCAACGTGCCGCACTTGGCGCAGTAGTGCGCCGTGGCCGCATTTCGATATCCGCATTCCTGACAGAACATGTCGCGGCAGCATACACCGCTCAGCGCAAAAGGGTACAGCGGGGGTTGAGGGTTCGCCCGTGCGGTTCGGCGCGTGTCGGGGGCGATGCCCCGACCGCATCCGCCGGCGGGTCCAACGGCGACCACGCAGGAGCTACGTCCGCAGGCGCCGGAGCGTCCGGGCGTAGACGAGCCCTCCGAGCACCAGCAACGCGACCCCGCACCAGAGGACGAGCTGGGTCGCGAACGTCTCCGGTGGCGTCACGATCGCCAGCAGCAGTCCCAGCATGGTCACCAACGTGCCGGTCTTGCCCACGACGTTCACGCGGATGCCGAGGTGCCTGCCCTTGCCCAGGAGCAGGGAGAAGAGGAGCACGACGTCGCGGGCCAGCACGATGGCCACGAGCAGCGCGGGCACACGGCCGTCGAACCACAGCAGCACGACCGCAACGTCGATCAGGAGACGATCAGCGATCGGGTCCAGCACGCGCCCGTACCGACTCTGGGCATGCAGTCGCCGCGAGAGCTCGCCATCCAGGAAGTCGGTCACGGCCGCGAACGCGAAGACCACGGCGGCCGCGGCCGACTCGGCCCCGTCGGCGGTCAGCATGAGCGCGGCGAAGAGCGGCACGGCCAGCAGCCGCAGCGTGGTCAGGACGTTCGGCAGCTGCCGCACGATGCCGGGGGGAACGTGCTGCTCCATCCCGTCAGTGTCTCAGTCGCACCTGACGGCGCGGTTCAGGTGACGCGGCGCACGGCCAGCGTGCCGGAGCATCCGTCGGCCGCGAAGGAGGCGCCGTCGACATCCGGCGCGACGTGCAGGGCGATGCACAGCGTCTCCGCCTGCACCTCGTCCCCGAAGCGCTCGAGCACGCGCAGGAGCTGCGCATCGCCGTTCACGTCGAGCTCGATCCGGTCTGCCACCTCGAACCCGGCGTCCTTGCGCTGCCCTTGGATGAAATGGATCAGCTCGCGGGCCAGCCCCTCCTCGAGCAGCGCCTCATCCAGCTCGGTGTCCAGCGCGACCGCGAGCCCGCCCTCGGCGGCTACGGCGAAGCCCTCGCGCGGCCGGGTGCGCAGCTCGATCTCAGCGGACGTAAGCGTGTACCCGCCTACCACCACGGCGTCACCGTCGCGCTCGTACTGCCCATCCCGCAGCAGCTGCTGCACCCGTGGGATGTCCTTGCCGAGCTTCGGCCCGAGCACCTTGAAGTTCGGAATGATCTCCACCTCGAGCAACTCGTCGACTGCATCGGCGATGCGGATGTGCTTGACGTTGAGCTCCAGCGCGATCTCCTCCCGCAGACTCTCCATCGCCGCACGGGCCTCGACGTCGGGTGTCGCGATGACGGCCTCGCGCAAGGGCTGTCGCAGCTTGCGGTTGCCCTGTGCCCTGGCTCCGCGACCCAGCGAGATCGCAGTCTGCGCGAGCGCAAAGGCCTTGAGGGCCTCGCGATCGACCGCCGCAGCCGTTGGCCAACCCGACAGGTGCACCGAGTCCGGCGCGTCGGCCGCACGGTCGCGGACGAGGTTCTGCCAGAGTTCCTCGGCCAGGAAGGGCATCGCCGGCGCGATCAGACGGCAGGTCTGAACGAGCACGTACCACAGTGTGCGGAAGGCCGCGTCCTTGTCGGCATCGCTCTCGGAGCGCCAGAACCGAGCCCGGGAACCGCGGATGTACCAGGCGGAGAGATCGTCGACGAGCGACTCCACGGCGCGGGCGTAGGTGGGAGTCCAGTATCCCGCCAGCGCGGTCTCGCACGTCTCGACGGTCTCGTCGACGCGGGCGACGATCCAGCGGTCCAGCGCGGTCGTGGCCGGAGGGCGCTGCTCGAGGTCGGCGTAGGTGGGCGTGAAGCCGTCGATCTCGGCGTAGCGGATCAGGAAGGCGTAGCTGTTCCACAGGGTCAGCAGGCGACGCCGAACCTCGTTGGCGGGGCCGTAGCCGAAGTTCATGTTCTGGGAGGGTGTCTGCAGGGCGTACATCCAGCGCATCACGTCGGCGCCCATCTCCTCGACCGCATCGTCGAACCAGATCGCGTTGCCCCAGGACTTGTGCATCGCCCGGCCGGTCTCGTCGTGCAGCTTCTCGTAGCCGAGCACGTTGCGGTACGGCGCCCTGCCGACCAGGACGACGCTCATGAACAGCTGCGAATAGAACCAGAGGCGGATCTGCTCGCGCATCTCCGAGATCCAATCGGCGGGGAACCACTTCTCCCAGTACGCGTGATCCGGCAGGTCGGCGTGCGTCAGGCCCTCGCCGGCGCCCGCGGCATACCCGCCCTCCTGGAAGGCATCGCGCCCCCAGCCGAGCGTCGAGAACGGCACGATGCCGGCGTCGAGCCAGCAGTCGCCGACTTCGGTCACGCGGGTGGCGATCTCACCGCTGTCCGTCTTGACGCGGATGCCGTCGATCCAGGGCCGGTGCAGCTCCTCGAGCTCGTCGAGCGGATCCACGGCCCGCTCGCGCAGCTCCTCGATCGAGCCGATGATCAGGAACTCGCCACTCTCGGTGCGATAGAACGGCAGCGGCAGACCCCAGTAGCGCTTGCGCGAGATGCACCAGTCCCCCATGTTGCGCAGCCAGTCCTCCATGCGCTTCCCATACTGGTCTGGCACCCAGTTGACGGTGGCGGCGGCGTCGATCATGGCCTGACGCACGGGCTCGGCGCTGATGAACCACTCCTCGACGACGCGATGGATCAGGTCGGTCCCGCAGCGCCAGCAGACGGGGAAGCGGTGCTCGATGGTGCCGGAGCGCACCAGCACGCCGCTCTGCTCGAGATGGGCACGCACCGGATCAGCGGCATCCGCGGTCGTGAGCCCGGCCAGGAAGCCGTAGTCCGGCAGGAAGCAGCCGGCATCGTCGACGGGGACGAGCACGTCGAGACCCTCCACCTTGCCGAGCTCGAAGTCCTCGCCGCCGCAGCCGGGCGCGATGTGCACCACGCCGGTGCCCTCATCGCCGGCGACCATGTCCCAGGCCACCACGCGGTGCTCGACGGCACCACCAGGCTCGAGCTCGTCGAACGGGCCGCGGTAGCGGCGGCCGACCAGGTCCGCGCCCTTGGCGGTGCGCGCCACGTCTGCGGCCTCGCCGAAGAGGTCGTCGACCCGTGCGCTCATGACCCAGTCGATGCCCTGGGAGGTGCGCACGGCGGAGTACTCGGCCTCGGGGTCGACGGCGGCGGCGACGTTCGCCGGTAGCGTCCAGGGGGTCGTGGTCCAGACGACGACCGCCTCCTCGGGGGCGTCGAGGAACGGGAAGCGCACGTGCAGCGTCGGGTGGGTGCGATCGCGGTAGCTGTCGATCAGCTCGTGCTGCGAGAGCGAGGTGCCGCAGCGCGGACACCACACCATCGGCCGGTTGCCCCGGTAGAGCATCTCGCGATCGTGGCACTCCTTGAGAAATCGCCAGATGTACTCGATGTTGGGGTCCGTCATCGTGTAGTACGACCGGTCCCAATCCATCCACTGGCCGAGGCGCTTCGACTGCCGCGTCTGCACGGCGGAGTAGTCGGCGACGCGATCGCGGCAAGCGCGGGCGAACCTGTCGAGGCCGTATTCCTCGATCTCCTGCTTCGAGTTGAGGCCAAGCGACTTCTCCACCTCGACCTCGACCCAGAGTCCCTGGCAGTCGAAGCCGTTCTGATACCGCTGCTCGTGGCCCTGCATGGCGCGGTGGCGCTGCACGAGATCCTTCAGCGAGCGCCCCCAGGCGTGGTGCACGCCCATCGAGTTGTTGGCCGTGATCGGACCGTCGGTGAACGAGAACGTCGGGCCGCCGGCATTCTGGGCGCGCAAGCGGTTGAACGTGTCCTCGCGCTCCCACAGCTCGAGCACGCGATGCTCGATCGCGATGTGGTCGGGCGTGGCGGGGACTGCGTCGTAGGAGCTCAAGGTCAGGGCGGGTTCGTCGGCGACGAATCCTACCGCGAAGGCCGTCTAGGCCTCCGCACCCCCGGGACTGCGTCCGTACCGGCGCGTCTGCTCGTCGCACCACAACTCGAACGCGGCGTGCCGGGCGAGATAGCGCTCGATCGAGGCGATGCCGCCTTCAACCCACACGTCCTCGTCCCACTGCTCGAGGCCGGTCAGGGAGGGCTCGTCGCCCCAGTCGTCATCGTTGTCGAACGTCATGCCGCGGTGTTCGACCGAACGTCGCGCAGTCCTCCCCTAGTCCGCGCGGAGCAGGGCGAGCGCCTCGCACGTGTTGCGGAAGGCGAGCTGCGGTGCGGGTGGCAGCGCGTCCAACGCGAACCAGCGAAGCTCGGCAACGTCGTCGGCCGGCGCGGGCAGTCCGTCCAGGATCCGCGCCGTCAGCACGACGTTGAGCGTGAAGTCACCGTCGTCCCCGTACGTGTCGATCAGGTGGCCCAGCACCGCGGTCACCTCGATCGCGCAGCCCGTCTCCTCGCGCAGCTCGCGCACCGCGCAGTCCTCGGGCGTCTCGCTGGCACCGCAGAAGCCGCCGGGCAGATCCCACAGCCCGAGACTCGGCTCGACGCCGCGACGCGCGAGGAGCACCCGCCCGACGGCGTCGAGCACGAGCACGGCAGCGCACGGCTTGGCGTTGAACCAGAGCACTCCTCCGCATGCGGTGCAGTGCTGCGCGTCGCTGAGGATCGGTCCGAGCGAGCCGCCGCACTCCGGACAGTGGGATCGTGGTCGCATGGGCGCAGTCTGACGCCTCTACGCGACGAGCGCCGCGCAGATCGCCGGCCAGGCAGCGGGCTCGAGCATCCAGCGGGAGTACGTGCCGCGATTGGCGAGCAGGACCGCCTCCACGCCTCGGTCGGGATCGACGAAGGCGAGCGTGCCCGCCGCTCCGAAGTGCGTGAAGCTGGTGGCAGACAGTGCTGACCCGGTCCAGTGCGGCACCTTGGCGTCGCGCAGCTCGAATCCGACGGCCCAGTCGCAGACCTCCCACTCCATGAAGTCACCGACGCCGCCGGGTAGTGAACCACCCTGGTTGATCGTGAGCTCGCGGCGGGTCTCGGCGGCGAGCACCTCGGGTCCCAGTCCCCGGACGCTGTCCAGCAGACGCAGGTAGTCCCCCGCGGTGCCGAAGCCGCCGGACTGCGGCAGTCCGAGCGCACGAAAGCGCGCGCCGTTGAACAGCTGCTGGCCGTGTCCGAGCAGACCGGGCTGCCGCACCGTGATCACGCTCGCATCGTCCACGGCGGCGCCGAGCGTTGTGGCGTTCATCGCGAGGGGCGCCAACACGGCTGCGCCGAGGTACTCGGCCATCGGCATCTCCGCCGCACGTTCGAGCATGCGCGCGGCAACTGCGTAGCCTGCGTTGGAGTACGTGCGGCGGATCTGGGGCGGGCA
>JBILWG010000016.1:0-21471 GCA_044369995.1 Gaiellales bacterium | reverse complement strand
TGCACGGGCTACGCGAACATCATCCGCGCGGTGCAGCACGCTGCGCGCGCCGCCGCGCCGTAGCCGTCGGACCCGGCGTCACCGTCACCGCACGCCGATGTCCACGTCGCGAGGAGGAGCGGCGGCACTCGTCATCGGCGCCGGGCTGATGCCGTAGACCACCGCGACCAGCCCGCTCGGGCGGTTGACGATGCGGAAGCGCACGATATAGGCGCCCGTATCCGAGCCGGCCGTGATCGTCACCCGCATGCGGAATCGCCGTGTGCGGCTGGTGAAGCGGTAGGTGGCGCGGAACACGCCGGCTGCTGAGGTCGCGAGCTGCGCCTGCTGCGTCTTCTGGAAGGTGATCCCGACGTCGGCGCCGGCGATCGCCACGCGCGGGTCGGCGGCGCTCGTGAACGTCCCGGTCACGGCGATCGTGTTGTCGTAGATCGTGCGGCGCTCCACGCAGACCCCGTCACGGCGGCGCACGCAGACGCGGCGCTGCCTGATCCGCTGGGGCACGATCCGGATGTCCTTGAGGGTGGCGACGGTGTCGCTCAGCGCGGTGGTGAACGGCCACGCGTAGCTGACGCCGTTCGAGAACGTGACGCCGGCTGTGTAGCGCGCGTTGTCGACCAGGGGCCGCACGGGAATGAGGATGCCCGAGGCCGCCGGCAGGTACGGACCGATCCTCGGGGTTGCCGCGTCGACCCAGCGCAGGGGCAGTCTCCCGGCGGGGCCCGTGAGGGTGGCCGAGCGAATCGTGATCGGCTCGCCACCGGCGCTGGTGCCCGCGACGGTGGCGGGGCCCCACTGGTACACGTAGAGATGCGGACCGGTGGGGTTGGGGATGCCGAGCGCCTGTGCCGGCGTGATCGGCCATTCGGCGGTCTCCTGGCTGGCGTAGATGCTGGTGCCGATGCCCGGATACGTGACGACGGAGTTCGTGGCCGGGGTCGCCCGCAGGTAGCCCGTCCACGTGGTGGCGCAGACGAACTGGTCGTCGTCCGCGATGCCGATCTCGGACAGCTGCGGTGCGAGCAGCTGCGCCAGATGCAGCGGCGCGGTCTCCCATAGGAAGACGTTCGGCGTCCAGGTGATGCCCGCGGCCAGCACGGCGTGGCCGGCCGCCCAGTTGCCGCCGTCGGTGTACCAGGGGCTGGCGGGATCCTCGACGTGATCGACGGTGTTCGTCTGCCGCATGTACGTGACGTGCTGCCCGCAGCGCGCGGACCACTCGGGATTCAGCGTGATGCCGGCGGGAATGCTGTTGCGCGCGCGAAGTGCGTTCAGCGACGCGAGATCCTGCTCCGGCGTGCCGCCCTCTGCGGCGCCGCTGACGAGCAGCAGCAGGGCGATTGCGAGCAGGAGGGGGGAGCTACGGCGAGACACCACGCCCACCGTACGGGGGCTTGCTCAGCTGTGCGCGCCCCTCGGCGGGCTGTTCGCGCCGGTGTGCGGGTTCGCCGCCAGGCGCCTGCGGCACGCCCCGAGCACGGCGCGCAGTGCACCGCTGGCACGGGCGTGGCGAGCACGGTGGCTGGTGATCCTCGCGCTCGTAGCATCTGGGTGACGATCGCTGGAGGATCCAATGGCCCGACCGACCACCCTGCAGAGCACGCGCTGGCTGCTGGCGCTCGGCGCCGTGGCGCTGCTGCTGGTTGTCGGCGCACGATCGGCGTCTGCGCAGGAGGCCACGACCCTGACCATCCAGACGAGCGTCGCGCCCGCTGCTGATGGTGGGCGCTTCGATCTCCTGATCGGCGGCGTGGTGGTGCTCAGCGGTGCGGGTGACGGGGCGACGACGGGACCGCAGCCGGTGGCGCCCGGCACGGTGGTGGTCGCGGAGGCGGCGTCAGCCGGCACGAGCCTGTCCGCGTACCTGATCACCCTGACGTGCGTCGACGACGCCACGACGCTGATCGCCGGCGCGGAGGTGGCGGCGGCGGAGATCACCGTCGCGGCCGGCCGAGCCGTCGTCTGCACGTTCTCGAACGTGCTGCTCCCGCCCGCGCCACCTGCGATTGCGCCGCCCCTCACCGCGCAGCCGATCCTGCTGCCCCCGGCGTTCGTCCGCGGCACGGCGATCCTGCGCGGCATCGAGGGCTGCACGGCGCAGACCGCTGTCGTCACGCGCGTGATCGGCCGCAACATCGCGCGCGTCGTGTTCGTCCGCGACGGGCGCATCGTCAAGCGCATGAAGGCGCCGTCGCTCAGCTGGCGCGAGTTCCAGCTGCGCACGCCGCTGCCCGCAGGCGATCTGCGCCTGCACACGGTCACGGCGCGCGCCTACTTCGTCAGCGGCGCCACGCCGCGGATGAAGGCGATGGTGCACCGCTTCTCGCATTGCCGGGCGAGCGTGGTGGTCGGCTGACGCGTGTCGCGAACGCGGCGGTCAGCGTCTCTGCGGCCCGGAGCGTGACGATGATCGAGCCGGAGCGCGGCCGACGATCGATGCGGAGCGTGCGGTCGAAGCGTCCGTCGGTTCCGGTGGTGATCGTGGCGCGCACGTGCGAGCCGGTGCTGAGCGACACGGGAAGGCCGCTGAGCGCGGCTCCCGTGGCGTGGTGGGCGATCCGTCCACGCACGCGGATGCGCAGCGTTCCCGCTGCCGTGGCGCGGGTCGTGATGCGCACGTCGTGTGCGGCGTAGTCGGGCGGAGCCGCCTGGGTCGTGAAGCCCCAGGCGTGGGTCGTGCCGTCGGTGAAGGTGACGGTCGCCACGTAGGCGGCGCGCTCGTCCAGCGGACGCGTGGGAATCAGAATGCCGGAGGCCGTCGGCAGGTACTGCCCGACCTCGGGCGTGGCGGCGTCGACCCAGCGCAGCTCGACCGGGCCGTGGGGACCACGCAGCGTGGCGGTGCGGATCGCCAGCGGCCGTCCGTCCGGGGTGACGCCGGCGACGGAGGCGGGTCCCCACGCGTAGGCGTAAAGGTGCGGTCCGGTCGGGTTCGGCAGGCCGAGGGCCTCGGCCGGCGTGATCGGCCACTCCTCGGTCACCTCGCTCGCGTAGATCGTCGAGCCGTTGCCGGGGTAGGTCACCACGCTGTTCGTGCTCGGTGCGGGGCGCAGGTAGCCGGGCCACGTCGTCACGCACGCCAGTTGTCCGTCGTCGGCGATACCGACCTGCGAGAGCTGCGGTGCCAGCAGCTGGGCGAGGTGGAGCGGTGCGGTCTCCCAGATGAACGTATCGGCCGTCCAGGGCACGGTCGAGGCGAGCACGGAGTGCATGCCCGCCCAGTTGCCGTCGGTGCTGAAGTGCGGGCTCGCCGGATCCTCGGGATGGACGACGGTGCTCGTGGCGCGCATGTAGTCGAGGTGGCGCGCGCACTTGGCCGACCAGTCGGCGTTGAGGGCGATCCCGCTGGGCAGGCCGTTCGCCGCGCGCTTCGCGTTGAGCCAGGCGAGATCCTCGACCGGCGTGCCAGCGGCTGCCAGGGGAGCGCTGGCGGCCAGGGCGACGGTCAGGACGAGGCCGAGGAGACAGGAGCGCGCCGCCATGCTGCTTTCTACGGTACTGCGCTACGGCGCCGACGGCAGGAAGACTGCGGGTAGTCCGCAGGTGCCGTGCGGGCTTGCACGGATTTGCTCAGGTCATGCGGGTTTGTCGCACCAGTTCAGGTAGAGTGGCAGGTACCGGACGGGCTTGACCCACCGGCACACGAGGATCGCCCGAAGAAGCATCCGCCTCCTGGCGTCTGCGGACCGGGCGAGCAAGTTCGTACGGAGGTAGATGTGATGGCTGCCGTTGAGCACCGCACAATCACCGTCGTCGTCGCGGGGAGCGCGGACATGTATCTCGATGCCATGGGCTGCTTGCTGGGCGAGCAGACGGGCTTTGAGGTTCTGTCCACCGAAGGGGCAGTTGAGGATGCCGTGCGGGTCGCCCGCATGCAGCACCCCCAAGTGCTGGTCATCGATCTCATGGATCTGCCCGCAGATCCATGCGAGGTCATTCGCGCGGTGCGGAGTGCATCGCCGGAGACCGCGGTTGTCGCGATTCTCCCCAATGGGGATCCTTTCGCGGCCCGCGAGGTACTCAGAGCCGGCGCGTCCGGTTGTCTGACACCGACCTCGCGCACACGGCATCTCGTCGATGCCGTGTGGAACGCATCGCGGAGCGAGCAGTACGTCGCGCCGTCGCTGGCCGTCGCTTTGGCCGACGTCAGCATGCAGAACGGGAACGGCGATCTGACCGAGCGCGAGAACGAGGTGCTTCGCCTCATCGCGCTCGGCTACACCAACCAGGAGATCGCCGGCACCCTGTTCCTGTCGGTGCGGACCATCGAGACGCATCGTGCGCGTCTCCAGGCCAAGCTCGGCATGCACCGTCGTGCCGAGCTCGTGCATGCCGCGCACGAACGCGGTCTGCTGGGCTAGCTCCACCGTTCGCGACGCCCGTCTCCCTGCGGGGAGGCGGGCGTTTCGCGTTTCCGGGGAAGTCCGCGGTGGGTCGGCAGCGAATCACGCACGTCAACCTTTCGTGCGTGCCTAGCGTGCTGGCAGAGGCATTCGATGAACACGCTGGTCTGGCATTCCGCTGCGTTGGTCTTGGCGACGGTGACCGTCGCGCTCGTCCTCGTCACGGGCCACGCGACGCTGCGCAGTCTTGCGCTCGCCCTCGCTGCGGGTACCGCGGTTGTCGTCGCCATGCTGGCGATCAGCTCTACGGGCGTGCTGACCGAGCGCGCCAGCGGTGCGATGACGCCGACGATTGTCGGAGCCCGCGCGGCGCTGCCACCGTCCCGCGCGATCCGTTTCTCGGGCATTGGCTGGGAGGTGGGGGCGAGGCCGGTCATCGTCACCGTCGCGGCGCCAGGGCGCTGGCGTCCGCGCGTTGTGCGCGCCACGCCCGACGCTGACGGCCGCATCGACGTGGCGATCGCCGCGCCGTTCGCGCACCGCGTCGGCTGTCGGGTCACGGCCGTGCAGCTGACGATCCTTGGCGCGCCGCGCGCATCGTCGACGTGCGGCCCGTCGCTGCGCCCGGCCAGCGAATAGTCGTCGTGGACGGCTGCGGGTTACCCGCAGGACAGCCGCGGATTGGCCAGCGGACACGCGGGTGAACCGCCGCGCGATATCGCGCGACCACCACCGATGTCCGACTTCGCTCGCTGCATAGCGTGAAGTCATCAACACGGAGGTTTTCGATGAACACGCAAGTGCGGCGGTGGTGGACACTGCTCATGAGTCTCTCGGCGGTCGGAGTGCTGCTCGCCGTCGGTGTTGGAGGCGCTGTCGCGTCACCCACACCGGACAAACCCGGCGATGTGACAGTGCTCAAGGGTGGCTATCGCAACGTCGATGCGAAGGATCCTGCGCGCGACTCGGCGAACGGCTATGCCCTGCCACTAGCGGGTGCAGCGTTCCAGTACGACACCAAGAAGGACTTCTCGGGTGCTCCCGTTGCAATCCCCGGGGTGACGGATGCCGCAGGTGCGCTTGTGGCCACCGGTGTCCCAGGAGGTACCAAGTATTTCCGCGAAACCGCCGCACCGGCTGGTTGGCGAATTCTCGATCAGCTGACATGGGACGGTGAGACGCAGCCGTACGTCGAATCGGTCAAGGTCGACGGCAACAAGACGGTCAGCCCTCGTTTCGTGAATGCAGCCGATAATCCGCCGCTGCCTGCCACGTGCGGTGCCGGCCTCAAGGTACTGCTCCTGCTCGACACCTCGGGCTCCACTGAGCCCTACCGCGCCGACTACATCGCAGCAGGCCAAGCCTTTGTCAACGGGCTCGCCGGCTCGCCGACGCAGTTGAAGATCTCGTCGTTTGCCTCGGATTCGTATCCGGGTGGCACGACGTACGATCTCGCCACCACCGGTGGGCAGGACGATGCCAATAAGGAGATCGACCGCCTCTACGGTGTCGACTTCAACGGTGGTATGACCAACTGGGATGCCGCAATGCAGGACGCGGCTCTCGCCGGCGTTGACGTCATCGTCTTCGTGACCGATGGCAATCCGACCGTGCATGTGAACGGTTCGAAGTCGTTGGAGAACATCGCCTTCGGTATCGCCTCGGCAAACCTGGCGAAGTACCCGGCCATGGATCAGAAAGGCGTTGCACAGCGCATCCTTGGCGTTGGCGTCGGTGGGGGCATCTCCACGGCCAATCTGTCGGCCATGAGCGGTCCCGTCGCGGATGAGGATTACTTCCTCGGCTCGGAGAAGGAGCTCGCCGCCAAGCTGCGAGAGATCGCGGACAAGCTCTGCCCCGGCACGATCACGATCAACAAGACCGTCGTTGACGGTACCGGTACAGAGACGTTCGGCATGCTGATCGACGGGCAGGCCGTCGGCGAGCCGCTCGGCAACGGCGGCACAACTGGCGCACAGGCTGTTCCGGCTGGCGTCCACGTCGTGTCGGAGGTGGCAGCGCCTGGCACGGACATGGCCGAGTACTCGGCGCAGGTTGAGTGCAACGACGCCACCAGCAAGGGTGCCACGGTGATGGACGTTGGTACCTCGATCGAGGTCAAGGTCGGTTCCGCGCAGGACATCACGTGCACGTTCACCAACACGTTCCGCCCCGCCATGCTCACGCTCGTCAAGAGCGTGACGAACGACAACGGCGGTACGGCTGGGCCCGCGGACTTCACCCTCGCCGCTACGGCGTCGGGCGACGCCGATGGCTCGCGCGACTTCACGTCCGCGTCGGCCGACCCCGTGGGACGCCCGGTCTTCGGCGGTGTGGCGTACACACTGTCTGAGACCGGCCCCGCCGGTTACTCGGCCGGTGCGTGGAGCTGTGACTCCACGAACGATCAGACAGACCAGCCCACGTTCGTGCAGGACGGCTCGACCGTCACGCTTGAAATCGGCGAGCACGTGACGTGCACGATCGTCAACAACGACATCCCACCGGTGCTTCAGCTCCGTAAGGTTGTCGTGAACGACAACGGCGGTACGGCCGTTGCGGCGAACTTTACGCTCACCGCAGTCGGTGCCAAGACGACCGGTGAGTTGAACAACAACGTGACGGGCCCTGGCACGGCGGATTCCGGTCCGACGCTCCAGTCCGACACGTGGACGCTGTCCGAGACGGGCCTTGCTGGCTACACCGCCAGCGCGTGGACCTGTGTCGGTGGCACCCAGGTCGGAACGACCGTTGCCGTTGGCATCGGTGGGACCGCCGTCTGCACGATCACCAACGACGACATCGCGCCTGCAGCCGCAGTGATCGCGCCGCCCGTCGCACCGGTGGTCGCACCGCCGGCCTCGGTCCGTGGCACCGCCACGCTGCGCAGCCCGCAGGGATGCGTTGCCGGCAACACGGCCCTGACTCGGCTGACCGCTCGCAATGTCGACCATGTGGTCTTCATCCGCGACGGCCGCTTCGCCAAGCGCGTCAACGCGCGGGGCACGGGTCTGCAGTCCTTCTCGCTCAGCACCAATGTGCAGAGCGTCGGAGTGCATAAGGTCACGGCTCGCGTGTTCTTCGCCACCGGGGCAACGCCTCGCGTGACGACCCTCACGCACCGCTTCGCCCAGTGCCGCATCAGCCCGGTGACCGGCTGATCGACCTGGGGAACCAGTTGGAGCCCGCCGGTCCCTCATCGAGGCCGGCGGGTTCCTCGTGTTTCGCCCGAACCGCCGTGTCGGCAGCGAGCCTCGGCTCACCGGCACGGCGGACGGGCTTCGATGCATCGATGCCAGGAGCTTCTCATGCACTCGCTTGACAACCGCCTCGACGAGCCGACCCCGCTTCGGCCAGAGCACCGCCACCCGCCCGCCCACCGCGACCGCCGCTTCGGCTCGGCGAGCCTTGATCGCAACGGCGTCGTGATCGGGTGTGACGAGACCTGGGAGCGCAAGGTCGGCGCCCCCGTTGGGGCGCGGATCGCTGCAGCGGTGTGTGCCGCCGACGCGCCACACCTGCTTGCCCTGCTCGGCAAGACGGACGACGGGCTGTCCGTCGCCGTGCGGACGGGGCACCGCGACTCCGACGTCTCCATCCTCCTGCACCTTGAGGGGGCCTTCCGCAACGACGCGTGGCACGTGATCGGCATGCCGACGTTTCTGCCGCGGCACACCGACGTCGACATGCTCGGCGGGCCGCCTGAGACACGCGACATGTTGACGGGACTGCTCGACCGCGCGGCGTTCGAAGCATCGCTCGCCGAGACGCTGCGACGCTGTGCGCAAGGCGATAGCGCCGCGCTGCTCCTCGTGGACCTTGATGGCTTCAAGCGCTTCAACGACACGTACGGGCACAGCATGGGCGACCAGCTGCTGCAGGCCGTTGGCGCACGCATTGGCGATGCCCTGCGTGACGGTGATCGCGCCGCGCGCTTTGGTGGCGACGAGTTCGCGGTGATCATCCGTCGGGCCACGCAGCTCGACGCGCGCATCGCGGCCGAGCGCGTGCTGTCGGCCGTGCGGTGCGCCCGTGCCACCGACCTCGAGCTGATGGCGGGCGTGCACGCGAGCATCGGCATGGTCGTGCTGCGGCCGGGCGATGAGCTTACGGGTGATGAAGCCATGACGCGTGCCGACCTCGCGCTCTACGAGGCCAAGGCCGTCGGGCACAGTGGTGTCGTTGAGTATCCGACGGGCGATCCCGATGCCGCCGTCCGCATGCGCGTGCGGATGACGTGGGGGCAGCGCCTGCACCGTGCTATCGAGCGCGATCGCCTGGAGCTACAGGCCCAGCCGATTGTTGATTTGCGCTCTGGCGCACTCGTCGGCTGCGAGCTCGTGCTCCACCTGCACGACGGTGACGAGCTGCTGCACGTCGATGCCTTTCATCACCACGTCGTGCGCGCGGGTCTGACCGAGCGCGTCGACCAGTGGCTGCTCCGCCGCGTCATCGAGCTTGCGGCCGACGACAGTCTGCCGCTGGCGGGCGTGCCGCTGGGTATTGGCGTGACAGGTAGCGTCCTCGAGGACCGCTCGCTGACCGCACGGCTGCAAAACGACCTGACGCAGGCTGCTGTCGACCCGCGCCGCATCGTGCTGCAGATCCGCGAGACGGCGGGCGTCGATCTCGTGCGCGCACGGGCATCCGCCGCGGGGTTGCGCCGGCTCGGCGTGGGCATCGCCCTCGACGGGTTTGGCGGTCGCGTGGGAGCGCTGACGGATCTGCGGGAGTTGCCGTTTACGCAGTTGCGGATCGATCCGAGCTTCACCCAAGCTGCCCATGCCGGTGCCGTGGATGACACCGTCGTTGCGTACGCCGTGACGGTCGGCCGCGAATTCGACATGACGGTGGTGGCGACAGGTATCGAGACCCCTGCGGACGCGCAGCGCGCACGCGAGTTTGGCGTGGCGTGGGGCGAAGGCGGCCTGTTCGGCAGGCCCAAGCCACTCACCGCGCAGCTCGCTGTCCCGCGGTCCGAGCCGCTGCTCTAAACCCCCACGCGCTGCGATAGGGAACGTGATGATCACTCCCGTTCCCCGTCGCCGCGCCATCGCGCTGCAACCGCGCTTACGCTGCGAGGCATGAGCACGCCCAAGCCCAAGCGCGCGATCGTGATCGGCTCCGGCTTCGGCGGGCTGGCCGCGGCGATGCGGCTGCTCGCGGCCGGTCTCGACGTCACCGTCGTCGAGCGCCTGCCCGCGCCCGGGGGGCGCGCGTCGCAGATCAAGGATCAGGGCTACACGTGGGATCTCGGACCGAGCCTGGTGACGATGCCGTGGTGCTTCGACGAGCTGTTCGCCCTCCTCGACCGCGATTTCCGGCAGGAGGTCGAGCTCGTCGCGCTCGATCCGTTCTACCGCATCGACTGGCCGCACGACGGCACGCGGATCGACTTCGTCGGCGACGTGCCCGCGATGCAGGAGGAGCTGGCGAAGCTGTCGCCGCACGACGCCGCCAACTATCCGGCCTTCCTCGAGGCCTCGCGGCTGATCCACGAGAACGCGGTGCTCGCGGCCGGACGCAAGGCGTTCGAGAATCCGCTGCCGTTCGCGAAGCTGCTGCCGACGATGCTGCGTCTCGACGCGGCGCGCAACCTGTCGCACTTCTGCGCCAAGTACTTCGACGAGCCGCACATCTTCCAGTCGATGAGTTTCCACTCGCTCTACATCGGTGGCGATCCGTACCGCGTGCCCGCCGTCTACGCCGCCCTCGCCTATCTGCAGGTCGCTGACGGGGTCTGGTACACGAAGGGCGGCACGTACGCGATCGTCGAGGCGATGGTGCGCGCCATCGAGTCGGCCGGTGGACGCATCCGCTGCTCGGCCGACGTCGACGAGATCATCGTGCGCGGCGGCAAGGCGATCGGCGTGCGCCTCGCCGACGGCGAGGTGCTGCCGGCCGAGATCGTCGTCTCCGATGCCGATCCCGTGCGCACGCGCACGCGCCTGCTCAAGGGAGCGCCCGACCGTGCGCCGTGGCGCTTCCGCGGTCCGCGCAACGGCATGTCGTGCTTCCTGCTGTACCTCGGCACGGATCGGCAGTGGCCCGAGCTGCGGCACCACACGCTGTTCGTGGGCGACGGGTACCGGAAGTTCATCGACGACGTCACGAACCGGCGGGTCCTGCCCGAGACGCTCTCGCTCTACCTGCACGTACCGGCCCATACCGATCCGGCGATGGCGCCCCCCGGTGGTGAGTCGCTGGCGATTCTGCTGCCGGTGCCGAACCTCGCCTCGGGCGACGACTGGAGTGCGATTTCTGACGTCTGGCGCGAGAAGGTGCTTGACTATCTGGAGCATGACGCGGGGCTGGAGGGGCTGCGCGCATCGATCAGGGTGGAGCACCGGATGACGCCAGCGGATTTCGAGCAGCGCTACGACGCGGATGAGGGCACGGCCTTCTCGACCGAGCCCGTCCTGACGCGGTCGGCGTACTTCCGCCAGCCCAACAAGGATCGCACCGTCGACGGGCTCTACCACGTCGGCGCGGGCGCACACCCCGGCGCGGGTGTGCCAGGCGTCCTGCTTGGTGCCGAGGTGGCAGCGGGGCTGGTGCGCCGGGATCTGGGAATCCCCGCATGAGGCTGCCGCGACGCGGCGACCAGCGCACCGACTCCTACCTGCCGGAGGCAGAGGCGGTGATGCAGAATGCGGCGCGCACGTTCTCGCTCGCCGCGCGGCTCCTGCCCGCCACGGTCCGCGACGACGTCGTCCTGCTGTATCTCGTCCTGCGCACACTCGACGATCTCGTCGACGAGCAGAGTCCCGACGCCGCTGACGCCGTGGCCGCCGTCGAGACGTGGCTCGTCACGGACGAGACCTCGACGCGGGAGACCGTCATCCTCGCCGATCTCACCGAGCGCTACGGACTACCACGCCCCGCGCTCATCGCCTTTCTCCAGGGCATGCGCGACGATCTTGCCGCGCCCACCATCCAGACCGAGGGCGACCTCGACGTCTACTGCTACCGCGTGGCGGGCTGTGTGGGCGAGCTGATGGCCTCGATTCTCGGGGTCTGGGATGACGCGGCATGGAGCGCGGCCCGTGCGCTCGGCAATGCGATGCAGCGCACCAACATCCTGCGCGACGTCGACGAGGACCTCGCCAACGGCCGTGTCTACCTCGCCGCCGACACGCTCGCGCGGTTCGGCATCACCGACCTCGCCACCCAGGATCGCACGGAGCTCTACCGCGACCAGATCAGCCGCGCCGACACGCTCTACGACCAGGGGCTGGCCGGCGTGCCGATGCTCGTGCACGGGGGACGCTCGATCGCGGCCGCTGGTGCCATGTATCGCGAGATCCTCCGCCAGATCGAGCGCGGCGGGTATGGTGCGGGACGCGACCGCTCCGTCGTGTCACGTCCCCGCAAGGCTGCGCTGGTGGCCAGCGCATTCGTCCGTCCGAAGAGGTGGTCATGAGCGAGCAGGAGTTTCCCGGTACCGTTGCCTCCGTCCGGCGTGCGCTCGAGCGCGCGTTCGTCGAGGAGGATCCCCGTGATGCCGCGTGGCGCGGGCGTGTTGGCAACGCGCGCATGTCGGTTCGTGTCGACGTCGCCGCCGATCCGGCCGAGCCGGGTCAGGCGATGGTGCTCGCGACCTCTGAGGTGCTGCCCGTGCCGAAGCTGACCGGTCCGCTCGCAGCTGCCGTCCTGCTCGAGCACGACGGGTTCGTGCTCGGACGCCTGCGGCACAACGGCAGTGCGCTCGTCGCCGAGCAGGCCATTCTCGGTGGGCACACGCTGGCGCAGGAGGAGGTCACCGTCGCGGTGTGGACGGTCGGCTGGCTGTCGGCGAACGAGGGGGCGCGCCTGCACATGCGCGTGGGTGGGATGGATCCCGGCGAGCCGCGCACTCCCGACGTGGACGTGCGACGTGGCGCCGAGGAGCGGGTGGCGGTGGTGCGCGAGCGCTCTGCGCGCTGGCTCGAGGCGCACGGCTTCGTCGACGATCCGGTCTGGGGCCTGCACGGCGCGGCCGGCTCGACGCGCGTATTCGTCACGGCGATGCACCACCTGGAGCGCTCCAGCGTGCTCGTGATCGCCGCGCCGGTCCTGATCGACGTCGACCTGTCCGACGATCTCGCCCTGGAGGCCTGCGCGATCGCCGCCGAGAGCACCGTCGGGCGCTTCGCCTACACCGAGGCGCGCCGCGAGCTCTGGTTCGAGCACGCGATCCTCGGAGACGATCTGCAGGAGGTCGAGTTGATGCACGCGGTTCGCACCGTGGCCGAGACGGCTGATGCGATCGACGAGCGCCTCGCAGCCGCACACGGCGGCCGGCGCTACCACGATCTCGCGTAGCGACGTCGGCGGGGAGCACTTGCACCCGCACGACGACGGCTCAGGCGCGCAGGCTCATCGGCAGCGCCGCTAGCCGATGTCGCTCGGCTCCAGCTCCTTCGGGTCGACGGTCGGGGAGACCTGGTCGGCCTGGGCGATCGTGCCGCTCTGCTGCGTGTCGGTGATGAAGCCGCTGGGCGAGACGCACACCATCAGGGCGCTGCCGTCGGCGTCGGTGCCGGTCAGGCAGGACGCATCGACGGCGTTGGCGCGCGTCTGCACGGCGAGCGCACCGTCGCTGGTGTTCGCGATCCGCGAGGCGATCTGCCGCGCCGCGTCCTCGCCGACGAGCTGGGCCGCGACCGCGAGCGCGTTCGCGCCGTAGCTCTTGAAATCGCGCTGCTTGCACGTGGCGGGATCGCCGGGGCGTGACACGCAGACCCAGCGGATCGAGGAGTCGACGAGGTTCACGCCCACGCGGACCGTGGCCTCGTCGCCGGTCACGGCCACGAGGCCCTTGTCACCCTCGCGTGCCAGTACGAGCTCGCCCTGGCGCCCGTCGAGAATGGTCGCGTACAGGACGCGCCCGTTGGGATGCTGTGCGGCCAGCGCGAGCACGTCGGAGGGCGACTCCGCGGGGAACACCGGCGCGGATGCGTCGACACCCTCGTCGGTTGCGGTGCCCGTGCTCTCCTCGAGCGGCGAGACGGTGACGGCATTCTCGCCCGTGGCCGGGGGTGGGGGTGCGACCGACGCCGTCTGCGGCTCGGAGCTCGCGCCACCACACGCGGCGAGCAGGCCGGCGATGACGATGGGGAGCAGGAGACGCGCGCGCACAGCCACGCGCCCATCCTATCCGCCGCTGCCGCACGCCCCCACGCTGGTAGGCTGGCGCTCATGCCCGACGGTGAGCTCTTCCTCGAGGATCTGCAGGCGGCGATCCACCGCGCCTTCGAGGAGGGTCGCGAGCCCGCCGCCCTGCTGCTGCACCCGGCGACGGTGATCCACGTCTCCGACCCGGCGCTCGGACTCGAGCCGCTCGGGGCGAGCGAGATCGACGCGATCGACACCGTGCCGATCGAGATCGATCCGCTCGTCGCCGTTGGCGAGGTCGGGATCCGCGAGCGCGAGCGCCCCGGTCAGCAGTCCTGACACCGCGGCTGAGGCCGTCAGGGCGCCTACCGCAGGAGGTGGCCCTGCGCGAGATCGGCGCCGAGCTCCCGCACGATGTCCAGCTGCGCAGGCGTCTCGATGCCCTCGGCCACGACGAGGAGCCCGAGCGAGTGGGCCAGCTGGATCACGCCGCGGACGAGCGGCCGGACACGCTCGGCGCCGTCGCCCACCAGCTCGGTGGTGAATGCGCGATCCACCTTGACGTGGGTGAGCGGCAGTGCGTGCAGCTGCGTGAGCGAGGTGAAGCCCGTGCCGAAGTCGTCGAGCGCGACGCCGACTCCCAGCGTGCGCAGCTCCGCCAGCTGCGCCGCTGCCGCGTCGCGTGGATGCAGTGCCACGCGCTCCGTGATCTCGAGCGTCAGGCGCCGCGGGTCGATGTCGACGGCGCGCAACTCGGAGACGATGGCGTCGGCGAAGCCGCCGATCAGCTCGCCGGCGGAGACGTTCACCCACAGCGACAGGTCGTCGACCGCGCGGTCAGCCACGGGCAGGTGCGGCACATCTCGCAGGGCGCGTCGACGCACGAACGTGCCGAGCGGGCCGATCAGGTCGGTCTCCTCCGCGATGGGGATGAACTCCCCGGGGGCGACGACGCCGAGTTCCTCGTCGTGCCAGCGCGCGAGCGCCTCGACGCCCACGGGGCGAGCGTCGGGCAGGCGCACGATCGGCTCGTAGGCCAGGTCGAGCGCGCCACGCGCCACGGCGCGAGCCAGCCGGACCTTGACCGTCGCATGACGGCGAATCCGCGACGCATCGATGACCGGGCGGTCGCCTGTCGGACGCGAGGTCGTGTCGAGCAGCCACTGCACGGAGCGGTCGCGCTCGATCCAGCGTCCGACCTCCGCCGTCGCCTGCGTGGCCGCCAGCAGGCTGCGCGGTGACGGCTCACCGGCTGGTCCGGGGATCAACTCGAAGGCGCCGACGATCGTGCCGTGCACGGTGATCGGCACGACGTGGGAGCCGTTGATCCCGCGCTCCTGCATGGCGGCGGCCACGAGCGTCGGCAGGACGTCGGTGCCGTGCCGCGTCGCGGTCTCCAGCGTGTGCACGATCACCTCGGGTGCGTACGCATGACCCTCCCGTGCCCGGCGCACGGCGCCGAATTCCGCCGTGGGGTCAACCCAGAGCGGATCGACCGCGAGTTCACGACCGTTGTGCCACCACAGCCCGCCAGCCGAGACCTCCAACTCGCGGACGATCGCGACGAGCGACTGCTCGAGCAGGTCGTCGAGGTCCGTTGCCGCATCGACGATCGTGCCGACGGCACGCAGCACCGCCACGTGCGCCTCGCCCTCGCGACGGCTGTCGTGCTCGAGCGCGAGGAGTCGGGTGCGGAGCTGGATCAGCGCCGAGGTCTGGCAGGCGAGATCGCGCAGGGTCGTGATCTGCTCCGGCGTCAGCGCACGCGGCACCACGTCGAGGACGCACAGCGTGCCGAGTGCCCGTCCACCCGCAGAGATGATCGGCACACCGAAGTACGAGCGGAACTGCGGGTCGCCGACGACCGCCGGATTGGCGCGGAAACGCTCATCCAGCAGGGTGTCAGGCACCTCGAGCACGCGATCCGGCGTCAGGATCGCGTACGCGCAGAACGTGTCGCGCCGCTCGGTGTCCTCGCTGCCCGCGCCGACGAACGCCATGCACGTCTGCAGCTGCTCATCGACGAGGGTGATCAGCGCGGTGGGTGCGCCGGTCACGTACGCGGCGGTGCGGGCGATCGCGTCGAACGCCTCCTCCCGCTCCGCGCCGATCAGACCCGTCGCGTAGAGATCGGCGAGACGTGCGGCCTCGCCGACGGGGATCGGGGGCTCGATGGGCAGACCGGCGGCTGCGCCTCCAGAGGGCAGCGAATCGTCCGTTGAACCATCGATCTCTATGCTCATCCCGACCTGCCTCGGACCGGGCCACGACGACCCGGCTCGCCCAAACGGTACCGGATCCGCATTCACCCGAAGGTGCCGCGCGGCACCATTGCGGCAAAACCCGAGACGACTGCGATTATCCCGCAGCCACCGGCCGGCGGTCGTCGACGGATGGCTCGAGCCACGTCACGTCGGGTGCGCCCCCGGTCTCGAACAGGTGCAGCGTGAGGTGCGCCAGCGGATGGCGCTCATCCGCGTCGAACTCGAGGCGCAGATCGTCCACGCCTCCCGGCAGCTCGTCGCACGCCCGCACGACGGCGCGGAGTGCGATGGCATCGATCTCGACCTGCACGTGTGCGCCGACGGCCAGCGCAGCGCGCGGCGCCTCGACGTGGAGGCCGCTCAGCGAGATGTCGCGGATGCGGGTCGTCGTCCCGTCGATCGTGGCGAAACCCGCGCCCGCGAAGCGCACGGCGGCCCGCTGCTCACCCGCGAACCGCGCGAGCGTGATGCGGTGCACGGCCCCGAGCACGAGCGCCGTGCAGATGAGCGTCCAGCCCGCTGCCGTCCAGGCGAGCAGGGAGGAGCTGTACGTGATCGGCCAGCCGGTCGCGACGGAGGTCGCGAAGGCGGCCAGCGCCACGCCGAACGTCAGGAGGAGCACGGCGAACAGCCGCGGCATGCGCACACCACCGGGCGCCGCCGCGCTGCGACCCTTGTGCGTGACCTCGAAGGTCGGCTCGCTGCGCGTGATGAGCGCGGCTGTGACCTTCAGCATCGCCGGCAGCCGGATCGTCTCGAAGATGCTGGTCCGGATGATCGGGCCGTATCCGCGGGAGAGGAGCGAGAGCGCGAGGCGCTGCGCGACGACCGTGAGGACGAACAGCACGATGAACGGCAGCACGGGGCCGGCGATCGGCGAGAGCCCCGTCAGCAGCACGGCGGCGGGCAGCAGGAACAGGATCAGCGTGCGCCACCCGTCGAACCAGCCGAGGATGGTGCTCAGGTAGCCGAGGCGCTGTGCGCGTGTCAGGCCCGATGCCGTCAGTGGGTTGTCTGCCGAGCGGATGAGCTGCATCGTGCCGGTGCCCCACCGGACCCGCTGCTTGAAGTACTGGTCCGCGTTTGCGGCGGCGAGCCCGCGGGCGAGGACCTCGTTGTGGTAGACGAGGCGCCAGCCCCGCCGCTGCAGCCGCACCGACGTGTGGATGTCCTCCGTCACCGTGCCCGTGGCCACGCCGCCGATCTCGCGGAGCGCCGCGAGACGGATGATCGCGTTCGTGCCGCACCAGAACACCGCCGCGCGGCTGTTGCGACCGGGCCCGACGACGCGGTAGAAGACGTTCTGGTCGCCGAACGGGTGCTCCGCGCTCCCGGCGTGCTCGAACGACTCGACGTTGTAGAAGTCCTGTGGTGTCTGGACGAGAGCGACGTCCGGCGCGTCGAAGTGGCCGATCGTGCGCGCGACGAAATCCGCGTCGACGACGTGGTCCGCGTCGAGGATCGCGAGGAACTCCGCATCGATCTCCGGCAGCGTGGCGTTGATGTTGCCGGCCTTGGCGTGATCGCTGCCCGTCCGCGCCCGATACTCCACGCCGAGGTCGGCAGCGAGCTCGCGCACCCACGGACGCGCACCATCGTCGAGCAGCCACACGGTCCGCACCTGGTGCATGGCGCGAGCGGCTGCGACGGTCGGCAGCAGGACCTCCCAGGGCTCCGAGTAGGTGGGGATGACGACGTCCACGACCGCCTCCGAGTCGTGCCGGGGCGCCGGGAGGGAGACCGCGTCGAGGTCCCACAGCAGGTAGGCGAACAGCAGCAGGGTGATCAGGGCGATCGCCTCGGCGGCCAGCAGGGGGATGCCCAGGAGCGCCGTGTCCGGCGTGAGGGTCACCGCGACCCGCCACACCAGGTAGAGCGTGGTGATCAGGGCGGCGCCCAGAGCGGCGCTGCGGATCAGCCGCCGGCGGCGCGGCGATTCCCGATCGCTGGCACCGGCGTGACTGCACGCGTCCGCCCGCGACGCATCGCGCTGCGGCTGCCGCGGATCCACCTAGACGGCCTCAGCCGGTGACGACCACACGAGCGGCTGCATGTCCACCTCATCGATACCGGAAGCGTCCGGTACAGGACAGTCTACGCGAGGCTAGGGCTCGGCACCGGATCGGTCCATGCCCCCGGCGGCGAGCGGGATCAGCTCCTCCGGGTCCGCGGGCGACCCGTCGCCGATGCCGAACATGCCGGCGAGCATGCCGACGATCCCCTCCGGCGTCGCGCCGTGCGCCTGATGCTCGCGCAGCGTGATCGCCCCGTGGCGCTTGGCCAGACGGGTGCCATCGTCGCCGAGCAGGAGCGGGACGTGCCCGTACGCCGGCGGCTCGCGATCGAGCAGGCGCATGATCACGCGCTGGAAGGCCGCCGACGGCAGCAGGTCCTCGCCGCGGACGACGTGCGTCATGTCGGGCTGCGCATCATCCACGGCGCAGGCCAGCTGGTAGCCGATCACACCGTCCGAGCGCACCAGCACGAGGTCGCCGGCCGAGGCCGCGACGTCGATCGCCACCGCGCCGTGGACGAAATCATCGAAGCGTTCGACACCGGCGGGCGTCGCGAGTCGCAGGGCATGGCGCTCGCCCGCCGCGACCCGGTCGGCCGCAGCCGCAGGGTCGAGGGTCCGACAGGTGCCGGGATAGATCGGCCCCTCCTCGCCGTGGGGGGCGGACGCCGCGGCCTTGATCTCGGCGCGCGTGCAGAAGCACGGGTACACGAGCTCGGCGGCACGCAGCTGCTCCAGCGCCGCCGCGTAGCGGTCGTGGCGCTCCGACTGGCGCAGCAGCTCGCCGTCCCACGTGAGCCCCAGCCAGGCGAGATCCTCGAGCTGGCGGAACTCGTGCTCCTCCGTGCAGCGATCGACGTCGAGATCGTCGATGCGCAGGTGGATCGACCCGCCGGTGGCGCGCGCATGCAGCCACGCGATCAGCGCGGTGCGGACGTTGCCCAGATGCAGGTCGCCGCTCGGCGTCGGTGCGAATCGTCCCTTGGTCACCGCTGCATAATGACGGCATGACGCGCGTGTACTCGACCGAGGACGGCGATCTCCGCAAGGGCGGCAGGCGCCAGCGCCCGGGCGCGACGGCCGGTCCCGGCGCGGCACAGGGGCATCCGAGCGACGGCGTCGTGCGCGTGGAGCGGCGGCGCGGAGGCAGAGGCAACGGGTGGGTGACGCTCGTCACGGGATTGCCCGGCGACCCGAAGGCCGCGCTCAAGGACCTCAAGCGACTCGTCGGTGCGGGGGGCGCGGTCCGCGACAGCGCCGTCGAGGTGCAGGGCGATCATGCCGAGCAGCTGATCGCGCACCTCACCCGGCAAGGGCATCGCGTGCGCCGGGTAGGCGGCTGAGCAGTGCCTCCACGTCGCTCGCGCTGATCCCCGGATCACCACCCCAGCCGAGTCCCCGGCGCTTGCCGACGGCATCGGGCTCCTCCCGGTCGAAATCGTGGAAGTCGGAGCCGACCGACACGAGCAGCCCGTGGCGCTGCGCCAGCGCGTGGTAGGCGGCCTGCTCCGCGGCATCCTGATCGCCGCGATGGGCTTCGATCGCGCCCAGGCCGGCCTCGGCGAGCTGCGCGACGTAGGCGTCGAGGTCCGCGCCCTCGAGTCTGAGGGAGTACGGGTGCGCGAGCGAGACGAGGGCGCCCGCGGCGACGGCGCGCTCGATCACCGCGGTCGGCTCGGTCTTGCCGCTCGGCACGTAGGCGGGGCAGTCGTTGCCGATCTTCGTGGTGAAGGCGTCCCTGCGGTCCGTCGCCTCACCGACGGCGATCAGCGCGTCCGCGACGTGTGGCCGGCCGATGTTGTTCGCCGCCTGGGTCCGCACCTGCTCCCACGTCACCTGCGAGCCGTGCGCCTGGAGGCGCTCGACCATCTCCCGGGCCCGGGTCTCGCGGTCGCGTTCCTTCTCGTGCGTCCACTCCACGAACGGGGCCGGTACGGGGTCGGGCAGCCAGATCAGCAGGTGGCACTGGCCGCCCGTGTACTTGCCCGACACCTCGATGCCCGGTCGCACCGCCACGCCGAGGCGGCGCCCCGCCTCCTGCGCCTCGGCGATGCCGTGCAGCGTGTCATGGTCGGTCAGGGCGATCAGGTCGAGTCCGCGCTGCGCCGCCAGCTCGACCACCGCGGTGGGCGAGAGCTTGCCGTCAGACGACGTCGAGTGCAGATGCAGATCAATCGACGTGGACGTCACGGCCATCACTGTACCCGTCGGTCGAGCCGGAGCATTGCTTACGATGGTGGCATGGCTCACGACACCCCCACTGGTCACCGCGTCCCACTGCCTGAGGGTGCGGAGGGTTCCTTGCTGGTCTTCAAGAACGGCGCCCCGATGCAGGAGGGTGCGGACTACACCCGCGAGGCCGACGCGCTCGTGTTCATCGAGCCGCTGCACGTGACGCCGAATCCCGGCCTGCTCGCACGTATCCAGATGACGACGGTCGGTATCGGCGTGTACAACAAGATCGATGACGTCGACATCCACGCGACGCTGCCGAATGGCTCGCTCAAGATCTTCACCGAGCTGCACGCCATCCCCAACTCCTGACGCATGACGGATGCGTACCGCATCCGCCCGGCCGTCACCGAGGATGCGTCGGCGATCGCCGTGCTGCTCGCAGCGATCGGCGACCTGCCGATGCTCGCGGGCGAGGACATCGGCGCGGTCGCGGCACGCCACGTGCCGGCAGCCGTCGCGAGCGCCGACACGACCCTGCTCGTGGTCGAGGACGACGCCGGCCTGATCGGCTACGCCAACGTGCACTGGGTGCACGATCTCTTCATGCCCGGCCCGGAGGGCTACCTCTCCGAGCTCTTCATCCTCGAGTCGCACAGCGGCCGTGGGATCGGCAGCGCGGTCCTCGGCACGATCGAGGCCGAGGCGCGCGAGCGCGGAGCCTTCCGCCTCTCCCTCCTGAACGCGAAGCGGCGAGCCTCGTACGAGCGCCGCTTCTACGAGCGGCACGGCTGGGTCGAGCGTCCCGAGATCGCGAACTTCGTGCGCTGGCTGGGCGAGCCGGCCGGCTCGGCGCAGCGGCCGCGCGCCTAGGGGGCGTCGGTCTCGGCCCGCAGCTGCTGGAAGGCGGTGCGGGCATCGTCGACCGAGCCCTCATTCTCGATCGTCGACACGTCGCCGACGTCGACGCCCATCACGACCGCCTTGAGCACGCGGCGCATGATCTTGCCGCTGCGCGTCTTCGGCAGGCTGGAGACGAAGCGCAGGTCGCCGATCACCGCGACCGGTCCGAGCACCTCGCGGACGGTGGCGCGCAGCTCCCGTTCGAGCGCGGGGGAGGCCTCGCAGCCGGGCTTGAGCACCACGAACACGGCGACGACCTCGCCGCGCAGCTCGTCGGGCTGGCCCGTCGCGCCCGCCTCGGCGACGGCGGGGTGGTGGAGGAACGCGGTCTCGACCTCGACGGTGCCGATGCGGTGTGCGGCGATCTTGATCACCTCGTCGGCGCGCCCGGCGAACCAGGCGTAGCCCTCGTCATCGAAGCGGCAGGCGTCACCGCTCGCGTAGGCGTTCGGCACGCGCGACCAGTAGTCGGCGGCATAGCGCTCCGGGTCGCCCCAGATCGTGCCGGTCAGCGAGGGGAAGGGACGGCGGACGATCATCATGCCGGCCTGATTCGCGGGTAGCTCCTGGTGCGTCTGCGGATCGACGATCGCGACGTCCCAGCCGGGCATCGGCAGGCCGCTCGAGCCGGGGCGGATCTCCTCGAGGCCGAGCCCCCACGGGTTCGCGAACAGGGGCA
>JBILWG010000085.1:0-8258 GCA_044369995.1 Gaiellales bacterium | reverse complement strand
GCGATGCCCGCGGCGATCACGAAGCTCCAGCGCCACGAGGCGCCGGCCGATTCGAGGCCCGCACCGACGATCAGCGCGAGCCCGAGCCCCAGCGTCGCAGCGCCGCCGAAGATGCCCGCGAGGAATGCGCCACCCAGTCGCCGCGTGCCATCCAGCCCGCCGACGAACACCGGACCGGTGCCGAGACCGACGATCGCACGGGCGACACCGAGTACCCAGAAGACGGGACTGACTGCCGCCAGCAGGTTGGCGGCAGCAACGAGGATGAACGCGTAGCGCACGAGCTTGAGCGGTCCGATGCGCTGGGCCGGCTCCGCCGCGGGCAGCTGCGAGAGGGCGTGCGTGACGAGCAGGAGCGTCGTCAGCAGCCCGACCGCGCCGAGCGTGACGGTGAACGAGCTGGCGAGCTGGCGGGCGATCGGGCCGATGATCGCGAAGTTCCACCCGATGCCGATCGCGATCAGGAAGACGCGCAACATCACGCCGGTAGATGGTCGGACCGTATCTGCGGAGTGCGTCACGAGGCGAATTGGCACCGATCGTTTGACATCGGCACCCGAGGCACTCTATAACGCCTGCTGCGTGGAGGATTTATCGGAGGCGGTGTTTCGCCTTCCGTGCTCTGCGCGGAGAGAACCAATCGGAGGAGCGGGATGAAGCGCATCGGAGTCGACGTCGGAGGAACGTTCACCGACCTGATCTACGTCGATGATGAGAAGGGGACCGTGCTGGTGCACAAGACGCCGTCGACGCCGGCGGACCCCTCCATCGCGACGGTCGACGGCATTTCGACGCTGTGCCAAATGGCCGGCATCAAGCCGTCGGAGCTCGACCAGGTTTTCCACGGCACGACCGTGGCGACGAACATCGTGATCGAGCACAACGGCGCCAACGTCGGCATGATCACGACGAAGGGCTACCGCGACATCATCCACATCGCGCGCCACAAGAAGCCGATGAACTTCTCGCTGTGGCAGAACCTGCCGTGGCAGGCGTTCCCGATCGCGCGCCGCCGCAATCGTCTGACGGTCAACGAGCGCATCCTCGCTGACGGCTCCGTCCAGATCCCGCTCGACGACCGCGAGGTCCGTGCCCAGGTCCGCAAGCTGAAGAAGGCTGCCGTCGACTCCGTCGCGGTCTGCCTCCTCTTCTCGTTCCTCAACGACGAGCATGAGAAGCGTGTCGCCGCGATCGTGCGCGAGGAGTTTCCCGAGGCCTACCTCTCGGTCTCCTCCGAGGTCATCCCGCAGTACCGCGAGTACGAGCGCTTCTCGACGGTGGCGCTGAACGCCTTCGTCGGCCCGAAGGTCTCGAGTTACGTGCGCCGTTTCGACGCCGAGCTGCGCAGGATGGGCGTCAAGACCGGCATCCAGCTGATGACCAGCGCCGCCGGTGTGGCGACGCCCGAGGCGGCCTCCGATCGCCCGGTCAACCTTCTGATGTCGGGTCCGATCGCCGGCGTCGTCGGCGGCATCTGGGCCGGGCGCGTCGCGGGTGAGCGCAACGTCATCACCCTCGACGTCGGTGGCACCTCTGCCGACATCGGCCTCGCGCAGGACGGCAAGCTGCGCATGAAGCACCTGCTCGACACGAAGGTCGGTCCGTACCAGGCCATGATCCCGATGGTCGACGTCGACACGATCGGTGCCGGCGGCGGTTCGATCGCGTACGTGGACTCCGGCGGCATCTTCCGCGTCGGTCCCCGCTCGGCCGGCGCCATGCCGGGCCCGGCCGCCTACAACCAGGGCGGCACGGAGCCGACGGCAACCGACGCGATCATCGCGCTCGGCTGGCTGCGCCCCGAACTGTTCCTCGGTGGCAAGAAGGATCTCCGCGTCGACCTCGCCCGCAAGGCCGTCGAGACGAAGATCGCCAAGCCGCTGAAGCTGAGCACCGAGGAGGCCGCACTCGGCATCTTCAAGGTGCTCGTGCACTCGATGGTCGACGCCATCGAGCAGTCGTCGGTCCGCAAGGGCTTCGACCCGCGCGAGTTCGCACTCGTCGCCGAGGGCGGCGGTGGCCCGCTGTTCTCGAGCCACATCGCCCCCGAGGTCGGCGTCAAGCACGTGCTCGTGCCGAACTATCCGGGCATCACGGCGGCCCTCGGCCTGCTCACCACGGACATGGTCTACGAGTACACGAAGACCTCGTACGTGATGTGCTCGCAGCTCGAGACCGACGCGAAGGCAGCCGCCAACCTCGAGAAGCAGTTCGCTGCCCTCGAGAAGGAGGCCATGCGCCAGTTCGCGGTCGACAAGATCGACAAGAAGCGCATCCGCCTGGAGCGCATCGTCGATGCCCGCTACGAGGGCCAGGGCTACGAGCTCCGCGTTGACGCCCCCGCTGGCGGTCCGATCGACGCCAAGTGGCTCAAGGCCGTCAAGAACGAGTTCCACGCCGCGCACGAGAAGGAGTTCTCGCGCCGCTTCGAGGACGTCGATGTGCAGATCGCGAACATTCGCGTCCGCGCCATCGGCCAGATGCCGGGCCTCAAGCCCGTCAACGTGAAGAAGGGCACGGCCACGCCGCCGAAGGGCGCGCTGAAGCTGACCGCCGACGCGTGGTTCGAGAAGAACGGCAAGCCCGCGAAGTTCAAGACGAAGTTCTACGAGCGCACGGAGCTGCTCGCCGGCAACAAGATCCAGGGCCCGGCGATCATCACCCAGTTCGACTCGACGAGCGTCGTTCCCCCGGGCTACTCGGCCGAGGTCGACAAGCACGGCAACCTGATCATCAAGTACTCCGCTGCAGTGGCCAAGGCCGCTGAGAGCGGCCACTAACCCCACCTGCGAGAGAAGAGGCATTCCTAATGGCTGATCTGCCTGAAGTCGGCATCAACCCCGGTAAGCCCACCCGCAAGCGGGTGCCGGTTGATCCGATCACACTGCGCGTCCTCGGTGGCGCGTTCGACGCCATCGCCCAGGAGATGGCGGGCGTCCTGTTCCGCATGTCCTACTCGTCGATCATCCGCGAGTCCGAGGATCTCGGCGCGGGCCTGTTCGACGCGGAGGGTCGTGAGCTCTGCGAGTCCGAGTCCACGCCGATGCACATCGGCTCGCTGCCGTGGTACATCCGCGGCTTCCTGCACCGGATCGACAAGAACGAGCTGAAGGAAGACGACGTCATCATCCACAACCACCCGTACCTCGGTGCGTCGCATACGCCCGACATCGCGGTGGCTGTGCCGATCCTCTGGAAGGGCGAGCTGATCGGCTTCGCGGCCGTGACCGCTCACGTCGCCGACGTCGGCGGCTCCTACCCGGGCATCAACGCCGACGCGTTCGACATGTACGCGGAGTCGAAGATCTACAACGGTCTCAAGTGGTACGAGGGCGGCGAGCTCAACGAGGATCTCGACCGGATGGTGTTCGACAACGTCCGCACCGAGACGATGAACCGCGGCGACATGGAGGCCATGAAGGCGGCCTGCATCCTCGGCCGTGACCGCTTCTACCGTCTCCTCGAGAAGTACGGCGCCGACACGTGCATGTCGGCTGCGTACGACTGGATGGACTACTCGGAGAAGCGCCTCCGCGACGAGATCAAGAAGCTCCCCGACGGCGAGTACGTGGCGCCGACGGCCTGGCTCGACGACGACGGCCGCAACCGCGACGTGCGTCTGCGGGTGGAGACGAAGATCATCGTCAAGGGCGATCACGTGACGGTCGACTTGACCGGGTCGAACGCCGAGGTCCCGACGGGCTACAACGTGCCGTTCGAGGGGTCGCTGCTGGTCGCGGCGTACTTCGCGATCCGCACGATCCTGCTCGATCAGGACCGCCTCGACGAGCCGGTGCCGCAGAACGACGGCATCTTCCGCTGCGTCGACGTGATCGCGCCGAAGGGCTCGATCTTCAACCCGAACTTCCCGCGCGCGTGCTTCTCGCGCTTCAACCAGTGCCAGCGTGTCGTAGACAACACGATCGTGGCCCTGTCGAAGGTCGTGCCGGATCTGGTGACGGCGGGCAACTCCGCCGCGATCCACTTCTGCTCGTACGCGGGCTTCATCCCCGAGAAGGGCGAGTACTGGCTCTACCTCGAGGTGAATGAGGGCTCGTACGGCGGGCGCAAGGGCCGCGACGGCATGGACTCCGTCGACTGCCTGATGGCCAACACGCGCAACAACCCGATCGAGGAGCTCGACATGCGCTTCCCGATGCGGACGGAGCGCTACGAGCTGCGGGATGAGCCGGCGGCGCCGGGTCAGTGGCGTGGCGGTGTCGGGATCGTCCGCACGAACCGGTTCCTCGAGCCGGGTGCGTACTCCTGCGAGGGCGATCGCCATACCGATCCCCCGCGCGGCATCTTCGGCGGCTATGACGGCCTGCCGGCGATGGTCCGTCACCACAAGGCGGGCGGCGGCTTCGAGGAGATCCCCGCGAAGGTGACGGGTCTCATGTGCGAGGCCGGTGACGCGATCCAGCTGATCGAGCCCAACGGCGGTGGCTACGGCAACCCGCTCAAGCGCGACCCGAAGCTGGTCGTCGAGGACATCCTCGACGACTTCACCTCGGTCGAGCTGGCGCGCGAGGCCTACGGCGTCGTCGTCGACCCGAAGACGCTCGCGATCGACGCGGCGGCAACGAAGAAGCTGCGCGCCAAGCTGCTCAAGCAGCGCGGCCGCAACTTCCAGGGCGAGCTTCTCTCCCTGGTCAAGCTGCCGCACCGCATGGCCGTGTCGCCGCACAAGGCGGCCGCCAAGCCGAAGCGCAAGAAGGCGGCGACCCGCCGCTGAGCACGAGAGAACGAGGGGGCGGCGGCTCGCGCCGTCGCCCCCTTTTTTCTTGCGCGAACCGTCGTATCTCGCACCCCTCTTCCCGACTAGGCTCTCATCCATGCGCAGACCACTCGAAGACGTCACCATCCTCGCCGTCGAGCAGTACGGCGCGGGCCCGTGGGGCACCGTGCACCTGGCCGACCTCGGCGCTCGCATCATCAAGATCGAGGATCCGACCAGCAAGGGCGATATCGGCCGCTACGTGCCGCCGTTCCAGGAGGGCGAGGACTCCCTCTTCTTCGAGACCTTCTGCCACAACAAGGAGTCGATCTCGCTCCAACTGCGCTCGCCAGAGGGCCGCGCTACGTTCGAGCGCCTCGTCCCCCACGCCGACGCGGTCTTCTCGAACCTGCGTGGTGATGGTCCGGCGAAGCTGAAGATCCTCTACGACGACCTCAAGCACCTCAATCCCGCGATCGTGTGCGCGTCGCTGACCGGCTTCGGCATGACGGGTCCGCGCGCGGCCGAGGGCGGCTACGACTACATCGCGCAGGGCATGGCCGGCTGGATGAGCCTGACGGGCGACCCTGATGGTCCCCCGACCAAGTCGGGCCTGAGTCTCGTCGACATGTCGACGGGCTACGCGGCCGCGCTGGCGATGATGTGCGCCCTCTGGCGCGCCCGTCGCGACGGCGAGGGCTGCGACGTCGACGTCTCGCTGTTCGAGACGGCCTTCAACCTCGACATGTACGTCTCGACGTGGCACCTGTCGCGCGGCTGGGAGCCGATCCGCACGCGCAACTCGTCGCACCCGTCGATCGTGCCGTTCGGCAACTTCCCGACGGCCGACGGCTGGGTCGTGATCGCGTGCGCCAAGCAGAAGTTCTTCGAGAGCCTCGTGCACGCGATTGGCGTCGAGTGGATGCTGGAAGACGAGCGCTACGCCACGATGGCCGCCCGTCTCGAGAACCGCGACGAGTGCACGGCCGAGCTTGAGAAGGCCCTGTCGACGAACACCACCGCCCACTGGGTCACGGTGCTCGCGGAGGCCGACGTGCCGAGTGGTCCGATCTACTCGATCGCCGAGGCTGCGGCCGATCCGCAGACGATCGCGCGCGATCTGATCGCCGAGACCGAGCATCCGGTGCTCGGCACGGTGCGCCAGATCCGCTCGCCGCTGCGCATGCCGGGTGCCGCCGAGGAGCTCAAGCCTGCGCCCAAGCGCGGCGAGCACACGCGTCAGGTCCTGACGGAGCTGGCCGGGATGGACGAGTCCGAGATCAACGCACTGGCCGAGGCTGGAGCCTTCGGCGACGTGGAGGTATGACGATGGCGAAGCACGTGACGATCGATCGCGAGCGCTCGTACCAGCGCATCGAGAACGACATCGAGACCCTTGGCGGTCCGGACTTCACCGAGACCGACGAGGCAATCCGCCGGTACGCCTACACCGACGTCTACGAGAACACGCTGCAGTACTTCACGCGCGAGCTCGAGGCGATCGGGTTCGAGGTCTGGCGCGACCCCGTCGGCACGCTGATCGCCTCGAACGTCCCCAAGGGTGCACCTGCCTTCGGCATCGGCTCGCACTGCGATTCCAATCGCAACGGCGGCAAGTACGACGGCACGCTCGGCGTCGTCACCGCGCTCGAGGTCTGCCGTCTCGCCCAGGAGTCGGGCCAGCACATTCCGCTGCGCCTGATCAGCTTCCTCGAGGAGGAGGGCTCAGGCTTCGGCCAGATGCTGCTCGGCTCGCGGATCATGCTGCAGCGCGTCACCGAGGAGGAGTTGAAGACCACGATCCTCGCTCCGGACGGCACGTCGTTCTGGGACTCCGCGAAGGCCGCGGGCTACGAGCCGGAGCGCTGGCAGGAGTCGATCAGCGAGATCGACGGCCTGACCGGCTGGATCGAGGTCCACATCGAGCAGGGCCGTGTCCTGCAGGACACGAACAACCGCATCGGCGTCGTCCACGCACTGCCGGGCTACGTCCACGGCGACTTCCACTTCACGGGCCGCGCCGATCACGCCGGCGCGACGCCGATGGACTTCCGCGTCGATGCCGCCATCCCGGCCGCCGAGACGATCCTCGAGGTCGAGCGCCTCGCCAACGAGATCGGCAAGACGACGGTCGGCACGACGGGCGAGCTCGAGACGCACCCGTGCCTGATCAACGTCGTGCCGGGCAGCGTCCGCGTCTCGCTTGACACGCGCTCGGTGACGGGCGGTCACGTGGAGCTGCGCGACCGCATCGTGCCGTACGCCAAGGAGCGGGCCGAGGCCCGTGGCGTCGGCTTCGAGTGGGTCGAGCGCCAGGCCCTCCCCATCACGCCGATGAACGACGAGATCGTCGAGGCGCTTCGCCAGGAGGCCGAGTCGACGGGCGAGCCGTTCATGGTGATGCCCTCGGGTGCGGCGCACGACACGATGTGCGTGGCCGACAAGGTGCCGACGGCGATGGTCTTCGTCCCCTGCGTCGACGGCCTCTCGCACACGCCGCTCGAGGACTCCGACACGCGCGACGCGGCACTCGCCGCCGAGATCGTGCTCGGGGCGATCATCGCGCTGCAGAGCTAGAGGTCGAGCACGAGGCGGTCGCCGGCCGCGCGAGATACGCAGATCATCATCACGTCGTTGGCAGCCTTCTCATCATCGTCGAGCACCTCGTCGCGGTGGTCGACCTCGCCCGCCAGCACGTTGGTCTCGCACGTCCCGCAATTGCCCTCGCGACACGAGTTCAGGACGCGCCGCCCCGAGGCCTCGATCGCTTCCATGATCGTCTGGTCGGGGCCGACCTCGAGCTCGCTGCCGTCGTTCAACTCGATGATGAACGCGTGCTCTGCCACGCGGGCATTGTCCCACAGCGGTCGTAGCGCAGCGGGTATCGTGGACCACGATGGATGCAGCGCACGACGCACCACACGGCGCCACCGAGCCCGCACCGGGCATCACGGCGATCGGCGACGACCCGTGGTCGATCCCGAACCTGACGGATCCGTACCCGCTGTTCGAGCGGATGCGCGATACGGGGCCCGCCGTGTGGCTTGAGCAGTACGGCGTGCACGCCTTTACGCGCTTTGGGTCGATGCGCGAGCTGCTCGTGGATCACGAGACCTTCATCTCGAGCGCTGGCGTCGGCCCAACCAACCTGCACAGCACGCCAAACTGGCGCCCGCAGGGCATCCTCGAGTCAGATCCCCCGCGCCACACGCCGATGCGCACGGCCATGACGTCGGTGATCGCGCCGCGCAAGATGCGGCAGCTGCGCCCGGGCTTCAACGCGTACGCCACCGAGCTGACCGACGCCGTGCTCAGCGGTCAGGCAATCGATTTGGTGCACGACATCGCCGAGGAATTCACCCTGCGTGTCTTCGGCGATGCCGTTGGCATTGGCCGTGAGGGGCGCCGCGAGAACCTGCTCACGCACGGTGCCATGAACTTCTCGTACTTCGGACCCGACAACGAGCTGCACCGCCAGCATGTCGAGGCGGGAGCCGGGACGCCCGAGTGGGTGCTGGCCAACTGTGAGCGCAGCGTGCTC
>JBILWG010000250.1:0-2518 GCA_044369995.1 Gaiellales bacterium | reverse complement strand
GACCTGCTCAAGGTCATGCCCGGCCCCGACTTTCCGACCGGCGGCATCGTGGTGGACCCGGAGGGGCTGCTCGAGGCGTACGAGAAGGGCCAGGGCACGATCCGGCTGCAGGCGCGCTTCCACACGGAGCAGCTGTCGGGCGGCGTGCAGGCGCTCGTCATCACCGAGTTGCCCTACGGCGTCTCGCCCGACCAGATCGTGGCCGAGGTCGTCAAGGCGGCCCGCGCCGAGAAGATCCGCGACGTCACGGAGATGCCGAAGAACCTGACGGACCGCACGGGCACGCGCGTGCAGGTGCGCTGCAAGCGCGGCGGCTCGCTTGACCGGCTGATCTCCGATCTCTTCCGCACCACCTCGCTGCGCGTGACGGTCGGCATCAACATGACTGTCCTCGTCGAGGGCACGCCGCGGCAGATCGGCCTGCGCGAGGCGCTCGACCGCTTCGTCGACTTCCGCTTCACGATCGTCACCAACCGCCTCGAGTACGAGCGCGACGAGCTCCTGCGCGAGCTCCATCGGCTGATCGCGCTGCTGGCCGCGCTCGACGCGATCGACGCGGTCATCAAGATCGTGCGCGGCTCCGAGGACGACGACGACGCCAAGGCGAAGCTGATCGCCAAGCTCAAGGTCACGCCGCACGGTGCCACAAAGGCCGTGCCGATCGACGACGAGCAGGCGCAGTGGATCATCGACATGCCGATCAAGCGCCTGGCGCGTCTCAACCGCCTCAAGCTCGAGGAGGAGCGCAAGCAGAAGGGCGACCGCGTCGACGAGATCGGCCGCATCCTCGACTCGCACGAGGCACTCAAGAAGATCGTGGTGGGCGAGCTGAAGGAGGCGATGGCGCTATCCGGCCCGCGCCGCACCGTGCTCGGCGGCGAGGGCTCGACGATCGCGGCCGCGCCCGTGCAGGGCAAGGGCGCCTCGGCCAAGTCGGTCGCCGTGCTGAGCGGTCCGAGCACCGAGGTCTGGCTCGGTGCGACGAAGAACGGCCTCTTCGTCGCGCAATCACGCGCCTCGGCGCCGACCGCCTACCCGGTCGACGTCCAGCCGGGCGATCGTCCGCTGCAGCTGATCCACTCCGACACGGATCAGGAGCTGCTGTGCTTCACGACCGACGCGGAGGTGGCGCGCGTGCGGCTCAACGAGCTGCCGCTGTCGTCCCGCGCGGTACGCGGCCAGAAGCCGATCCAGATGTCGCGCGGTCAAGAGCTCGTGGCGCTCGCCACGGCCGACGCGCCGTTTCTCCTGCTCGTCACCGAGCAGGGCGAGGTGAAGCGCTGCACGCCCGACTCGCTGCCCGGTGCGCACGCCACGCTCGGCGCGGCGATGGCGCTGCCCGACGGTGACCGCCTCGTCGCGGTCGTGCCGCACGACGAGGCCGACGACCTCCTACTCGTCACGGCAGGTGGCAAGGTGCTGCGCACGGCCGCCAAGCCGCTGCGCGTCGTCAAGAGCGCCTCGGCGGGCGGCGTCGCGGGCATGAAGCTCGCGCCGGGCGACCGCATCGTCTCGGCCTGCGCCGTCACCCCGGGCGACCTCCACGTGGCGCACGAGAGCGGCTTCGGCAAGCGCGTGTCGATTGCCGACATCCCCTCGAAGGGCCGCGGCGGCGGTGGTGTGGCACTCGCTGCGCCCGACAAGCCGACCAAGGAGCCCGCTGGTCCCATCGCCGCGATCCGCTGCGCCGAGGGCGAGCCGCAGGCGATCCTGCTGTCCGGTCAGATCGCCAAGGTGCTGGCCTCGGAGGCCGTCAACCGCGCCACGGTCTCGCGCCCGCTCGTCGACGTGGTCGTCGGCGACGAGGTCGTCGGACTCGCGTAACCAGCCCTACTGCGGCAGGTACTTGACGAGCGCCTTGCACGACGCCGGCAGGCCGGTCGGCCTCGCCGCCGTCTGCAGGCTTGCCGTGCCGGACCCCTTGACGGGCCGCACCTTCGGCAACTTCGGCTTCTTCGCCGGCTTCTTGGCGCGATCCGCGGGCTGATCACCCGCGACCCACCCGAGCGCCGTCGCGAGCATGCCCAGAGCACCACCCGACCGCGCTGCCACCGACGCCGGCGTCGGCCAGACGTACGTCACGCGCTCGCCCGTCAACACGCCTGCGAGCGTTCGCGCGCTTCGCGTGCCGCCTGCCAACGTGATCGTACTGCTATCGAAACCACCCGCGAGCGTCCCGCACGCCATGGTGCCATCCACCCCACGCAACAGCATCGTGCCCGTCCCCAGCATGGTCGTGGCCTTTCCCACCAACGGCCCCTGCAGCATGTCGACCGACCGCATCACGTAGGTACCCTTGGCCAGCTTCGCCGCGCCGACCGGGCGCTTCACACCCTTTGACGACGTCGGCGTCGCCCACGAGAACGAGCCGACCATCGTCGCGCCGCTGATCACGCCTGACTTCGGGTCAAACGTCCCCGCGGCAAGCGTCTTCGACGGCACGAACCGCATCGACGAGGGCGCAACAAACGACGACGACCGCACACCACGCCGCGCCGCGCTCGCCGCACCCGCGCTA
>JBILWG010000249.1:0-2525 GCA_044369995.1 Gaiellales bacterium | reverse complement strand
GATCGTGTCGGCGAGCGCGTCCTGGCCGGGTTGGGCGATCACCTGGATTGTGGCGCGCACGTGGTCGAACGCCACGATCACAGGCGCGATCAGAAACGACGCGGGGTAGTCGAGGTCGCCCTCTTCGCGCTCGGGCAGCGGCACGGTGGGCTCGAACGTGGGGATCGCGTCGTAGCCGAGCATGCCCACGGCGCCGCCGGCAAACGGCGGCAGGCCCTCGAGGTCCAGATCCGCGTGCGCATCGAGCCGCTCGCGCAGTGGCGCGAACGGATCCTCACCAGCCAGATCCAAGTCCAGCCGCTCGCACCCGGCCGACAGGAACGAGTAGCGGCCCACCTGCTGGCCCCCTTCGACGCTCTCCAGCAGGAAGCCCGGCCCGAGGTCGCGCACGCGCAGATACGCACCAACGGGCGTGAGCAGGTCGGCCGGCAGCTCGCGCACGGTGGGGCGCTTGGTGGGCTGGCGCTTCTGTCGGGGTTCGGAGGGGTTCATGTTGGGTTTCTTGGAGGTGGTTGCGGGCACAAAAAAGGCTCCCTCTCTGGGGAGCCCGGGCGAATCGGATCAGCGGTGCGCGTCAGCGCACGGGATCCCGCCCGGGCATGCACCACCACCACGCGCCGTTCGGAATCGTTCGCATGCCTCAGAGGGTGCCAAGGGGGAGGGCTTCTGTCAAACGCCGCGTGGTAGCCTCCAACGGTCGCCGCATCCTGCGGCAGGCACCTTTCTCGGAGGCTTTTCGCGTGGCTCGTACCGTCCTCGTCAGCGCTGCTCGCACCCCCTTCTGCCGCCTCGGTGGCGATCTCGCCGGTTCGAGCGCCGTCGATCTTGGTGTCGTCGCCGCAGAGGCTGCGATTGCGCGCGCGGGCGTCGCTCCCTCCGATGTCGACTACTCGTTCATTGGCACGGTCGTGCAGGCCGGCCAGATGCACGCGATGGCACGTCAGGTCACGACCCGCGTGGGTATTCCGGTCGAGAGCGGCTCGGAGACCATCAACAAGGTCTGCGCCTCGGGCATGCGCGCGATCGCGCTGGCCGACTATCTGATCCGCCTCGACGAAGCCCAGTGCGTGCTGGCGGGCGGCATGGAGTCGATGACGAGCGCGCCCTACATGGCACTTGGCGCCCGCGCCGGTTACCGCTTCGGCGACACGCACCTCGTCGACGCCGTGCTGCACGACGGCCTGCGCGATCCGTGGACGCAGCGGGTCATGTACGACCAGGCCAACGAGGTCTCGAGCGAGCTCGGCCAGACCCGCGAAGAGCTCGACGCGTGGGCGCTCCGCTCGCACGAGCGCGCCGTCGCCGCGATGGGCAATGGTGGCTTCGCCGCCGAGATCGCGCCGGTCACGATCCGCGAGCGCAAGAACGAGCGCGTCATCGATCAGGACCAGGGCCCGCGCGCCGAGTCGACGCTCGAGTCGCTCGCCAAGCTCGGCCCCCTCACCGAGGGCGGTACGCACACGGCGGGCAACAGCCCGGGTGTCACCGACGGCGCCGCGATGGTTGTCGCCATCAGCGAGGACGTCGCCGCCGCAAAGGGTCTCAAGCCGCTGGCGATCGTGCGCTCTTCTGCCGTGGCATCGGACATCACCCGCCGCCTGGCCTGCGCGCCGTCGACGGCTGCCGAGGCTGCACTCGCCAAGGCGGGCCTCTCGATCGCCGACGTCGACATGCTCGAGGTCAACGAGGCCTTCTCGTCGATCGCGCTCAACACCGTCAACACGCTGGGGATCGACCAGGACCGCGTCAACGTCCAGGGTGGCGCTGTCGCCCTCGGCCATCCGGTCGGCGCCAGCGGCGCACGCCTCGTCGGCACGCTCGTGCATCAGCTCGGCCGCAACGGCGGCGGCATTGGCCTGGCCACGATCTGCTCGGGTGGCGGCCAGGGCGATGCGATGGTGCTCGAGGTCCTGCCGGCGTAGCATCGGCTAAACGCCTGCCGCAGCCGATTGGATAGACATGAGCGACGCTCCTAACGACGATATCGTGGTCCGCCTCGACCGCATCTACACGCGCGGCGGTGACCTCGGCGAGACCAGCTTGGGCGACGGCCACCGCGTGGCTAAGCACAACGCCCGCGTTGCGGCCTACGGCACGGTTGACGAGTTGAATGCCGCCCTCGGCGTGGCGCGCCTGCATTCCGTGGGCACGCCGGCCGACGAGTGGCTGGTCCGCATCCAGAACGATCTCTTCGACGTCGGCGCCGACCTCTGCGTGCCGCCGCCGCCGGAGGACGACGAGAAGCACCGCTCGCGCCTGCGCGTCAGCCCGGAGCAGGTGCAGTGGCTGGAGGACCGTATCGACGAGGTCAACGGCACACTGCCGCCGCTCACGTCCTTCGTCGTCCCGGGTGGCACGCCGCTGAGCGCGTTCCTGCACGTGGCTCGCACGATCTGCCGCCGTGCCGAGCGCGACGCCGTCGCCCTCGCCGCGACCGAGCCGATGACGCCCGAGGTGATCACCTACCTCAACCGCCTGTCCGACCTGCTCTTCGTCCTCGCTCGCGCCGCCAATGGCGATGGGGG
>JBILWG010000248.1:0-2527 GCA_044369995.1 Gaiellales bacterium | reverse complement strand
GGTCGAGAACTTCCAGCCGCGGCGCTCGAAGACCGTGTTCTGCGGATGGAACGGCAGCGGGATGAACGCCATGAAGCCGCCGGTCTCGTCTTGCAGCTCGCGCAGGGCGAGCAGGTGCTCGATGCGCTCCTCGTACGTCTCGACGTGGTTGTAGAGCATCGTGCAGTGGGTCTTCAGACCGAGGCCATGCGCAATGCGGTGGGTCTCGAGCCACTGCGCGCCCGGCTCCTTGCCCGGCGCGATGATCTTGCGGACGCGCGGCGAGAAGATCTCCGCGCCACCGCCCGGCAGCGTGTCGAGACCGGCGTCGATCAGCTCGCGGAGCACCTGCTCGTGCGTCATGTCGCAGGAGCGCGTCATGTGGTGGATCTCCGACGCGGTGAAGAGCTTCAGGTCGACGCCCGGCAGGCCCTCCTTGAGCGCTCGCGTGATGTCGGTGTAGTAGGAGAAGTCGAGGTGCGGGTTCTCGCCGCCGACCATGTGGATCTCGGTGAACTCCTGGTGCTCGCGGACGTTCTGGGCGTGGGCGACGAGATCGCCGATGTCCCACATCACCGCGTCCTCCTGCTTGGAGGTGCGGGCGAACGCGCAGAACTTGCACTTGACGCGGCAGATCGTCGTGTAGTTGAGGTACAGGTTGTTGACGAAGAAGACCTCGTCCGTGCCACCGCGGTTGCGGCGCGCGAGGTCGGCCAGCTCCCCCAGCTCGAGGATGTCGTGCGACTCGAGCAGCGTGATGCCATCGTCGAGATCCAGGCGCTCGCCCGCGACGACCTTCTCGCGGATCTCCTGCAGTGCCGTGTTGCGGGTGATGGTGGCCATTCGTGTCCTGTCTTAGGTATCGCGGTCGACGACACCGCGGACGACCATCCGCAGCGGCGCCGTGTCGAGGTCTCCCTGGATGCGGTCGAGCGTCTCCTCGGCCGAGCGGACGAGGTCACGTGCGGTCTCGCGCGCCATGTCGAGCGCCCCGGAGGCGACGACGCGTTGCAGCAGCGGCAGCACCTCGTCGTCGGCGGGCCGCTCTCGCAGCGCAGCGGCGATCGTCGGGTCGAGGCGAGCGGCGTAGAGCAGCGGCAGCGTGGCCGTCCCTCCGATCAGATCCGTGCCGAGCTCCTTGCCGGTGGCGTCGGAGCTGCCGTCGCAGTCGAGGATGTCGTCGGCGACTTGGAAGGCGACGCCGAGCAGGCGGCCGTACTCGGCCAGTGCCTCGGCGTCGGCCGATGCGAGGCCACCGAGCCGCCCGCCGAGTCCGCAGGCCGCGGCGAACAACCGCCCGGTCTTGAGTGTGCAGCGCTCGAAGTACTGCTCCGGAGTGGTCTCCGGGTTGCGCGTCTGCTGCATCTGCAGCGCCTCGCCTTCGGAGAGGCCGAGCGCGGCCTGTGCGAGCAGCGCCAGGCATTCCAGGTCACCGGCCTCGGCCAGCACCGCGAAGGCGCGTGCGAAGAGGAAGTCGCCGGTGGCGCCGGCGACGCGCTCGCCGTGCTGCGCCCAGACCGTCGGTCGGCCGCGCCGCAGCGACGCATGGTCGAGGACGTCGTCGTGGACGAGCGTCGCCATGTGCACCAGCTCGACGGCACTGCCGGCACGCACCAGATCGGCGGTCTCCTGCCCTGCCGCGGGGGCGGAGAGGAGCACGAGCAGCGGCCGCAGCCGCTTGCCGCCGGCCGTCAGCGTCTCGCGCGCCGTGGCCGCGGTCGAGCCACCGACCCACGCGACGTCGTCGCTGAGCCGCTCCTCGACGCGGGTCAGATACGCGCGAATTCCGGGCAGCGCCAGCAGGTCGGTCAGCGTCGCAGTGCTCACGCGTCCTCCCGCGGCACGGTGCCGACGTGGAGGGCGACGATGCCGCCGCCCAGCGTGCGGAAGCGCACGTCGCGGAGTCCGGCCTCGTACATCACGTGCGCGAGCGGGGTCGGTCCCGGAAAGCGCTTGACCGACGCCGGCAGGTACGTGTACGCGCTGTCCCCCTTGCGGTCCGCCACCTTCCCGAAAGCCGGGACCAGACGATCGAACCAGAGGCGATGGAAGGGCACGAGCGGTCCGGATTCCGGTGTCGTGATCTCCAGGCAGACGACCTTGCCGCCGGGTCGCACGACGCGCCCGAGCTCGGACAGGCCGCGCTGCAGGTCGGCGACGTTGCGGATGCCGAACGCCACGGTGGCGGCGGCGAAGCGGTCGTCCTCGAAGGGCAGATCGAGCGCATCGCCGTGCAGCAGCGTGACCTGATCGAGCCCCTTCTTGACGACCTTGCGACGGCCGATGTCGAGCATGCCGTCGGAGAAGTCGACGCCGATCACCTCGCCGCTTGGTCCGACGCGCCGACCCAGCTCGAGCGAGAGGTCCGCGGTGCCGCAGCAGCAGTCGAGCACGGAGGCGCCCTTGCCGACGTCGGTGGCATCGGCGGCGAGCTTCCGCCAGCGGACGTCCAGCCCCGCCGTCATGACGCGATTCATCACGTCGTACGGGCGGGCGATGCGATCGAACATGGCCTGCACGCGCTCGGGCGGGAGCGTGCCGGTCTCGG
>JBILWG010000084.1:0-8372 GCA_044369995.1 Gaiellales bacterium | reverse complement strand
TGCCGGCGCTGGTGATCGTCTCGCCGTCACGCAGGATCGCCTGCACGATCACCTGTTCCTGGCGTGCACCGGTGTCGTTGGTGATGGTCGCCGTCCAGGTGGTGCCGAACGAGGGATCCTCGGTGACCACGGCCTTCGTGACGGTCAGGCCCGGCAGCAGCTGTGCGGTGACCGGCTCACCGGCCACGGTCACCTTCGCCTCGACGGGCGTGCCGGTGATCGCGATCTGGTCGTTCACGTACAGCGCCTGCTCGCCTTGGGCGAGCGCGGGCAGGTGGATCAGCGTCGGATCGGCGCCCGGCACGTTGTTCGTCCCCACCTCGGCGCCGCTCGCGTCGAGCAGCTTCACCTCGATCGGCGCCCACAGCAGCCCGGGTCCCGTCGAGCTGATCTGCACGACGACAGCGGCCATCAGGCCGTCGGCCGAGGGGATGATGGCGAGGGTCTCGGCCGTGATGCCCTCCGTCTGCTGCACGTCAACAGCCTCGACGTCGGCGATCGTGCCCTGCTCGGCGCGCAGCTTGGCGGCCTTGTCGAACGTGCTCTCGCAGCCCGTCAGCACGACGACGGCGATCAGCAGCAGGAGGGCGGGGAGGAGACGGCGCATGACACCTATCCGAACATGCCCGCGACGAAGTCGCGGGTCGACTGCTGATCCGGGTCCTCGAAGACCTTGCGCGCCAGCCCCTGCTCGATCACGTCGCCGTTGAGCAGGTAGGCGGCGTAGTCGCCGATGCGCTTGGCCTGCGCGAGGTTGTGCGTGACGATCACCATGGTCAGCGAGCCGGCCAGCTGGAGGATCAGCTCCTCGATGCGCGCCGTCGAGCGCGGGTCGAGCGCCGAGCAGGGCTCGTCCATCAGGATCACCTCGGGATTCGCCGCCAGCGTGCGGGCGATGCAGAGGCGCTGCTGCTGACCGCCCGATAGCGACAGGGCGTTGCGGTCCAGATTGTCCTTGACCTCGTCCCAGAGCCCCGCCCGCTGCAGCACGTCCTGCACGGCCGGCATCAGCGCCGTGCGCGTGGGACGTGTCTTGGCCTGCTCGCGCATCGCGAAGGCGACGTTGTCGAAGATCGTCATGGGAAAGGGGTTGGGCTGCTGGAAGACCATGCCGATCCGGCGGCGCAGCAGGTTGAGGTCCGTGCCGCGGTCGTAGACGTTCTGCCCGTCGAGCTGGATCTCGCCGCCGATGGTGGCCGTCGGCGCCAGCTCGGTCAGGCGGTTGATGCTGCGCAGCAGCGTCGTCTTGCCGCAGCCGGACGGGCCGACCAGCGCGATCACACCGCCGCGCGGCGCGTCGATGTCGACGCCGTGCAGGATCTCGTTGCCGCTGAAGGCCACGCGCAGGCCGCGGATCGCGAGCACCAGATCCTCGGGGTTGGTGACGTGCGCCGGATGCCCACCACTGCCGAGCGCGGCGACGGGGGCAGGAGCGGTGGGGGCAGCCGCGGGGGTCGCGGCGAGCGGAGCGGTTGCCGCCGGCTGCACTGCGACCGGTGGCACGACGAGGGTCGGATCGACCGGGTTGCCCGCGGCTCGCGTGTCGGCGGAGGAGTCGAGGGTGTGGCGCCACTCCTGACGGACGGCGCGCTCGTCGGCGCGATCGTTGCTCGGGGTCTCCATGGGGTCCATCACCGCTTTCCGATCTTGCGCCGACTCAGCCGGATCAGCGCGATGTTGACGAAGAGGATCACGACCATCAGGACGAAGGCCGCGCCGTAGGCCGGGCCCGGCGAGTTGCCCTCACCGGCCGGCGACGAGAAGTAGATGTAGGTGGTCAGCGTCGAGCCCTCGCTGCGCAGGAAGTCGACGAGGTTCCACGGCAGGTACCAGCCGTCGGGCGGGGACTGCAGCACCGCTCCACCGAGCAGGATCCACACGATCGCGGTATCGCCCGCGATGCGGCCGATGCCCAGCACGATGCCTGTGGCGATGCCGGGGCGCGCGCCGGGTACGACGATGCGGCGGATGGTCGTCAGTCGTCCCTTGCCGAGCGCGTAGGAGGCCTCGCGCTGCTGATTCGGGACGCCGAGAATGGCGGCCTGGCTGGAGCGCACCACCGGGGGCAGTCCGATCAGCGCCATCATCAGCGATGCGCAGAAGAACGACTGCGCGGTCGCCATACCGGCGTCGCCGACCGGGTTCGACAGCCACGACAGCCAGCCCTGCGAGAAGATCGCGAGGCCGAACAGCGCGAAGACGACCGACGGCACGCCGAAGATCAGGTCGATGGCGGTGTCGGTGCCCTTGGCGAGCCAACTGGGCTGGCGGTACTCCGTCAGGAAGATCGCCACGCCGAGCCCGAGTGGGATCGCCACCAGCATCCCGAAGATGATCACGATCAGCGTGCCGACGAGCGCGGGGAGGATGCCGCCGGCCACGCCCTGTTCGAGCGAGCCGGGTGCCGGGCCGGTGGTCAGGAAGTCCCACGAGATGGTGCTCAGGCCCTGCCAGACCAGCCACCCCATGATCACCGTGACGGCGATGATCAGCACGGCACCGGCCGCGTAGGCGGTGGCGACGCCGGCGCGATCGCTGAGGCGGGTCGGCATTACTGCCCCCCTCCGAGGCGGCGCTCGGCGGAGCGCGAGGCGATCTTCGCCCCGATCGTCAGCGTGGCGGTGGTGATCAGCAGGATCACGCCGAAGGCGAACAGGTTCGCCTTCAGCTCCGGCGACTCGAAGCCCTCCGAGTAGTCGACGATCGAGGAGGCCATCGTGCGGACCGGCTCGAGGAAGAAGAAGTAGCCGTCGAGCGGGTTGGGGACGAAGCCGATCGAGCCGGTCGCCATCGACAGCGCGATCGCCTCGCCGACGGCACGGCCCATCGCGAGCGTCGTGCCGGCCACGAGGGCGGGGCGGATCGCGCGGAGCGAGACGCGCCGCGTCATCCGCCACTCGTCGCAGCCGAGGGCGATCGCGCCCTCCTTCCACTTGGTCGGCACGGCCCGCAGCGCGTCGGCGAAGATCGCGACCATCAGCGGCGCGATCATCAGCGACAGGACGAGGATGCCAAGCAGGACGTTCGCGCCCGTCAGCGTGACGACGGCGGACAGCTCCTCTGCCTGCTCCTTGGGGATCAGGTTGCGCTCGATGCGCGGCGCCAAGACGAGGATCGCGAACAGGCCGTAGATGACCGACGGCGTGGCGGCGAGCACCGACACGATCGGGTCGAGGATCGCGGCGAGGCGCTTCGGCGCCAGCTCGGCGATGAAGATCGCCGCGAGCAGCGCGAACGGGAACGAGATCAGCAGGGCGCCACCCGTGGTGAGCAGCGTGCCGAGAATCGCCGGCCAGGCGTTGAGCGTCGTCGACGGCTCCCCGGTCTCGGGATCACCGAGGAACGAGTTGCCGAGCTGGACGTCGAGCGGGTCGTCGCCCGTGCCGAACCAGGCCAGGCCGTTGGCCGAGAAGGACGGCCAGCCGGTGTAGAAGACGAAGACGGCGATCGCGCCGATCACCAGCAGCATGAAGGCCGCGATGGCGATCAGCAGACCGCGGAAGACCGCGTCGGCGCGGGCACCCGAGGGGGCGGCCGACGGTGTCGGCGTCTGCAGAGGGCGGGTGAAGGTGGCCATGGTGGGGGAGGGTGAGCGGGGGTCGGGCCGCAGCCCGACCCCCGCGGTCGCATCGTCAGGTGGTTAGCCCGCGATGCACTGGTCGTAGGTGCCCGTGAACGGGACGGCGTAGGCCTTGATGATCGCCGCGCCCTTCGCGCTGCGCACCCAGTTGATGTAGGTGGCCACGTCACCGGCGGGGTCGCCCTTGGTGACGAAGTACTGGCAGTTCCAGAACTTGTACTTGTTGCTGACCACGTTGGTCAGCGACGGGGCGACGCCGTCGATCGGCAGCGTCTTGACGGTCGCGCCGCCCGAGCCGACGGTGTACGCGTACGTCACGAACGCGATCCCCGACTTCGAGTTGGCTACCGCCGAGCGGTCGAGCGCGTTCGACGCGAGCGCCGGGCACGAGTTCGACACGGGCGTGCTGATGCTGCCCAGGAAGAGCTTCTGGAACGACTGGCGGGTGCCGGAGGTGGCGACGCGCGAGAAGCACTTGATCGCCCCGCCCTGCGCCCAGCCGACGTCCTTCCAGTTGGTCACCTGGCCGGAGAAGATGGCCTTGACCTGAGCGGCCGTCAGGCCCTTGATCGGGTTGGACTTGTTGACGATGATCGCGAAGGGCTCCTTCGTGATCGGGGTGAAGGTCAGACCGGCCGGCGTCGAGGACGACTTGTCCGACGACGAGTTGCCGATCTGGAACGTGCCGTTGGCGGCACCGGTCTGGCCGGCGCCCGAGCCGCCGCCGGAGACGGTGACGCGGTACTTGCCGCCCGTGTCCTTGCCGTACTGCGCCGCGAGGGCGGAGCCGAGGATCTGGAGGCCCGTCGAGCCGCCGGTGACGATCTTGGTGACGGCGAACGCCGGCGCGGTGACGACCATGGTGGCCATCAGGGCGGCGACGAGGATGAGGAGTCGCTTCTTCATGAGTGTGCCTTTCTGCGTGGTCGGAGGGGCCTAGGAGGCTGGCTCCGTGAGGGGGATTTCCTTGGCGGGAGCCGTGTAGGCCCACGTGCCGTAGAACTTGGCCGGGCCGGCGATCGCGCCCTGCGCGGTCACGCGGAAGCCGTGCTTCGAGGCGTTGCCCGTGAGCGGGTAGACCTCGACGGCGTAGGCGCCGTCGCCGTTCTTCGAGATGTTGAAGATGTCGGCCTCGCTCTTGTCGAAGTACTCAGCGGCCGAACCGGTGTTGCCCGGGTAGACGCAGAGGAAGCCGGGAGGAGCCGACGGCTTGTCGAACGAGCCGGCGCAGTCGCCGTTCTCGTTCAGGCCGCCGAGGATGCCGACCTTCGCCGCGCGCAGCGGCTTGGGCAGCTGCAGCGGGTACGAGACTGCCGCGCCGTACGCGTTCTGGCACGCCCGGCTGGTGGCGCTGTAGGTGAACGCCGGCGACGAGCCGCAGTTGCTCGGGTTGACGAACTCGATGCCGATGACGCCGGTCACCGTGGTGCCCCACGGCACCTGGCTCAGGTCCATCGTGCGCAGCGGGAACTTGCCCTTGCTGTTGGTGGGCACGATCGAGCGGGGCTGCTTGCCCTCGGGCGACACCTTGAAGCCGCTGACGGCGTAGGAGTTGCGGGCGAGCGGAACGGGTGCGTCTGCTCCGACGATCGACGGCACAGCGAACGCCGCGCCGATCGCCGCGCAGATGCCGAGCGCGATGAGACGACCTTTCCGGTTCATGATCCTCCTTGGGGATCCCGCGGGTGTCGCGGTCACGCACCACCGTACGGAGCGGGTGGAGATCGATGGGTGAAGCGATCGGGCTGGTTGCGTTCCGGACTGGTGAAGGTGCTCTGGTGGGTTCACATTTCGGGAGGAAGGCGACGAGATTGCCCGAACGACAGGGCTTCGAGAGCGGTGAACGAGGACGTAAACGTTCTGTTCAGACTGCCGCCCGGTGACCACTCGGCCGCGGTCCGGGGGTAGGTTGAGGCCATGAGCGCAGCCCGTGCAGCCTGCTACCTGATGGACCAGGGCGCCCATCGTCGCGAGGTCGCCATCGAGCTGGCGCGCGGCATCGTCGAGGACGACAGCTCGCCGGCCGAGGAGATCGCCCTGGCCAGCACGATCCTCCGTCGCGCCGGCTGCATCGAGGAGTCGATCGTCGCCGCCGGCATCGCCGTGGCCCGTGGTGCCTCGGTCCCCGATGCGGCCGCCGTCCGGCCTCGCCGCTGGGCGCGGGTGCGGGGCCCGTTCAGCCGCGCGGCCTGAGCCCGGCGAATCACCTTGCGCGGTTAGGTATCGTTGCCTACGGCATCTTCAGGAGGCGAACACGTGCGCATCGCGATCTGCGTCAAGGAAGTCCCGGACCCGACCGCCGAGAAGCGGATCGATGAGGGCACCAAGCGACTCGTCCGCAGCGGCGAGAACACGCTCAACCCGTACGATCGGCACGCGATCGAGGCGGCCGTCCAGATCAAGGAGGGCCCGGCGCCCGACACCGAGATCACGATCGTGACGGTCGGACCCGAGAGTGCCGGTCGTTCCGTCGACCGTGCGCTCGCGCAGGGCGGCGATCAGTCCGTCCACATCGCCGACGAAGCCGCAGCGGGCAGCGACCTGCTCGGCACGGCTCGCATTCTGGCGGCGGCGCTCCGGCGCGGCGAGTTCGACCTGATCCTGCTCGGCCAGCAGGCCGCCGACTCCGAGTCCTACGTGATGGCCGGCATGGTCGCCGAGCTGCTCGAACTGCCGTGCGTCACGCAGGCGGCGTCGATCGAGTTGGGCGACGGTGCGGTCACCGTCAAGCGCCAGGTCGAAACGGGCTACGACACCGTCAAGGCCACGACGCCGTGTGTCGTGTCGGTCTCCGACGCGATCAACGACCCGCGGTATCCCCCGCTGCCCGCGATCATGGGCGCCAAGCGCAAGCCGCACGAGGTCATCTCGCTCGCCGATCTCGGCGTTGATGCCAGCACGGTCGGTGCCGCTGGCGCCGGTACGACGATCGGGGGGCTCTCGAAGCCCGAGGGTCGCGGCGACACGATTGTCATTGAGGACGACGGCTCCGCTGCCGAGCAGCTCGTCGCGTTCCTGCTCGAGAAGAAGGTGGTCGCGTAATGGCTGGCATCGCAGTTCTCTGTGAGGTGCAGGGGGGCGAGCTCGCCAAGGGCTCCCTCGGCGTGCTCGAGGAGGCCGCCCGTCTCGGTGCTGCGCTCGGTGAGCCGGTCGAGGCGATCGTCTGCGGCGCCGGCCTGGACGACGCTGCCATGGGCGTCCTCGGCGGTTTCGGCGCATCGAAGGTGCGGGTCGCCGATGACGCGGCACTGGCGAGCGGTATCGCCCAGCCCGTCGTCGACGCCTGCGCCGCGGCGCAGGAGAGCGGCCAGTATCGCTATTGGCTCGCAGGTGCCTCGATCATGACGGCCGACGCGATGGCGGGCCTGGCGGCGCGCCTCGGCGCCGGCATCGTGATCGACGCCGTCGAGCTGCACGCCGAGGGTGGCGCGCTCGTGACCCGACGCTCGGGCCTCGGCGATTCCGTGCTCGCGCACTGCGGGTTCACGACACCGGTGGGCGTCGTCGTTACCCGCGCCAACGCCTTCGCGGCGACGGAGGGCAACGGCGGATCTGCCCCGGTCGAGCGCTTCTCGCCGACCTTCAAGGCGTACTCGCAGGCCGTCCAGCTGGTCGGCCATGAGGATGCCGAGGATTCCGGTCCGGATATCGGCGCCGCCGACGTGCTCGTGGCCGGTGGCCGCGGGCTCGGCGACGCCGCGGGCTTCGGCCCGATCGAGGAGTGCGCCGCCGCCTTCGGCGGTGCCGTCGCCGCGACGCGCGCCGTCGTCGACGCCGGCTGGTATCCCTACAGCGCCCAGGTTGGCCAGACCGGCAAGACGGTCTCGCCGAAGCTGTACATCGCCTGCGGCATCTCGGGCGCGATCCAGCACAAGGTCGGCATGCAGGGCTCGGGCACGATCGTCGCGATCAACAAGGACAAGAACGCGCCGATCTTCGACTACGCCGACTTCGGCATCGTCGGCGATCTCAACACCATCGTGCCGGCGCTGACCGCGCTGATCAAGGCGCGCGGCTAGAGCGGATTGACGTTCCGCGCGGGTGTGATGTCCTGAAATGGGGACATCACACCCGCGCGGGAGTCATGTCTGCATCGGCGCCCGCACGCGCTTGGTCGCGGGGCAGGAGCAGCGAGATCGCTCCCGCCGCCAGCACCATCGCGGCCGACGCCCAGAGGCACGCCTCGAGGCCCTGCCATTGGTAGAGCAGGCCCGACAGGATGGTGCCCGCCAGACGCCCGCCCGCGTTGGCCATGTAGTAGAAGCCGACGTTCATCGCCACCTTGTCGCCGTCGGCGTAGTGCAGGATCAGGAACGAGTGCACGGCGGAGTTGAGCGCGAAGACGATGCCGAAGACGATCAGGCCGACGACGAGCGCGATCGCGGGGTCGACGTTCGCGGCCAAGGCGATCGCGATGCCCGCGGGCAGCAGCGCCAGCACGAAGGCCAGCCACGCCGCGGTGAATCCGGTCGGCCGACCGGATCGACGCAGCAGCTGCGGGGCGAAGGCCTGGACGATCCCGTAGCCGATCACCCAGATCGCCATGAAGCCGCCGACCTCCCAGAAGCTCCAGCCCAGCACGCTGCGGAGGAAGACGGGAAGGCCGACGACGAACCACACGTCACGTGACGCGAACAGGAAGATGCGGGCCGCGGCGAGGAGGTTGACGGCGCGGTTGTTCGAGAACATGTGCCGGAAGCGGGCCTTGGCGTCGGGGCGTCCCAGTTGGCCGCGCACTGCGATCAGCACCAACAGCAGCGCCGCGGCGACGAGTACGGCGAGGATCCCCAGC
>JBILWG010000083.1:0-8374 GCA_044369995.1 Gaiellales bacterium | reverse complement strand
CCCTTCCTGCCCGGCGCCGATATCTGGTGGGACGGACGCATGCGGACGATCGGCCATCCGCTGCGCGACCCGCGCTCGATTCCGCAGGCGGTGCGGGCCGGCATCGGCGGTCCGTCCGACATCAAGGCTGCGGCGACGTGGCTGCGGCAGGCGAAACCGCTCGCCACGGCGACTGCGCCGGAGACCACGGCCGACCAGCGTCTGCGCGACCTCGGGTTCTCCGAGACGGCGCGCGAACGGCTGCTGCGTCCCCTGTACCGCGGCGTGTTCCTCGATCCCGACCTCGGCGTCTCGAGCCGTCTCATCGATCAGGTCTTCGGCCAGATGGCGGCGGGGCGCACCGTCGTCCCGGCTCGGGGGATGGGTGCCATCGCCGACCAGCTCGCCGCGCGTCTGCCGAGTGGCAGCGTGCACCTCAACGAGCGGGTAGCGCAGGTGGGTGCGGATAGTGTCGAGCTGGCCTCGGGCGCCACGCTGTCGGCGGCGCGCGCCATCGTGATCGCAGCCGGTACCGTCGATGCGTGTGCGCTGGCGGGGATTCCCGCGCCCGCACCGCGTGGGTCGACGTGCCTCTGGTACGCCGCAGCGGAATCGCCGGCGGGCAAGCGCATCGTGCTGGATGGCGACGGCACGGGGCCAGTCAACAACGTCGCGGTGATGAGCGAGGTCGCGCCCTCGTACGCGCCGGCGGGGCAGTCGCTGATCGCCGCTTCGTGCGTGGGACTGCCGGCCGGTGACGATGCGGCGCTCGACGCGGCGGCGCGCGCGCAGCTGACGCCCTGGTTCGGCGGCCGGGTGTACGGGTGGCGACTGCTGCGGATCGATCGCATCGAGTGGGCACAACATGCGCAGCCGCCCGGCTCGCTGTCGAGTGGCGCGCGCTGGCTGCGCGACAAGGTCATCCTGTCGGGCGATGGGACCGAGAACGCCTCGATCGACGGCGCGTTGCGGTCCGGGCGTCGCGCCGCCGATCTGGTGATCGCGGCGGCGATCACGGCGAAGGGCTAGGCCGATGCGCGTCGTCGTCGTCGGGCTCGGCGTGATGGGGCTGTCGACCGTCCGCGCGCTCGCCGACCGCGGTCACGAGGTGATCGGCATCGATCGGCACGGCGTCTCGGCGCCCGCTGGCTCGTCGGCGGGGATGACGCGCATCTTCCGTCTGGCGCACGATCGGCCGGGCGACATCGTGCTGGCGCGCAAGGCGCTCGACCGCTGGCGCAGACTCGAGGCCGGCTCGGGCGAGCAGCTGCTCGATCACGTCGGGCTCGTTCTGCGCGGCGCTCCGTCGCCTGTCTGGGCCGCGGCCATGCGGGATGCCGGGGTTCCGGTGGAGGAGCTCGATGCGGCGGGTGTGGCGCGCGTCTTCCCCGAGCTGTCGCACCGTCCGCAGGAGCCGGCGGCCTTCGTGCCCGATGATGGAGTGCTGTTCGCCGCGAAGGGGCTCGCGGCGATGGCGGCCGCGGCGCGGGCGGCCGGTGCGGAGCTGTCATCGCCGGAGCAGGCGCTGGCGGTCGAGGAGACGCCGGCGGGCGTGCGGATCTCGACGGATCGGCGCGTGCTCGAGGCGGACCTCGCCGTGCTGGCGGTCGGTCCGTGGGCGCAGTCGCTGCTGGAACCGCTCGGCATTCGCCTGCCGCTGGCGCCTGCGATCGGGCAGGTCTCGTACTGGCGTGGCGGCGGTGCGTGGGAGCGACGTCCGTCGTTGATCGACTTCGTGGCGGACGACAAGCTGGGTGTCTACGGATTGCCGACGCCGGGCAAGGGCTACAAGATCGGTCTCGATTACGGCAGCGAGGAGTCGTGGGACACGGAGGCTGCCGCGTGGCCGCCGCGCGGGTTCGAGGAGGAGTGCAATCGCGATTGGGTGATCGCGCACGCGCCGGGACTCGCGTCCGATGGGCCGCATCTCTCGGAGTGCTGCCCCTGGACGATGACGCCGGATAACGAGTACTTCATCGACCGCCGTGGTGCGATCACGGTGGCGACGGGCTGCTCCGGCCACGCATTCAAGTTCATGCCGATCATCGGCGAGCTGATCGGCGACATCGCCGAGGGCAAGCCGGCGTGGCCAGAGGCCGACATCTACGGCATCGACCGCATGGCGTCCGACGCGCCATTCGACCGCGTCGAGACCCCGATGGGTCCCCGCGTCGGCATCTGACGCGGCGCCTGCCGGCACCGATCGCCTCCCACCTCCTGACACGATGGGCCCGGGCCCATGGTGTCAGGTGATCTGTCATGCAACTCGCACGTCAATGCGCCCCAACCCTCGGACACTCGCGCTGATTGCGCGCCATCCGCGCCGTCCCTCACGCGGCGATGCACGCATACGAAGGCGTCAGTCGCACCAACACGCGCGCGGAGTGCGCAAAAGCATCACGGAGGCCTGCTGACACGATGGGCCCGGGCCCATCCTGTCCAAATCGAAGCTGATTGCCGATCTGGTCTGGATCACGTGATGTGGGGTTGCGCCAGTCTCGCGCAGGGCCGACGCGCGAAGATACGAGGGATGGATCGTTTCGCACAACTCGCGCGCACTGACGCGCCGACTCTGGACCTGCTGGCGCTGGCCATTGCGGACGCGCTGCGCGACGTCGATCAGGCCGCTGCGCTCGCCGAGCTCGATCGGCTCGCTGGCGAAGTGGTGCGCAACGGCGTGGGAGAGACCGGTCTGGAGCAGATCGAGGCGCTGCAGACCGTGCTCGGGCGACGCGAGGGGTTCATCGGTGACGTCGAGGAGTACGACCATCCCGACAACTCGATGCTCGACCTCGTGCTCGAACGGCGGCGCGGCCTGCCGATCCTGCTCAGCGTCGTCTGGATCGAAGTCGGACGCCGCGTCGGCATTCCGCTGCGCGGTGTCGGCCTGCCGGGACACTACGTCGCCGGCTGGTTCGGCGACGGCGACCCGATCCTGCTCGACCCGTTCAAGGGCGGCATGCTGCTGGCGGATCCGCCCCCGGCCGGGCGCATCGTGCAGACCCCCGTGCACCTCACAGCGCTGCGGATCCTCTCGAACCTCGTCGCATCGTACGAGCGGCGTGGCGACGTCGGACGCTCGCTCAAAGCAGCACAGCTGCGGCTCGAGCTACCGCTCGGCGATCGCGACCTGCGCGTCATGGAGTTCGAGCACCGCCGCATCGGCGCGCGTATGAACTAGTCGGACATGCACGCGATGACGGATTCGGTCTAGGATCCTGTTCATGCATTCGTCCTACGCACTCAATTCCGAGGACTTCGCCGTCGAGCGCGACGGCGTCTCCGCTCCGCTCGACACCCTCTGGCCCGGTGGCTACAAGAACGGCGACCGCTTCTGCGTGGTGATGGGCACGCCAATGGACGCGATCGGCTGCTCGAACCTGATCGGCGGGACGAACACGCTCTTCTACGACCACCTGCGCGAGACGCGCGGCAACGCCAACTTCTTCCGCTACGCCGACACGTACATGATCGGCGTCGACTGCGAGCCCGGCGACTGGAACCAGCTCGACGTCTGGCCGATGCACAAGTTCGTCAGCATCCTCTCGCCGACCGCCGAGTCGCTGATCCACACCATCAACGACCGCCGCATCACGCACCTCGCTATCCCGGAGACGGGCATCCGCGTCCGCGGCCCCGTCGTGCTGTCGACCTGGAACTCGTTCCTCGACACGATCAAGGTCGTCATGCTCTACAACCCGCTGACGGGCAAGGCCCGCGAGGCCGACGTGGCGCTGCTCGGCAACAAGGTGATCGAGTCGTACGTCGAGCAGGCGATCTTCACGACCCCGGGTCTCGGCGCCGGTGCGCAGGCGCGCTATCGCCGTATCCGCCGCAACCTCGACCAGGAGCCGATGCGCTGCCTCGAGGAGTACCGGACGCTGCCGAACCCCGCCGCCGCGCGCGCCCTGCTGGGCGTCTCCGAGGTGCTGCCGCCCGGCCACCAGCCGCCGGATCTGCGCCAAGCGCCCATCGTGATCATCCCCGTCGACACCCCCGTCGCCGCCGCCGATCAGGAGGGTTCACCTCCCGCTGAGGCCGCCGGCATCGAGGTGGTCGAGACCCCGGCTCCGCAGGTCTCCACCGAGGGCCTGCGCAAGACCGCGTTCGACGCGATCCTGCGCCGCAACGGCGGCACGTTCGCCGAGTGGGAGGGCTGGGATTGGATCTCCGACTTCGGCGATCCGATCGACGAGCATCATGCGGTCCGCGAGACCGTCGGCATCTGGGATGAGTCGCCGCTGCAGAAGTGGATCTTCCGAGGTCCGGACGCGCTCAAGGCCGTCGACTACTGCTTCGCCAACGACATGGCCTCGATGCAGGTCGGTCAGGCACGCTACTCGTGCTTCCTCGACGAGTACGGCCGCATGCTCGGCGATGGCGTCGCCTTCAACACGGGCGACGAGACCGGAGCCGGCATCCTCGTGGTGACTGCGCTGCCGAGCGACGTCGACCAGTTCCGCCGCGTCTCCAAGCAGCAGGGCTTCGACGTCGAGGTTCTCGACCGCACCGAGGAGTGGCCGCACCTGCAGGTGCAGGGTCCGAAGTCGCGCGAGCTGATCAGCGCGATGACCGACTTCGACGTCGACTCGCTCAAGTATTTCCGCTTCACGACGGAGCCGATCACGATCGGCGGCATCGCGGGCTGCTACCTGGCTCGCACGGGGTACTCCGGCGAGCTCGGCTACGAGATCTACGTGCCGAAGGCCGGCGCTGAGGCGCTCTGGCAGGAGCTCCTCAACGAGGGTGCGTCGCGTGGCATCCGCCAGTACGGCCTCGCCGCCGTCGAGTCGCTGCGTATCGAGTCGGGCCTGATCTTCATCGGCTACGACTACTTCCAGGGCCTCACCTCGCCGTTCCACATGAACCTGGATCGGACGATCAATCTGGAGACGGGCGACTTCGTCGGCAAGCAGGCACTCGTCGACGAGTTGGCTGCGGGCATCACGCATCGCCTGACCACGCTCGTCGTGGCCGGCAACGAGGCGCCGGATTACGGCGCCGACGTCTTCGTCAACGGTCGCGGCGTCGGCAAGCTGCTGTCGCCGTCGGCGGGACGCTCCCCGAGCGTCGACCGCCTGATCGGCATGGCGTGCATCGAGGCCGAGCTGGCCGAGCCGGGCAACCGCGTCGAAGTGGCGCTGCCCGACGGCCGCCTGGTCCCGGCCTACACGGACACGTTCCCGATCTACGACCCGGAGAAGAAGCGACCGCGGTCGTGACCTGGAGCGCCGACCCGGAGGGTTCGATCGGGGTCGTCGCCGAGGGCTGGGAGGGCGTGCGCGGCGCGGAGCTCCTGCGCGCCCAGTTGCCGAAGGAGGACGTGCTCGTCGTCGCCGACCAGGCGTTCGCCCCGTACGCGGGGCGGCGGCCGGATCAGGTGACGCGGCGTGTCCATGATCTGGCGACGGGGCTGCTCGACGAGGGTGCGAAGGCGCTGCTGCTCGCCGGGGGCTTCGCGTCGTTCGAGGCACGACCCGAGTTCGAGGGGATCCCCGTGCGTGGCCTCGAGTGCGGACTGCGTGCGGCGTTGGCCGAGGCCAAGGGCCGCCCGATCGCGGCGGTGTTCTCGTCCGATGAGGTCAAGACGATGGTGCTCGCCAAGACGATCCGCACGCTGCGCGGCGGTGGCAGCGTCACGCTGATCGAGCGCGGTGCGGATCCGGTTGGCGACGTGCTGTCGCGCGTCCGCCGGCATGCGCCCGAGCTGGCGGTGCTCCTGCTGCTCACGCCGAGCGCGTATGCCGATACCGATGAGACGCGCGCCCTGGCGGGCGATGCCACGGTCGTCGACGGGCTCGCCGCGACGGTCGACTTCCTCGTGCACGACATCCGCCGTCACCGTCTGCTCGCCCACCATGGCGAGCGCGCCGGTCGAATCACCGCCTTCGCCACGCGCGGCGGCACCACGGGCATCACGCGCGAGCCGCTCTCGACCGCATCGGTCGCCGCGCTCCAGCGCCGCGGCTAGGCCAGCAGACCCAGCCCCGTCACCGCGAGGAGCGTGACGCCGATGCCGACGTACTGGTTCGTGAAGAGCCGCTCGCGCATGCCGATGATCCCGATCAGCGCCGCGGCGGTGCCCCACTGCGTCGCCGTCACCGAGGCCACGGACAGCGGACCGACCGAGGCGGCGAAGGCGAAGAACGCGAAGCCCACCGCGTCGAGCAGTCCGCACCAGAGAATCGGGTAGACGTTGACACGCTTCGGCAGTTCGCGGACCAACAGGAAGGCGGGCAGGATGGCAAGCAGGCTGATCGCCCGCGTAACACCCACGGTCGTGAGATCGGGGAGGTCCGACTGGCCGAGCGCCACCAGGACGCCGGCGTAGGCGAGCGCCGCCAGTACGGCCTCAGGAGCGCCGGCTGCCGTGCGTCGTCCCGGCTCGAGCGCGACGAGCACGGCGCCGACGACCGCCACCGCGAGCAGGAGGTATTGCATCCCCGACGGCCGCTCCCCGAGTGCGATTGCCAGGAGCGTGGCCGCCGCGCCCTCGAGCGCGATGATCGGAGCGACGACGCTGAGACTGCCCTTCGTCAGGGCGCGCAGCAGGAGGAAGAAGCCGATGTCGGCGAGCAGGCCAGCGGCCACCGGCCACGCGAGCCCCTCGACGGTCCACGGGCCCTGCAGGCGATCGACGATCAGTGCGAACGGCAGCACCGCTGCCGTCGTCACGATGAGGATCCAGAACATGATCACCGCCGGCTTGGTCTTCGTCCGGCTTGCCCGTTGGGTGAAGACGTTCGCGAACGCCCACGAGAACGCCGTCACCAGGCCGAACAGGACGACCACGAGGCGCTAGTCGCCGAGCTCGGTGCGACGCCGATCCACGTACGCCTTCAGCTCGGCGTGCAGATCGGGGTCGAGCGTGGGCGGGTTCTCCAGCCACGCCTCCTGCATGCGGTTGAACTCCTCGAGCGCGCGTTCGGTGGCGTTCTTCCCGCCCTTCTTCGTCCAGGCGGAGAAGTTGTCGGTCGTCCAGACGGTCGGGCGGTAGAAGCAGTCGCGGAAGTTCTCCAGCGTGTGCGCCGCGCCGAAGAAGTGACCCGCGTGGCCGACCTCGGCGTGGGCGTCGAAGGCGAGATTGTCGTCGGTCCACTCGATCGGCGTGAACTCCGCGATCAGGTTGCGCAGCATCTCGGTGTCCATCGCGACCTTCGCGAACGAGTGCACGAGGCCGCCCTCGAGCCAGCCGGTCGTGTGCAGCTGGAGGTTGGCGCCCGCCAGGAACGAGTTCGCCATCGTGTTGAGCGACTCGAACGAGGACTGGGCGTCGACCGCGGGGCTGGCGTTGAGCCCGCCGCCGCCGGCGCGCCACAGCACGTTATGCCGACGCGCGATCTGGCCGGTGGCGAGGATGCCGAGCGCCGCCTCGGGGCCGCCGAAGCCCGGCGAGCCGGACTTCATGTCCGTGTTCGAGACGAAGGAGCCCATGATCGCGGGACATCCGGGGCGGATCGCCTGCACCAGTGCGATGCCGGCGAGCGATTCGGCGGTCTGCTGTGCCAGCGCGCCGGGCACGGAGACCGGACCCATCGCGCCCATCATGATGAACGGCGTGACGTTCACGATCTGGTTGCGCTCCGCGAGCATCCAGAGCGACTCGAGCATACGCGTGTCGAACATCAGCGGCGAGTTCGCGTTGATGGTGCCGAAGACCGCAGGATCGCGCTCGAGCACGTCGGGACCGCCGAGGACCATCTCGGCCATCGCGATCGAGTCGATCACGCCGTTGAGGTGGATCTGCGCGGCACCGACGGCGAGGTCGGTGTTCTCGTACATCGCGAGCTGCAGGTCGAGGTGGCGCGAGTCGATCGGACGATCGTTGACCTCGATGATCGGATAGCCGGGCGTATCGATCTCGGGCGTCATCTGCGCGGCGCGCAGCAGCTGAACCGCGTCGGCGAGCGTGCCGTCGCGGCGACCCGTCACGCCGTCGTCGCAGAACGGCATCGACTGCCCGGTGCAGAACACCATGTTGTCGGGGCCGAATTGCACGGTCTTGTCCGGGTGGCGCGCGATCAGACGGAACTCGGTTGGCGTCGTCTTGATCTTCTCGAGCATCCAGTCCGGATCGAGGAAGACGACTTCGTCCTCGACGCGCTGGCCTTCGCGGCGGAACAGCTCGAGCGAGGGCTCGTGCACGAACTTGATCCCGACCTCGGACACGAGGCGCTTCCAGCCGCGATCGATGGTGTCGAGCGCGTCCTCGGAGAGGGGCTCGAAGCGCGGGGTCCTGTTCACGAACACGGAGTGAAACCTTTCAACGCGATCGCTGAACTATGGCAGGAGAATGCCCACGGCGGCGGCACACTCCACGGGCGCCGATCGTATGCGACGCCGCACCCGATTGTCTGACTCGAGCCACGTCACCCCCGACGGCAGCCACGTTCCA
>JBILWG010000247.1:0-2541 GCA_044369995.1 Gaiellales bacterium | reverse complement strand
TGAGGCGCTCGATGGCCTCGCGTGCGGCATCGTCGCCATCGCGACGGGCGAGACGCTGCTCCAGTTCGCCGCGGGCGTGTGAGCGCCGACCAACCAACTGGGCGCCACGGAGGAGCGCGCGCTCCCGCTTGGCCTCGGCCTCCGCTTCGACGATCAGGTCGGCAGGCACGGCATGCCCCTCGATCAGTCCGAGCCGGGCGGCGCTCAGCGCGTCCAGGATGATCCACGCCTTGCCATCCAGCTCGATGGCAAGGCGCTGATCGTCACGGGTGCGGATCGCGGTGATCTCCCGCGATGCCATGGCTGCCTACTCGGCGGCGACGGCATCCTCGGCCGGAGCGGCCGCTGGTGCCTCGTCGGCGTCGGGCGTCGGAATCGGCGTGAGGTGCGCTGGCGCGGTGCTGCCGCCGGAGATCGTGATGCCCTGCTTCTCCTCGATGCGTCGCGTGATGCGCTCGAGCACATCGGGATGCTCATCGAGGAACGCGCGCACGTTGGCGCGACCCTGCCCAAGGCGCTCCTTCTCGAAGGAGAAGTAGGAGCCGGACTTCTCGATGATGTCGTCCTCGAGGGCGACATCGAGGACGGAGCCCGCCCACGAGATGCCCGTGCCGTAGATGATGTCGAACTCGCTCTGGCGGAACGGCGGAGCGACCTTGTTCTTGACGACCTTCACACGCACGCGGTTGCCCACCGCGTCGGTACCGTCCTTGAGGGTCTCGATGCGCCGGATGTCGAGGCGCACGGACGAGTAGAACTTGAGTGCGCGACCGCCGGTCGTGGTCTCGGGCGAGCCGAACATCACGCCGATCTTCTCGCGCAGCTGGTTCGTGAAGATGGCGACGGTGCCGGTGCGGTTGAGCACGCCCGTGAGCTTGCGGAGAGCCTGGCTCATGAGGCGGGCCTGCAGGCCGACGAACGAGTCGCCCATCTCGCCCTCGATCTCGGCGCGCGGGACGAGCGCGGCGACGGAGTCGATGGCCACGACGTCGAGGCCGCCGGAGCGGATCAGCATCTCGGCGATCTCGAGCGCCTGTTCGCCGTTGTCGGGCTGGGAGACGAGGAGGTTGTCCACGTCGACGCCGATGTTGCGGGCGTAGGTCGGATCCATCGCGTGCTCGGCGTCGATGAACGCGCAGACGCCGCCCTTGCGCTGAGCCTCGGCGATCACGTGATAGACGAGCGTCGTCTTGCCGGAGGACTCGGGGCCGAAGATCTCCACGACACGGCCGCGCGGCAGACCGCCGACGCCCAAGGCGAGATCCAGGCCGAGGCAGCCGGTCGAGATCGCGGCGACCGGTGCGCGCTCGTCGTCGCCGAGACGCATCACGGCACCCTTGCCGTACTGCTTCTCGATCTGGGCCAACGCTGCGCCGACGGCCTTCTCTTTCTCGCTCATGGGAACCTCCTGCCGGCTGCGCCGGAACGGGATCAATGCGTCTGGTGTGGTGGTCCCAGTATGGCTACCGAGCCGGACGCGGGACGGGTCTGTTGCGCGTGAGTCGCGCGTGCAGACGCGCCGCTTACGCGGCGTCTGTGTCGGCCGCGAGCAGCAGGCGCACGAGATGCAGCGCGGCTGTGGCGGAGTTCGTCCGCACGGCGTCGCGGTCGCCTGGGAAGCGGCGCTCGAGCGTCTGCACGGCGCCGCGCGGCCCGACGACCGCGATGTGCACGAGACCGACGGGCTTTTCGGCGCTGCCGCCGGTGGGGCCTGCGATTCCGGTGACACCGACGCCGATGTCGCAGCCGAGCTGCTGGCAAACGCCCTCGGCCAGGGCCCGTGCCACCTCAGGCGAGACCGCGCCGTGGCGGGCCAGCAGCTCCTCGGGCACGCCGACCTGAGCCGTCTTGACGTCGTTGGCGTAGGCCACGATGCCACCGTCGAACGCGGCGGAGGCTCCGGCGACACCACCCAGCCGTGCGGCGATCATGCCTGCCGTGCAGCTCTCCGCGGTACCGATCGTGAGTCCGCGCTCGATCAGGGTCTCCACCACGCGCTCCTCGACCGTCTGGTCGTCCTCGGCGTAGACGCTGTCGCCGAAGGCGGCCACGAGACCGTCTGCCAGACGGTTGCCGGCGGCACGGGCCGCAGGTGGAAAGCGAATCACGACCTCCACCTCGAGGCGCGTGGCGCAGATCGAGGTCTCCGTGCCGTGCGCATCGCCACCCAACTCGTCGAAGACCCGTGCCACGGTCGACTCGGGGGTGCTCCAGATGCGCAGGATCCGGCGCTCCAGCTGCAGCCCGAGCAGGTCGGCGAGCGCCGGGTGCGCGAGCGCTCGCGCCCAGACGGCGGCCAGCTCGGTGGGTGGCCCGGGCAACACGACGATCGTCGAGTCTCCGGGCACGATCACGCCGGGAGCGGTCCCCGCCGGGGACAGGACGTGGGCACCGTCGGGGATCATCGCCTGCTTGCGGGCACCGGGCAGGAGGAGGTCGACGGAGACACCTCGTTGCGCCGCGTATCCGGTCACGATCTCCGTGATCTCCGCGAGTATCGGCTCATCGAGGACGAGTGGGCGCCCGGTTGCCTCGGCGACG
>JBILWG010000245.1:0-2544 GCA_044369995.1 Gaiellales bacterium | reverse complement strand
CGCGCATCGATGGCCTCGCCGAGTCCTTCGAGCGCGTCGAGGGACAGTGCGGTGCGATTCTCGCGCTCGGCGACGGGCTCTGCCTGGATCTCGTCTCGCGCCCAGAGGCGTGGACGCGGCTCTGGCCGAAGCTGCGCCGCGGCTACCTGCTCGACGGTCTGCGTCACCTGCACGACGCACCCACGCCGCCGGAGCTGATCACCCGTTTCGTCGCGTCGGTCGAAAGCTCGAGCTCGACACTGCGGCCGAGCCCCGGCCTCGGTGAGGACCTGCGGCTGCACGGCACGACGGTGTCGGGCTCCGGACTCGCCGTCGACGGCGAGACGATCCAGCTGTCGGCCTTCTCGCGCGATCACGGGCGCGGACGGCCCGACCGCACGCGGATCGTGCGCCCCAGCATCCGCCACTCGTAGGCGGTCGTCTCCGCATGGCCGGGAGGCGTACTATCCCGGCCATGCAGGAACGGCCCTTCGCACGCATCCTCTACGCCCTGACGGCCCTCAGCGCCTTCACGGGCATCGCCATCGCCTACGTGATCGCCGGCGCCGGCAGTGTGATCGTCCGCGTCGATACGCCCGGCCTCTTCGATGACTACGGGCAGGACGCGGTCGGCCGTCTGGCCGACCTCTCCAGCTACTTCACCGAGTGGAGCAACCTGCTCGTGGCGATCGTGTTCGCGCTCCTCGCCATCCGCACCGCTGGGCGAGGACGCCTGATGCAGGTGCTGCTCTTCGATGCGCTCCTGATGATCCTGGTCACGGGCCTCATCTACAACGCGATTCTCGCGCCCGCGATGGCACCACGGCACGGCTGGGACCTGTTCTCGACGACCCTCGCGCACACCGTCACGCCGCTGCTCGCGCTGCTCTCGTGGGCCCTCGTCGGCCCGCGCGGCTGGGTGCGGCGCGAGCTGATCCTGCCGACGCTCATCCTCCCGATCGTCTGGCTCGCGTACACGCTGATCCGCGGCGCCTTCACCGACGCCTACCCCTACGGCTTCATCAACGTCGTCGACCTCGGGTACCTGATGGCGCTGATCAACGTCGGCGTGATCCTGCTGATCGGCATCGCGCTCTGCTTCGCCCTGCTCGGGGTCGACCGGCTGGCCCGCCGCTGGACGCGAGCATGAACCAGGTCGATGCGACCGGGATCGCCGAAGTCGAGGCCATCTTCGCGGACTGGTTCGGATCGGGGTCGGCACCCGGCCTCGCCTGGGGCATCGTGGCGGACGGCGAACTCGTGCACGCGGCTGGTCTGGGCGAGCTCCATGCCGGCGCCGGCGACCTGCCGGGTGCGGATGCCTCGTTCCGCATCGCCTCGATGACCAAGAGCTTCGTGGCGGCGATGATCCTGCTGCTGCGCGACGAGGGTCGGCTCCGGCTCGACGACCGCGTCAACCAGCACGTGCCGGAGCTGCAGGGCCTGTCGCTGCCCACCGCCGACAGCCCCGCCCCGACGCTGCGCGACCTGATGGCGATGCGCTCGGGGTACCCGGAGGACGACCCCTGGGCCGACCGCCTCGAGGCGATGCCGAACCACGACTACCTCCAGCTGATGTCCACGCCGAAGACGCATGCGCGCGTGCCGGGCGTGGCCTTCGACTACTCGAATATCGGCTTCACGCTGCTCGGTCAGGTCATCGCGAACGTCTGCGCCGATGCGTATCGGGACGTGATCCGCGAGCGTCTGCTCGAGCCGCTCGGCCTGCACGACACGACGTGGAGCGGCGACGCGGTCGAGCCGACGCGCCTGGCCGCCGGCTATCACCTGATCGATGGCGTGTGGGTCGAGCAGCCGATCCAGGAGCCCGGCGCCTTCAGCGCCCTCGGCGGCCTCCACTCGACCGTCGCCGACCTCGCCGTCTGGGTCCAGGGCTTCATCGATGCCTTCCCGCCGCGCGATGCGCCCGACGCGCACCCGCTGTCGCGCGCGAGTCGCCGGGAGATGCAGCAGATCGTCACCGCCATCCCGCTGCAGGTCGAGAGCGGGCAGACGGGCGCGCTCTCGGTGCGCAGCGACGGCTACTGCCTCGGCCTGCTCTCGATGGAGGATCTGCGCAGCGGCCGTACGGTCGGTCACTCCGGCGGCTACCCCGGCTTCGGCTCGCACATGCGCTGGCACCCGGCGACGGGCATCGGCCTGATCGCCCTCGCCAACGGTCGCTACGCACGACCGAGCGCCGCGCTCCTGCCGGCGCTCGAGGCGCTCGTACGCCGTGCGCCGCAACGCACGCGCGTGGAGCCGCTCCCGGCGGCACTGGAGCTGAAGACCCTGATCGACGCCGCGCTCGCCGCCGGCGAGATCACACCACTGCTCCCCCACCTCGCCGACAACATCGACCTCGACGAGGCACTCGACCGCCGTGCCGGACACATTGCGGAGCTTCCCGCGAGGCACGGCACGCTGACGCCCGGCGACGTGGCAGCGCTCACCCCGACGCAGGTGACGTGGTGGCTCGAGGGAGAGCGCGGCCGCGTCGGCGTGGAGATCATGCTCACGCCCGAGGTGCCGCCCCGCCTGCAGAAGCTCGCGATCGAAAGCGTC
>JBILWG010000246.1:0-2544 GCA_044369995.1 Gaiellales bacterium | reverse complement strand
CCACGCGGCGGGGAACGTCATGCCAGCGGCCAGCGCCTGGTCGATCGCGTCCGGATCGATATCGAGATGGCTGAGTGTGTGCTCCATGGTGTGCTCCTCGAATCCGGGTACATGCCCGTCTGCTATTCCAAGTATATTTTATTGGAATTCGACCGACAAGGATTCCCGATGGCCCGCCCCCGCGGCACCGATGCCTCCGGCACCACCACGCGCACGCGCATCCTCGCCGCCGCCATGCGGCAGATCGCGGAACGCGGCTACGGCGGCATGCGCCTTGCCGACGTGGCGGTCGACGCCGGCGTCTCGCTCGGCCTCGTGCAGCACTACTTCCGGACGCGCACCGGCCTGCTGCAGGCGACCTTCGACGCCGGCACCGAGGTGAACCTGCGCGAGGCACGCGCAATCGCCGATGGGCCTGGCACGCCATCCGAGCGCCTCACCGGGCTGCTGCGCTGGGGCACCGCCGAGCTCGACCCGGCGGATGGCTCGTGGGAGTTCTGGTTCGAGTTCTGGCTCGCGGCATTGCGCGAACCCGACCTGTCGCTGCGCAACCGCGCCGGCGATCAGGGCTGGCAGGACGCCTTCCGCACCGTCATCGCCGACGGCATCGCCGACGGCTCCTTCGCCCCCGACGGCTCACCCGAGCAGGTCGCAGCCAAGCTCGTGACGCTCCTCGACGGGACGATGCTCCGCCGCATGCTCGGCTCGCAGGGCGCCGACGACGACCTCGAGTGGGCCGTGGCGCAGTTCGTCCGACCCACCGTCATCCACATGGCACCACGCCGCGGCTAGGGTTTCGCCATGAGCAGCTTCTCCAACGCCCTCGCCTCCGGCACCGTCGTCCTCGACGGCGGTTTCGCCACGGAACTCGAATCGAACGGCTTCGACCTGCGCGACAGCCTCTGGTCCGCGCGCCTCCTGCGCGACGACCCCGACGCGATCGTGGCAGCGCACCGCGCGTACTTCGACGCCGGCGCCGACGTCGCGATCACGTCGAGCTACCACGCGAGCTACGAGGGCTTCCGCGCGGCGGGCTTCACCGATGAGGAGACGACGGGGTACCTCAAGCTGAGCGTCGACCTCGCGCGCAAGGCCCAGCCGACCGACCGGCCGACGTTCGTCGCAGGCTCCGTCGGCCTGTACGGCGTCGTCTGGGCGAACGGCACGGAGTACACCGGCAACTACGCCACCGCCACCGACGATGCGATCGCCACGGAGCAGCGCCGCCGCATGCAGGCGATGGTCGATGCCGGCGCGGACCTCCTCGCCATCGAGACGATCTCCAACGGGCACGAGGCCGAGATCCTCGGCGAGCTGCTCGCCGAGTTCCCCGACACCGAATCGTGGGTGACCTTCTGCTGCAAGGACGATCACCACCTCAGCGACGGCACCCCGATCGGCGATGCCGTGCGCGCCGTCACGCGCTCGGGTCGTGCGAACGCGGTGGGCCTCAACTGCACGGCGCCGCAGCACGTCGAGTCGCTGCTCCGCGACGCGCGCGCCGCCACCGACCTGCCGCTCGTCGCCTACCCCAACTGGGGCCGCGTCTGGAACGGCGATACGTACGAGTGGCACGGTGCCGGGGTCGACGGCTTCTCCAGCGATCTGCTCGACCGCTGGCAGGCGGCCGGCGCCACTGCGATCGGCGGCTGCTGCGGCATCGGTCCGGACTCGATCAGCGACATCGCGGCTTGGCGCGCAGAACGCGCCTGACCGCAGCGCCCGTTACCTCGCCGTAGAGCCAGCCCCAAGCCGAACGCTCATGACCCCAACGTCGGGTCGATCGCGTCAGCCTTCACCGGCAGCGATGAACGGGACCCCCGCGCGATCGATTACCGGTCGGGCACCTGACCACGATCCTGTGCGGCGAAGCCGGCCGCGGGCAACCAGCAGGGCAGCGACTCGGAATAGCTGACGCCTTCAGGCCGATGCGCGTCCACGTCGTCGAGACAGGCGAGAACCACCGAGGCGATGTCAGAGCCCTCATCGAAGACGCAGAGCGCACTCCCGCAGCGAGCGCAGTGCCCGCGTCGTTGGCCGGGAGCGGGCTCAAACCACGCTGGCTCGCCTGCTGCGAAACGCAGATCCGACGCGCGCACATCGACCCAGGCGACGACGGGCGATCCCGCCCACTGGCGACAGCGCCGGCACGCGCACCAGTGCGCGTCGGTCAGCGGGCCGCTGATCTCGAGGCGAACGTCGCCGCAGAGGCACCCGCCGGTGGAGATCTCGCTGCTCATGCGCGGTCCACCGCAAGGTCGGCGAGCATCGCGTTCACCTTCGCGCTGGCGCGCTGGTAGGAGGCGGCTTCGAGCTCGATCACACGCGCCGGGTCGCGCTCCACCTCGCCCATCACGTCGGGCAGGAAGAACACCGGATCCTGCGGATCCGTGTGTGGCGCGAAGATCGGTCCGTCCGTCTCCCGCGGCAGCCCGTCCTCGCGCGGGTGGAATGGGCACGTGTAGCTCCACACGTTCTCGAAGGCGATGCGCGTCATGCCGACCTCGAGCAGGCGGCGCGTGATCTCGGAGATCGGCAGCACCC
>JBILWG010000082.1:0-8418 GCA_044369995.1 Gaiellales bacterium | reverse complement strand
AACAGGGACTGCTCAACGCCCTCAAGCACAGTCGTTCATCCGAGGTACAGGTTGCGCTGCGGCAACTGCCAGACGGGCGCGTGCATCTGGAATTGACCTCGAGTGGTGCGCCACCGGAGAGCGACACGACGCCGGGAACCGGCACAGCGACGATCAATGCGTGGCTTGACCTCGTTGGCGGGTCGTGGCAGATCGATCCGATCCCGGAGGGTGGTGCCCGTCTTACCGTGGTCGCGGGGCGTAGTCGGCCCTAGTGCGTTACGCGTGTATCTAATCGCGGTACACGCGTAACAGGAACGCTTCGCACAACCCCGTCTTGCGTCCGGCTTGAGCGTACGTTCCTGTCGTGCGTTGCTGGCTATTCCTCCTCGTGCTCGCTGCGCTGGTCGCCGTGATTGCACTTCCCGGCTCGGCGCAGGCCACGATCACCGGCACTGTATTCATGGACTACAACTCGAATGGCGCCGTCGGCGTGGGTGCGTTCACGGCCGGTACGGGTGCGACGGCGACGGACGTTGGTGTGGCTGGTGTCACGGTCAACGCCTACAACGCCACCGGTACCCGAGTGGCCACGACCACCTCGGCAGCGGACGGCACCTACTCGATCTGCGCGAGCGGTTGCACCGGCACCGTCCGCCTCGAGTTCACGACCCCGGCGGGCTACGAGCCGTCGTTCAAGGGGTCGAATAACGGCACGAGCGTACGGTTCGTCACGACGACGGCGACCGGCGTCGACTACGCCGTCACGCAGCCCGCGCAGTACTGCCAAGACAATCCGCAGCTCGTGACCTGCGTCTTCCCGTTCCTCGGCAACACGGCTCCGCCAGGCGCGGTGACCGTGGGATCGGGGCTCGGTTCGCTGTCGATCACCGGCGATGGTCGCGTGCAGAACGTCGCGAGCACGGGCGGTACGCAGGTGAACACGACCGGCCAGCTCGGCGCCACGTTCGGCGTGGGCGTGGATCGCGGCGGCAACGCCTACTTCGGCACCTACGTGAAGCGCCACAGCCCGTACGGCTCCGGCGGGGCCACGAACGCGATCTACAAGGTCAACATCGCCACGGGTGCGACGTCGGTCTTCACGACGCTCGGTATCAACACCCTGCCGACGCACGTCGCTGCTTCCCCGGGCAGTTGGCCCGCCTACGCGGCGGATGGCCTTCGTGCCGACAACAACCCCAACGACGTCTTCCACCTCGTGGGTCGTGCCGGCATCGGCGATGTCGACGTCACTCCGGACGGCAGCACGCTCTACGCCGTGGAGATGACGGAGGGCAACCAGACAACGACTTGGCCGCGGCTCTGGACAGTTCCCATCAACGGCACCGGTGCAAGCGCAAGCGCTGGTACGCCGGTCGCGTACGACATCCAAAAGCCGGCGACGTTCGGCGGTGTGGCCTGCAACGGCAAGTGGCACCCGATGGGAATTGGCATGTCCGCAACAACGGTCCTTGTGGGCGGTGTCTGTGGCAATGAGACGACGGAGCCGGTGCGGTCTGTGACGATCACATCGTCTAGGGGCGTTGGCACGTACAACACCCCCAATCAGGGCTACGTCGAACTGACCACCTCGTCGCCACACGGGCTTTCCGCTGGCAATGGCGTTGCGATCTCCAACTTTGACCGCCCGAGTGCCGGGTCGTTCATTTCCAATCTCTGCAACAAGAGCCCCGCAACTGTCATTTCCGTTCCCACGGCCACGACGTTCGTGTACGACTGCGCGCAGCAGTTCCCGGCGTTTTGGTCGGCTGAGGCCTCGACGGGAACGGTGCTGACGGATTCGAGTTCGTCTGCATACGGAGGCACTTCAGCGTTCATTCGCCAATTCGACCCCGTGGCGCACACCTTCACGACGATCGCGGCCGTCAGTCTCGACTACCCGAAGGCAGCGGGCACCAACTTCGATGTCATGGCCGCCTTCAATGGTGGTGGGTCTGCGCAGTGGCACGCATGGAACGACTGGGACAACCAGCTCGGTGTCCGCGCGCCGCAGGTCTGGAGCCAGCCCATGCTCGCGAACATCGAGACGCGGCCGGACGGATCGCTCACGCTCGCGTTCCGCGATCGCTGGATGGACCAGTCATCCGGCGGCAATGCGATCGACTACGACTCCAACCCCGCTAACCCGACGACGGCGGACGGTCTCGCCGCCGGTGAGATCCTCCTGCTCTGCAAGAGCGGCTCGTCCTACGTCAAGGAGACGAATGGCGCATGCGGCTCGACCACCGGCGCCAACGTTCCCGGTGTCCTCTCAGCTGACCCCACCAATCGGCCTGACTCGCCGCTGTTCTACTGGAATGGCTTCTCACTGATGTTCCCGTACGGGCACCCGTACACGGGGCAGGGTGGCATCGCGATGATGCCCGGCAACCCGACGGTGTGGTCCACGACCTGGGATATCTCGAGTCTGTACCAGCAGGGGATCAAGGCCCTGGGACCATGCGCCGCTCGTGCCGGAAACACCACCGCTGATTGCGGTCCCTCTGGCGCAGACGACGGCGCACTGCTCGCCGGTATCGTCCTGGACTTCAACTCGAATGCGAGTTCCGGTGCCGGCCTGCCGGCCCCGTGCAACGGCGACTGCTGGGCCAAGGGCAACGGGCTCGGCGACCTCGAGGTCCTCTGCGACGCGGCTCCGGTGCAGATCGGCAATCTCGTCTGGATCGACTCGAACAAGAACGGCGTCCAGGATCCCGGTGAGCCTGCCGCGCCCGGCGTCACCGTGCGCCTGTACGACGCGAGCAACGTACTCGTCGGCACGGCGATCACCGACGCGACCGGCGCGTACTACTTCAGCTCGACGATCAGCGAGGCGGCCGCCGGTGACGGCGACAACGCGGGTGGCGGCGTCGTCTTGGGTGCCGCCTTCACCGTGCGCCTCGACAATCCCGCCGATTACACCGGGTCGGGGCCGCTGACGCCCTACGTCCTGACGCGGGCGACGCAGACGAGCTCGGGTACCGGGTCGCAGAGCACCGCCGTCGATTCGAACGCCACGCTGGTGAACGGCTATCCGCAGGTGTCGGTGCCGGCGCGCACGGCGGGCCAGAACAACCACACCTTCGACATCGGCTTCGCGATGCCCATCGTCGTCGGCATGGGCGACAAGACGTGGATCGACGCCGACTCGGACGGCGTTCAGGATGCGGGTGAGCCGGCGCTGGCCGGTGTGGTGGTGCGTCTGCTGAACGCGGACGGCACGCCGGCGACGGATGCGCAGGGCAACGCGGTGGCGCCGGTCACGACGGATGCGAACGGCGAGTACTTCATCGGCAATCTCCTGCCGGGGACGTACAAGGCGCAGTTCACGCTGCCGAGCGGATACGTGTTCACGTCGACGGGAGCGGGTACGTCGGCGACCGACTCGAATCCGACGCCGGGGGCGAATCCGCTGATCGGCACGACCGGCACGTTCACGATCGCCGACTCGTCGACGGGAGATACGACCGCGGTGAGCGGCAATCCGACCGCCGATTTCGCCAACCTCACGATCGACGCGGGCGTCAAGCCGCTCGTCGGTATGGGCGACAAGACGTGGATCGACGCCGACTCGGACGGCGTTCAGGATGCGGGTGAGCCGGCGCTGGCGGGTGTCGTGGTGAATCTGCTGAACGCCAACGGGACCCCGGCGACGGATGCGCAGGGCAATGCGGTGGCGCCGGTCACGACGGATGCGAACGGCGAGTACTTCATCGGCAACCTGCTGCCCGGTGATTACAAGGCGCAGTTCACGCTGCCGAGCGGGTACGTGTTCACGTCGACGGGAGCGGGTACGTCGGCGACCGACTCGAACCCGACGCCGGGTGCGAACCCGTCGATCGGCACGACCGGCACCTTCACGATCGCCGCGACCGCGACGGGTGACACGATCGCCTCGAGCGCCACGAACGCGAAGTTCGCCAACCTCACGATCGACGCGGGCGTCAAGCCGCTCGTCGGCATGGGCGACTACACCTGGATCGACGCGAACGCCAATGGCATCCAGGATGCCGGCGAGGCGCCGCTGGCCGGCGTGATCGTGCAGCTGATGAACGCCGCTGGCTCGGCAGTGGCAACCGACGCGCAGGGCAATCCGGTGCCGGCGGTCACGACGGACGCCGCAGGGCACTACTTCATCGGCAACCTGCTGCCCGGCTCGTACACGGCCAAGTTCACGCTGCCGTCCGGCTACGCCTTCACCTCGAGCGGCGCGGGTACCTCCGCGACGGACTCCAACCCGACGACGGCGGTCAACGCCAACACGAAGCTGACGCCCTCGTTCACCATCGCCGGCTCCGCGACCGGCGACACGACGGCCGTCACGCAGTCGAATGCGCAGTTCGCCAACCTCACCGTCGACGCCGGCGTCATCCCGCTCGTCGGCATGGGCGACTACACCTGGGTGGATGCGAACGCCAACGGCATCCAGGATCCGGGCGAGCTGCCGCTGGCCGGAGTGGTCGTGAAGCTGCTGAACGCAGCCGGCACCGCACCGGCGACCGATGCCAACGGCAACCCCGTGGCCTCCGTCATCACCGACGCCACCGGGCACTACTTCATCGGCAACCTCCTGCCGGGAACCTACAAGGCGCAGTTCGACCTGCCGACGGGCTATCGCTTCACCTCGACGGGCGCTGGCACGTCGGCGACCGACTCGAACCCCGTGCCCACGGCGCAATCGCTCGTCGGCGTCACGCCCGCGTTCACGATCGCGGGCTCGGCGACCGGTGACACGACCGCGGTGACGCAGCCGAATGCGCAGTTCGCGAACCTCACGATCGACGCCGGCGTGGTCACGTCGAGCAGCCCGTACACCGGCGGCCCGGTCGGCATGGGCGACTACGTCTGGATCGACACGAACGCCAACGGCATCCAGGACGGCGGCGAGCTGCCGCTCGAGGGCGTCATCGTCACGCTGCTCACGCCGGCCGGTGATCCCGCCGTCGACTACCAGGGCAACCCGGTGCCGGCGGCCACGACCGACTCGACCGGCCACTACTTCATCGGCAACCTTGACGCCGGCACCTACAAGGCGCAGTTCACACTGCCGGGCGGCTACATCTTCACCTCGACCGGAGCTGGAACGTCGGCGACTGACTCGAATCCGACACCGGGCGCGAACCCGTCGATCGGCACCACCGGCACGTTCACGATCGCTGCGACGGCGACGGGTGACACGACCGCGGTGAGCGGCAATCCGACCGCCAACTTCGCGAACCTCACGATCGACGCGGGCGTCAAGCCGGTCGTGGGCATGGGCGACTACACGTGGGTCGACGCGAACGCGAACGGCATCCAGGATGCGGGCGAGGTGCCGCTGGCCGGCGTGATCGTGCAGTTGATGAATGCGGCTGGCACGGCCGTCGCCACCGACGCGCAGGGCAACCCCGTCTCGCCGGTCACGACCGATGCGAACGGCGCCTACTTCGTCGGAAACCTCCTGCCCGGCACGTACACGGCGCAGTTCACGCTGCCGAGCGGCTACATCTTCACGACGCCGACCGTCGCCGGTGGCACGTCGGCGAACGACTCCAACCCGACGCCGGGTACTGGCACGCCGCAGATCGGGCTCACGCCGGCCTTCACGATCGCGGCCAGCGTCACGGGCGACACCACGGTCTCGACGGCTGCCAATGCGAGGTTCGCCAACCTGACGATCGACGCGGGCGTCACTCCGGTCGTCGGCCTGGGCGATTACACCTGGATCGATGACAACGCCAACGGCATCCAGGACCCGGGCGAGTCGCCGCTGCCGGGCGTCATCGTCACACTGCTGCAGGCCAACGGCTCGCCGGCCACCGATGCACAGGGCAATCCCGTCGCCTCGGTGATCACGGATGCGACTGGCCACTACTTCATCGGCAATCTGCTGCCTGGCTCGTACAAAGCGCAGTTCCAGATCCCGAGCGGCTACGCGTTCACGACGCCGACCGCCGGCACGTCGGCGAACGACTCGAACCCCACGCCGGGTGCGGATCCGCTGATCGGCACGACGCCAGTCTTCACGGTCGCCGCGTCGGCGACCGGTGACACGACTGCGGGGTCGTTCTGGAAGGCCAGCTACGCGAATCTGACGATCGATGCGGGAGTCGTCCCCGTGCCGTCGGGCAACGGCGGTGGCTCAAGCGATGGAGGCAGCAGCTCGGGCGGTGATTCGGCGGCGCCGTCGAGCCCAACGACGCCTACGACGCCTACGTCGCCTACGACGCCCTCGAAGAAGCCGACGAAGCCGAAGTCGCCGACCGGGCCCGGCACGAAGGGGCGCAACGCAAATGGCGTGAGCGGCGGCCCCGGCAGCGTCAACCCGGTGCCGGGCGCGAGCGGCCGTACCGTCGTCGGCGTCGGCGACCTGGTCTGGTTCGACACGAACAGCAATGGCATCCAGGACCCGGGGGAGAAGCCGATGTACGGCGCCCGGGTCGTCCTCCTCAACGCGGACGGCACACGTGCTCGCGACGCGCAGGGCAGGATCGTCCGTCCGCAGAGGACGGACGCGAACGGCCGCTACTTCTTCTCCAACCTGCAGCCCGGGCGCTACCGCATGCAGTTCACGTACCCGCAGGGCTACACGTCGACGTTGCCGGGTCAGGGCGACAAGTCGAAGGGGTCCAACGCGGTCGCGCAGAAGCGCCGCAATGTCGCTCGGACGCCGGTCTTCACGGTGGCCGGCACGAGGTACGGCGAGACGTCGAGGGCGACTGGGTATGCGAAGGCGCGGTTCGCGAACACCTCGATCGATGCCGGCGTGATCCCGCCGTGGGCCGACGTCGAGCCGGGCCAGTCGCCGGTCACGGGCTAGATGATGCGCGACGCCAGTCCCGCGCGGCCGGGGTTGGTCGGCATGGTTCCCCGCTACGCGTGTTGCGTATCGCGTTACACCTGTAGCAAATTCCGCTTGCGGCGTGAGGAAAGACGCGTCGCACGTCAGAGGAGGGGAGGATGAACGCCGCCCGTGCCCTCCTCCTCGCCGTGTGCGCGCTCGCCTGCACCGCTGCCCCCAGCCGCGGCAGCCGTCGGCGGCACGGTGTTCATGGACTACAACGCCAACGGCGTCCGCGACGCCGGTGGCTTCGTCGCGGGCACGCGGGTGGCGGCCACCGACAGCGGCGTAGGGAGCGTGGCGGTCAGCGCCTACGATGCGACCGGCGCGCTGGTCGCATCGACGATGACCGCCGCGGACGGCACCTACTCGCTGCCCGTGAGCGGAAGCGCGACGGTGCGGATCGAGTTCGGCACGCCGCGCGGGTTCGCGCCGACGTTCGTGGGCTCGGACAGCGGCACAGGCGTGCGCTTCGTCGCCGGCGACACCGCTGCGGCGATCGACTATGGCATGACCCGTGGTGCCGACTACTGCCAGGACAACCCCAAGCTCGTGACGTGCGTCATGCCGTACCTCGCGAACTACCCAGTCGACGCCCCCGGTGCCGTCGCGCTTGACTCGAAGCTCGGCCAGCTCACCGTCAGCCAGCGCGGCGCGTCGCTGGGCGGCACGCCCGGCAGCGGCACTACGTTGACGTCACCGAGTGCTATCGGCGCGACCTGGGGCGTTGGTGTCGATCGCGGCGGTAACGCGTACTTCGGCACCTACGTCAAGCGCCACTCGCCCTACGGCCCTGGCTCCACGGGCGCAAACGGCGCTGCCAACTGGATCTACAAGGTCGACGTCGCCACGGGGACGACCACCCCGTGGATTCGCCTCGGCATCAACACCCTTCCCTCGCACGTGGCGACCGCGCCGAGCGGCTGGTCTCCGTACACGGCCGACGGATACCGCAGCGACAACACTGCTTCGCGATGCGCTGAGCCTGTTGCTCCGAGACGATCCGGCCCTGCGGGGCGTAGATCGTCTGGGCCTCGTGCGTGAGGAGACGGTGGGGCGAGTGTTCGACCCGCCGACCGTTTGATGCTACGCGCGTAGCCAATCGCGTTACGTGTGTACTGAAAAACCGGGCGCTCGCATATGTGTGTCGCGCGGAGCCCCGTACGGTTGGCGGCATGAACATCGCGCGAAGAGCCATCAGAATCTGCACATTGGCGACGATCGTCGGAGCCGGCGGGCTGGTCCTCGTCGGGGCCGCTGGGGCCGCGACGTACAACGGGCCCGGTACGGGCACGGCGTACGAACTGCAGTCGGGTCTCGCGGTCATCGAGACCACGGGGAACATCAGCCCGCTCGATCGAACGCAGCCGGCCAATCTCGTGGCGAACGGCGACATGACGGACAACGGGCACGGAAATACCTCGCCGTACGGGTTCTCGCCGCTTCGGCCGAGCGCGATGAACGGCATTCAGCCGATCTCGGCCCAGACCCCGGGCACGCCGCCGACGAAGTCGATGCCGGGCTGGACATTCAGCGGCGGCGGTCCACAGAGCTATGGCCTATGGATCCCGGGGACCTCCGCCGCGGTTGGCCCCTGGTCCAACGGTCTCATTCAGTGG
>JBILWG010000081.1:0-8445 GCA_044369995.1 Gaiellales bacterium | reverse complement strand
GGTGTCCTGCAGCGCGGTGGCGGTCAGCCCGATCGCCTCGTCCCAGTCGATCTCCTGGAAGCGGCCCTCTCCCTTCTCCCCGACGCGTCGCAGGGGCACGGTCAGTCGATCCGGGGCGTAGACGGCGTCCAGATAGCGATTGACCTTCCCGCAGAGCGCGCCCCGCGTATAGGGGTGGTCCTTGCGGCCACGCATCCGGACAGCCCGGCCGTCGTCGACCTCGATCTGCCAGGCGCAGGTGTCGGGACAGTCGAGGGGGCAGGCTCCGTTGACGGTGCGCTTCATGCGCCGAGTGTACGACACGGCTGGGGTGAGCGGAAGTCGTTCATCGGCCGGTGTGGCGCCGCGCAGCATCGACCACGAAGGCGAACAGCGCCTGCTGCTCGGGCTCGTGCATCTTCTCCGGATGCCACTGCACGCCGATCGCCTCCCACGCATCGGTACTCTCGAGGGCCTCGATCACCTGGCCGACGCGCGCGGTGGCACGCAGCGAGCCGGGGTCGATGACGGCCTGGTGGTGGATCGAGTTCACGACGAACCGCTGCGTGCCCATGACGTCGGCGAGACGGGAATCGTCGTCCACCAGCACGTCATGGCGCGACCCCATCAGCGCCTCCGGTGTGTGCTCGATCAGCGGGTGGCCATGCTCCGGCTGGAGGTCCTGCACCATGGTGCCGCCATTGGCCACCGCCAACGCCTGCATGCCGCGGCAGATACCGAGCACGGGTACACCGCGCTCCCTGGCCCGCAGCGCAAGCGCGAGCTCCCAGACGTCCGCGCCCGCGTTGGCGTCCTCGAGGAGCGTGTGCGCCTCGGCACCGTAGTGCTCGGGATGAAGATCACCTCCTCCGGTCAGGACAAGACCGTCGATGAGGTCGAGTACCGCGTCGGCATCATCGTTGTGCGGGATGATCAGCGGCAGCCCGCCGGCGCGCGAGACGCCGTCGGTGTAGCCGGGATCCAGCGTGTAGAGATCGGTGTGATCCCCGAGGTAGGTCGGCAGATCTCGGCGAAAGGCGGTCAGGCCGATGACGGGCGGGCGCATTGAGGCAGCGTACCGCCTAGCCGAGCGGCCACGGCAGGTCGGGCATGTGCCTGGTCCAGACGGCCTCGAGCGACCCGTCGTCGATCACCGTGGTGAGGGCCGCGTCGAGCGCGGCGCGGAGCTCATCCTCGCCGTGGCGAACGGCGATGCCCCACTGATTGCGTGTCTCGACGGTGAAGGCGAGGCGGAGCTCCGGGTCCTCGTCCAGCACGATCATGACGACGTCGTCGTCGACGAACCCGTCGATCTCGCCGGTGCGCGTGGCGGCGATCATGTCGGCGTACACGTCGTCCGTCGCCCCATCGAACGGCACGGGGATCACGCCCGGGAACGTCTCGGTCAGCGCCATGTTGGTGCTCAGTGCGATCGCGCCGATGCGCTTGCCTGCACACTCCAACGGGTTGCTGATGGTGCTCTCGATCCGGGTGACGAGCGACTCGTTGAACACCGCGTAGGGTCGGGTGAAGTCCGCGAGCGTGCGGCGGTGGTCGGTGATGCCCTGCCCACACCAGATGCCGTCTACCCGGCGCTCGTGCAGCGCCGGGTAGAAGTCACTCCACTCGAGTGGGACCCAGGTGAGGCTGAGACCGAGCTGCGCCGCGACGAGGCGGGCGGCATCCGGCTCATAGCCGGGGCGCGTGCCGTCGGCCGCAATCAGCCCCATCAGCGGCATGGCGTCGAGATCGCCGCAGCCGAGTGTGAGCGTGCCGGGTGTGATGAGATCGAGTTCGCTCATGGAATCCACTGCCTGTACATCATGTCCTCCCAGTCGGTGACGGCTCCGCAGAAGCGGGCCCATTCGTCGCGCTTGAACGCGGTGTAGAGCTCCGTCAGGTCCTCGCCCAGCGTGGCGCGCACCCACGGTGAGGCGGCGAAGCGCTCGACCGCGTCGCCCAGCGTGAGCGGGAGCGGATCGAACAGCTCGGGGCTGATCACGCCGGCTGCGGGCGCCGGGCCGGGATCGATCGCACGGGCCAGGCCATCCTCGATGGCTCCGGCGATGAGCGCGTGCGAGAGGTACGGGTTGACGATGGAGTCCGGCAGCTTGAGTTCGAGTCGCCCGCTGGCACTGACGCGCACGCTGCGGCTGCGGTCGTCCAGCCCCCAATCCACACGTGACGGGGCGAACTGCCCGGCATCCCAGTAGCGCTTGTACGAGTTGACGGTGCTCCCGTAGACCGCCATGGACTCCGCAGCGTGCGTGAGCAGGCCACCAAGTGCGTGCATCGCGGTATCGGTGATGTGCAGGTCGCGCCGCCCCGGCTCGGCGAAGGCGTTCGCACCATCCCGCCACAGCGAGAGGTTGTGGTGGCAGCCGTTGCCCATGATGCCGATCTCCGGCTTGGGCATGAACGTCACCTCGATGCCCAGCTCGCGTGCCACCTGCACGCAGATCTGCCGGTAGGTGAGCAGGCGATCAGCGGTGCGATCCGCGCGGTCGTACATGAAGTTGAGCTCGATCTGACCCGCGTCCTCGTAGTCGCCCTCGATCATGTCGAACCCCATCAGCTTGGCGTAGCGAATGACGCGCTGGTAGATCTCGCGGGTCTGCTCCAACGTGCCTGCGTGGTAGGCCGTGCTGACACCGGGCCGGGAGGTCGGATCGTAGCCCTCACCGCGCCAGGTGATCTCAGGCTCCGTGCCGCTGCGCAGCTCGAAGCCCGTGCGCTGCTCAAGGCCCTCGAGAGCCCGCCGCATCACACCGCGCACATCGGTCGAGAGCGGCGCGCCCGGGTCGCGATGGCTGTCGTCGCGACGGTAGAGGGAGCACAGGAAGCGGCCGACGTGCGGCGCCCAGGGCAGCACCTGGAAGGAGTCGGCGTCGGGCATGACCGCGAACTCCTCCGCTGCGATACCGCCGCCGAACAGCTCTCCGTGGCGATCTGCGGCCACGTCGGCGATGGCGGAGCCGTGGAACTGCACGCCCTTGTCGAGGGAACGCCGCAGGTGCCCCGCCGGCACGACCTTCGCCAGCACGCGCCCGTTGATCGACACGAACTGGTAGTAGATGAACTCGACGCCGGCCTGCTCGACGCGCGCCACGAGGTCGTCGGCGGCGCGCGCGTTCGCCTCGCGGTGCAGGGTGAGGGCATCGCTCATCGGGCCGCCTCGCGATCCCAGGTGAGCACCTGGCGCACCGGGCCGGTGTTGCCGGAGTCGGGCAGCCACGTCGGCTCCTCGGCGTATCGGAGGCCCGGCAGCCGCTGCGCGAGGAGCGCGAGCGCCTCGGTCATGTCGCCACGGGCGATGAAGTGCCCGAGGCAATAGTGGCGTCCCCCGCCGAAGGCGAAGTGCTTGGGGCGGTCGATCTGCTGGATGTCGAAGGACGGGTCGGGGTAGGTGCGCGTGTCCGTGCCGCTCGACTCGGTGAAGAGGTGCACGGTCGTGCCCCGGGGCACGAAGATCCCGTCGATGTCGCAGTCCTCGGCAGCCTCGCGCGTGACCCAGGTGGTGGTGGGGCGGACGCGCATGATCTCCTCGACCGCGTTCGCCGCGAGCTCGGGCTGACGGCCGAGCAGGTCCCACTGGTCAGGGTGCCGGATGAAGAGGTCCATCCCGATCCCAAGCTGATTACGGGTCGTCTCGATGCCCCCCTGGAACAGCAGGATGACGGTGTCGCGCAGTTCCAGATCGCTGAGGCGGTCACCGTCCTCGTTGGCGTCGACGAGCGACTGCAGAAAGTCATCGTGCGGTTCGTGCCGGCGACGGGCGATGAGTCCGTCCGCGTACTCGCCCATCTTGTCGAGGCCGTGCTGGATCTCGTCGAGGTGCTCGCGTCCGGAGATCGACAGCGCGAGGCCCATCTCCGCGGAGTACTCGGCGAGCTCGGCCCAGTTCTCGTCGGTGACTCCGAGAAGCCGGCAGATCACGCGTGTCGCGTAGGGCTCGGAGAACTGGGTGATGAACTCGCACTGTCCCTCGTCGATGAAGGAGTCGATCAGCTCGTTGGCAAGCTCCTGGAACTTCGGCACGAGCCCATCGACGTGGCGGGAGGAGAAGGCCGGGTTGACGAGCTTGCGCAGGCGCACGTGCTCGGCGCCTTCCTTGTTGAGCACGATGTTGGCCCACCAGCGTCCCCAGTCGCCGACGATGCCGTTGTGTTCGGCCCAGCGCGCGCTGCCCTGGATCAGGCGCTTGTCGTTGACGAGCCGGTTGACCTCCTCGTAGCGCAAGACCGCGAGGCCGTACGGAGTGCGCGCGTACGGGCCGGCCTCACGCGCGGCCTTCACCGGTTCGGCGCGGATCGAGAAGGCGAGGTCGTTGACGTCGAAGAACGGCAGGTCGGGGGCGTCGATGGGGGATTCAGCGGCGGCCATACGAAGAACTCTACGCAGTAGGTTTCAAAAAGCAAGGGTCAGGTCGAGAGACGCCCCAGATGGAGACCGACGATCCAATCCCGCGTGGCCTCGACGTGCTCGAGCATCGCGGCGCGCGCTGCCTCCGGCTGGCCACGCAGCACGGCGGTGAGGATCGGCGTGTGACCGCCCGTGGAGGAGCGGAGGGCGCCCGTCGGCCACGTGCCCGGCAAGGCCGCGAGGATGTCACCCAGCTCGGCCTGAAGTGCCGTCTCCGCGGCCAGCAGTCGCGAACTGCCCGAGGCCTCGGCCAGCGCGATGTGGAAGCCGCTGTCGGCGCGACGATAGTCTGCGTAGCCGCCGAGTGCCGCGCGCTCGGCCTCCGCCGCGGCGACCGCGACCCGCTCCAGCGCGTCAGCCTCATGCCGCTGCGCCGCGAGAAATGCGGCCTCGCCGCTGATGGCGCGCCGCCAGTCAACGAGGTCGCCCAGCTGTCGCTCCGTCGGCACGCGCCCGCCGTGCACCAGTGGTCCGCCGATGTCGTCGGCCACGAAGGATCCCGCGCCGCGCCCGCGCCGCGTCTCGACGTACCCCGCGTCGCGGAGTATGGCGAGCGCCTGACGCAGCGTCATGGGTGCAACCGCCAGGCGCTCTGCCAGCTCGAGCTCCGGCGGGAGGCGCTCCCCTGGCTGCAGCACGCCGGAGCCGATCGCCTCGCCCAGCCTGCGCACGATGCGCTCGACGGCGCCCTCGACCTGCAGTGGCGAGAAGACGGCGTCTCTGGCGGTGGGCGTCATGCTCATGGAACTCCAATCAGCAGAGTACTGAAGGGCAGGCGGGTGGGGCGGCGCGGCACGTCCTGCCGTACCCTGACGGGGTGGAGTTCCGCTGCGCACTGGTTGGCCTTGCCGGTCGGCCGAACGTCGGCAAGAGCACGCTTGTCAACGCGATCGTCGGCGAGCACGTCACGATCACGTCCAGTCGTCCGCAGACGACGCGCCGACGTATCGCCGGTATCGCGCACGGCGATGGCTGGCAGCTCGTGCTGGCCGACCTGCCGGGCATCCAGATTCCGCGGGATGGTCTGACGCGGCGGATGGCGGAGAGCGTGACGGAGACGCTCAGCGACGTCGACATCGTGCTCTTGGTACTGGACGGCACGCAGTCGATCGGTGGCGGCGATCGGGCCAGTGCCGAGGCTGCCTACGCGGCCGGCGTCCCGGTGATCGTCGTGGTCAACAAGACGGATGGCATGGCCCCCGAGCGGATCGGCGCCGCCATGCAGGGTGCCGCGGAGCTCGGCGACTTCGCCGAGCTGCATCCGCTCTCCGCGAAGACCGGCGATGGGGTGGCGGCTCTCGTGGCCGATCTGGTGCGTCTGGCGCCTGAGGGGCCGGCGCTGTTTCCCGCCGAGGCGCGGTCCTCCGACCCGGTGCGGCTGCAGATCGCGGAACTGATCCGCGAGCAGGCCCTGCGGCGCCTGCGCGACGAGGTGCCGCACGCGTTGACGGTGGTCGTGGAGGAGTACGACCCGCCGACCCGCCGGCGGGCGGCCCGCATCGAGGCCTCGATCTACGTGGAGTCGAAGTCGCAGCAGGGCATCGTGATCGGCGCGGGGGGCACCATGATCCGGGACATCGGCACGTCGGCACGGACCGGGATCGAGCGCATCATCGGCGGCAAGGTCATGCTGGAGCTCCGGGTGCGCACGCAGCGCGGCTGGCGCGATGATCCGTCGCTGCTCGACCGTCTCGGCCCGTAGGCGCTACGGCTGGCCGTTGGTGCCGGCGAAGACGCCGGGGGTGTAGATGCACTGCGCGTTCCAGAGCAGCCAGCCATCTCCTCCGGTGCGATCCGCCGCGGCGATCTGCGCCTTCACCTCGCGGGCACCGTAGGGGATGCCGCCGAGGGTGAAGTCCTGCAGCCACGGGCGGATCTGCATGGTGCCGCCGTTGGTCTTGCGGCGCCAATCCGACATCGCCGCGGCGATGGTCGGGCCCGGCTTGTCGCCCGGCTTGTCGATGCCGAACTGCCCGTCCGTGAAGTGCGAGGGGTAGATCATCGGATAGACGGCGTCGAGGGTGTTGCGGAGCTTGCCCGGCCACTGCCCGATCCCCAGATCGTCGGTCGCCGCGAGCCCGAAGAACGCGGCGGAGACGTGGACCCCAAGAGGCTTGAGGCGAGCCGACGCTTCCTTGATGAACGCGGTGATGGTGTCCTGGCGGGGGCGGCCCGGATCCTTGAAGGCCATGGTGGAGGCATCGCCGTCGGTGGGATAGCGGACGTAGTCGAACATGATCTCGTCGAAGCCGAGTTCGGCCGCGTAGCTGGCGACCTGGATCGGATACTCCCACGACTTCTCGTTCGTGGGGTCGAGCCAGGTCAGTCCGATGTCGTTCTTCCAGAGACCGCCCGACGGCGTGCGCAGGGCGAGCGAGCGGTCGGCCTGGGGCGCGTAGCCGTCTTGGAAGACGACCACCCGGGCGATCACGTAGAGACCCGCCGCATGCGCTCGGCGCAGCACCTTGACCGGATCGTAGATGTCCTGCGAGGCGCCGCTCTTGTTGGCGAGCGGAATCGGGGTCGAGAACGCCAGCTCGCCGCGCTCGTCCTTCACGTCGATCTGGATGGCATTCATGCCGACCTTTGGATCGGCCAAGGCCATGATCGGCTCGAACAGGCTCGGCGAGGCGACGGCGTAGCTCGTCACGTGCACGCCGCGGATGTGATCGGGCATGGCGACGCGGCCGCCGACGGCCTGCTCGGCAGCGCTCTGGGACGGCGTGGTGGTGGGCGGAGTTCGGGGCTTGGGCTTCGGCTCCGGGTTGCTGCGATTCCAGGTGAAGGCGAAGGCCGCGATGGCGACGGGCAGCAGCAGCACCGTGACCGCGATCATGCGCCGTCGGCGCTGCTGCGCGCGTGCGGACGAGCGCTGCTTGGCGCGGCGGGAGTTGCGCATCGCCTCCTGATGGGCGTCGTAGCGCTCTTGGTCGCGGAATTCACTCATCGGCTGAGCGACGAATCCTAGACGAACCACGGAGCCGTGGGAGCGACCGGGATCACCGGTGGCGGGTACGCTGGCAGGATGTCCCGTCGCACCGGAGAGCGCACCAAGTCGATCGAGCTGATGCTCGTGCGGCCGCGGGCCACGCGGGCGGACGCTCGAGACCTCTGCCAGCTTGCGTTGGATCGCCACGTCGCCGCGGTCTGCGTACCTCCCACCCACGTGGCGCACGCAGCGGAGGTCCTTGGTGGGAGCGACGTGAAGCTCGTGGCGCTGATCTCCCATCCGTTCGGCGGCGACGTGCCCGAGGTGAAGGCCCGAGCGTGTGTGCGCGCGCTCCGCGATGGCGCACAGGAGGTCGAGGTCGCGGTGGATCTGGCGCAGTTCGCCAGCGGCGATCCGAACCACGTCCGGGATGAGCTCCGGCGCTGTGCAGCCTCGGCGCGAGAGGCCAGCAGCGAGGTGCTGATCCGTGCCGTGATCGAGACCGCGGCGTTCGACGATCGCCAGCTGCGCCTGCTGGCTCGCGCCATTGCGGCCGCTGAGGTGGACATGCTCGTGACCTCGTCCGGCCTGGCTCCGGAGCCGAACGATGCGCTCGACGTGGAACTGATGCGGGAGGAGCTCGATCCCGCGATCGGGGTCAAGGCCGTGCGCGCGGTGCGCGGTCTCGACGAGGTGGCATCGCTCTTGGCCGCGGGAGCGTCGCGTGTCGGCGCGCCGACGCCCGATCTCCTGCTGGGCCCGTAGCGATCAGGAGAGGGCCGCCGCGAGTCCCCGCACGCCGGTGGCGTTCGAAATCCGGATTCGTTGCAGCCGCAGGGGATCGCGGGCCGAGAGGGTGTCGCCCGACTCGGTGGTGGTGGCGAGCACATAGCCCGCCTGCCGAACCCAGTCGACCGACGTGTCATCGACGGCCCCCGCCGGGTAGCAGAACCACTGCACGGGGTGGCCGAGGTTGCGCTCCAGGGTGAACCGCGAGCGGCGCAGGGTCTGCAGGGCGTCCTCTTCGGACATCCCCGGCAGCTCCGTGTGCGAGACGGTATGGGAGCCGATGTCCCAGCCGCGCTGCTCGAGGATCCGCAGCTGGGACCACGTCA
>JBILWG010000243.1:0-2601 GCA_044369995.1 Gaiellales bacterium | reverse complement strand
CCGAGGCAACCGGAACCGGCGATCCGCGCGATCGAGTGGGGCGGATCAAGGAGCTCAACCATCTGCAGGGCTCCACGATCCAGGCCGGGATCATCCTGCTGCTGCCCCCGGCCTGAGCGAATCCGACCTGCCGGGCGTGCCGCGCACTGTTGGCGTTGTGTTCAGACAGGCGGGTTCAGCACCCCGAATATGGGGAATTCGTTAGGACTCCGGCAGGATTCTCGACGGGGGGTAGCGGGAAGGGCAGCGGCGCGGAATCCTCCAAGCATCATGACTGTCACCGCAGAGCCCAAGACCCGCAAGCGTCCCGCCCGCAAGCTCACGCTCGTCGAGCCCGATGCCGTCTTCGACGCACCGGCTGCGGCTGACACCATCGACGACTCGTTCGACGAGACGCCGGAGGTCGACCTGCTGTTCACCTACGTGCGCCAGATCGGTGACGGACGCCTGCTGACGGCCGGCGAGGAGGCCGCGCTGGCCCGCCGCAAGGACGCGGGCGACATGCGCGCCAAGCAGGAGCTGATCGAGCGCAACCTGCGCCTGGTGATGTCGATCGCGCGTCCCTACAGCGCCGCCTCGGGTGTGCCGCTGCTGGACCTGATCCAGGAGGGCAACGTCGGCCTGATGCGCGCGGTCGAGAAGTTCGACCACACCAAGGGCTTCAAGCTGTCCACGTACGCCACCTGGTGGATCAAGCAGGCGATCAGCCGCGCGATCGCCGATCAGGGGCGCACGATCCGACTGCCCGTCCACGTGGTCGACAACCTCAAGCGCGTCCGGAAGGCCGAGCGTCGCCTGCGTCAGGAGCTCGACCGCCCGGCCACGCCGGAGGAGCTGGCAGCGGCCACGGGCCTGGGGCTGAAGAAGATCACCGCGCTGCTCGACATCGTCGACGACCCGGTGTCCCTCGACGTCAGCGTCGGCGACGGCGACTCCGATATCGCCGACCTCGTCGAGGATCCGAACGCCGTCCGTCCGGACGAGGCGATCACCGGTGACAGCTTCTCGACCGAACTCCAGGACGCCCTCGACCAGCTGCACGAGCAGGAGCGTCAGGTCGTCGAGCTGCGCTACGGGCTGGACGGCAAGGGGACGCGCACGCTCGATCAGGTCAGCTCCGAGCTCGGCTGCACACGGGAGCGCGTGCGTCAGGTCGAGGGGCGCGCGCTGAGCACGCTGGCCCGCGCCAACCCCGAGCTGCGCGAGTATCTGGCGCTGAGTGCCTAGACCCAGCGGGGGCTGGATCACCAGAGCGCAGCGGCGTCGCGACCTCGCGGCGTAGAATCCGCCTGTGAACACCCCCCCTGAGCGGATGCGGGTCTACCGCTTCGAGGAGCCCGTGGAGCAGAGCCTCGGTTCACGGCGGCCGTCCGCCAAGCGGCGGCGGCGCTTTCCCTTCGCCACCCTGCTGATCCTGCTGGCGCTGGTCGGCATCGTGGTGGGCACGGCGGCCTACCTCGGACGCGACACGGGCGCGACGATTCCGGTCGGCACGCGCATCGACGGCGTCGACGTGGGGGACCTCACCGCGGCTGAGGCCAAGGCCAAGGTCCGCGCCCACGGCCAGGCCCTCGTCGCGCGCGGTGTCGTGCTGCTCGCCGACGGCAATCGCTTCGAGATCGACCCGGCGTCCATCAACCTCCGACCCAACGCGCAGGCCGCGGTCAAGGCGGCACAGGAGGACTCCACGTTCCTCGAGCGCCTGCAGGGCCGCGTGGGGCTCGGCAGCACGCGGGACATTCCGCTCGCCTACCTCTACAACCGCCGCCAGGTCGGACAGGCGCTCCTGCCGGTGCGGCAGGCGACGACCGTGCCGCCGCGCAACGCCACGGTGATCAAGGATGCTCGCGGCCGCTTCCCGGTTCGGGCCGCGGCCAAGGGCGCGCGGCCGAACGTGGGGGAGATCCTGCTGGCCCTCCGCTCGATCGGCGAGACCGGACCCGATCTCCAGGTGCCGATCACGATCACCGAGCCGGCGGTCACGACCGCGGAGGCCGAGCAGGCGGCGACCGCGGCGCGCGACTTCGTCCGGTCGCCGCACTTCGTCACCCTCAAGGACGATCCCCGGCGCGTCCCGCGTTCGGTGGCGCTGAAGGCCACCGAGTTCGTCGCCCAGGACGGCACGATCTCCTTCGACATCTCGCGCGCCACGCTGCGCAACTTCTTCAGCACGGTCTACGGCAAGCGGGAGAAGGCGCCGAAGAACGCGACCTTCACGACGAACGCCGCCGGCAAGGCGCGCATCATCGGCAGCACCGATGGCCGCGGCGTGGACGTCGACACGCTGGCCGCCACCTGGAAGGCCGATCCGACCGAGCGCATCACGCCGATCAGCATCGGCGTCCGCCGGCCGGCGCTGACCTCCGAGAAGGCGCAGCAGCTGGGGGTCAAGGAGGTCGTCGGCGAGTTCTTCACGCCCTACAGCGGCGGTGCCCGCGTCAGCAACATCAAGCGCGGCGCCGAGATCCTCGACCAGTACATCATCCCGGCGGGGGGGACGTTCTCGCTCAACAAGGCGCTCGGCGAGCGGACGCTGGCGCGGGGCTTCGTCGAGGCGCCGATGATCGGCGAGAACAACATCCTCAAGGACGCAGTTGGCGG
>JBILWG010000244.1:0-2601 GCA_044369995.1 Gaiellales bacterium | reverse complement strand
GCGCTACCCTGCGTTGCGTGGCGACCCACCACTCCGCCTCGTACAGCCTGACGATCCGTGCGCTGATTCCGCACGAGCCGGGGCAGTTCGCGCGCGTCGCCGCCGCCATCGGCGAGGCGGACGCCATTCTCGGCGCGATCGATCTCGTCCGCGTCGACCAGGACGTCGTCGTGCGGGACATCAGCGTGCTCTGCGCGAACGAGGAGCACGGTGATCGCGTCGTGGATGCCATCAGCGCGATCGACGGGATTCGCGTGATCAACGTGTCGGACCGCACGTTCCTGATGCACAAGGGCGGCAAGATCGAGATGACGCCGAAGGTGCCCATCCGCACGCGGGACGATCTCTCGATGGCGTACACCCCGGGGGTCGCCCGCGTGTCGCGCGCGATCGCCGAGGAGCCGGATGGCGTCTGGAACCTGACCGGCAAGGGCAACACGATCGCCGTCGTCACCGACGGCTCCGCCGTCCTCGGCCTGGGCGACATCGGCCCAGGTGCGGCGCTGCCGGTGATGGAGGGCAAGGCCATGCTCTTCAAGGAGTTCGCCGGCGTGGACGCGTGGCCGATCTGCCTCGACTCCCAGGATCCGGAGGAGATCATCCGGGCCGTGCAGCTGATCGCCCCGGGCTTCGGCGGTATCAACCTGGAGGACATCTCGGCTCCCCGCTGCTTCGAGATCGAGCGCCGGTTGGAGGAGTTGCTGGACATTCCCGTCTTCCATGACGATCAGCACGGCACCGCCATCACGGTGCTGGCCGCGCTGCGCAATGCCCTGCGCGTCGTCGGCAAGGAGATTGCGTCAATCCGGGTTGCCGTGATCGGCACGGGCGCTGCAGGCACGGCCGTCACCGACATGCTGCTGGCCGGCGGCGTCACGCAGCTGGTCGGGGTCGACGTGGACGGGATCGTGCATCCCGACCGGCCCGGCATGGACCCCGCGCTGCAGGCCTACGCCGAGCGCACGAATCCGGAGCGCATCACGGGCGGCGCTGCCGAGGCGCTGCGCGACGCGGACGTGGTCATCGGCGTCTCTCGCCCCGGGGTCATCAGCGTCGACATGGTGCGCACGATGGCTGCGGACCCGATCATCTTCGCGATGGCCAATCCGAATCCGGAGATCGTGCCGGAGGAGGTCGAGGGCCTGGCTGCCGTGATGGCAACGGGGCGCAGCGACTACCCCAACCAGATCAACAACGTGCTCGCGTTCCCCGGCATCTTCCGCGGGGCGCTCGACGTGCGTGCGCGCAGGATCACGCCGGGCATGAAGCTCGCGGCAGCCTCGGCGATCGCGGACGTGATCGGCGTCGACGAGTTGACGCCGGAGTACATCGTCCCCAGCGTGTTCAATCGCCGGGTCGTCGAGTCCGTCGCCGCCGCGGTCGCGGCCGCGGCGCTCGCGGATGGCGTCGCGCGGCGCGGCGTGCCGGACCGCGAGCCCACGCGCAACTAGCCCGCGACCGTCTTGCGCTCGGTGGTCGCGCGGGTGATCCCCCCGGGTCCGCTGACGGTGACGCGGCAGGAGAGGGCGCGACCATCCAGCGCGGGTGGGATGCGGAGCAGCCGCTCCGTCGCCGCGGGCAGGGGGCGGCCGTCGGCGAGCCATTGCCGGGTGATCGCAAACGGGCGGGTGCCGGTCCAGCGCCCGAGGTCGCAGCGGACCGTGGCGCCCACGCTCGCCACTCCCACGATGTGGACACCACCGACCGTCGCGGGTGGCTCGGGCGTTGGCAGCTGGGTGCGCTGCGTGCTGGTCGTGACGACGCCGTCGGTCACCACGACGCGCAGATCGGCAGCGGCCCCGACCGGTAGCCCGTCGACCAGGGCCACGATCGCGGCCGGAACCTCGCTCGGTGGAGCGCTCTGCCACGGGCCGGGCGTGAAGCGCAGTCCCGTGCCGCTCTCCACCCGCCACTGCAGGGGTGCTCCGTGCGGCGCGAGGGTGAAGGTCAGCTTGGCGGTGCGGTAGCCGGTCCATACAGCCTGTTGCGCCGCCACGAAGTTGGGGCCGGGCACCCCGGTGACGGTCAGCGGAGGGCTCTCGCCGTTCTCGTTGACGGCCGAGACAGCGAGGGTGTAGGTGGCCCCGTTGACGAGGCCGCCGACGTCGGCCCGCCGCGCCGCCCCCGGCACCTCGATCACCTGGCCCGTCTCCACCACCCGGATCCGGTAGGCGCTCGGCAGCGGTGCGTCGGCGCACGGGCGCGGCCACTCCCAGTCGACGCTCAGCGTGCCGTCGGCCTGCGCCACGGCGGCGGTCCTCGGCGCACCGGGCGGGTTCACCGTCGAGGCGATCCAGCAGTGGTTGTGCGCGACGAGCGAGTAGACCCCGGGAAAGCGTGCGAGGGCGCAGCCGGTACCCCACGAGACGACGCCGACGAGCCGGGCGTCGGGCCCCGGCCGGTCGACCAGCGGCCCGCCGCTATCGCCAGCGCAGGCGTCACGCCCCGGCAGCGACGCGCAGATCATGTCCTGGGGGAAGAACGCCTTGGCGCCGTAGGCGTCGACGCAGAAGGTGGAGGCCCGGACGCGGACGGCCACGGTCTGCAGCGTGCTGGACCCCACGCCGAAGCTGTCGTTGGCGGCGTTGTACGAGGTCGAGC
>JBILWG010000242.1:0-2620 GCA_044369995.1 Gaiellales bacterium | reverse complement strand
ACTTCGTAGCGGACGGCCTTCAGGAGCTGGGCGTAGTTGCGCGGCGACACCGCCACGCCGTTCTGCCGCTGGGGGCGGAAGGCGAAGTAGGCGTTCGGCTCGTTCCACGTCTCGTAGGCGATCACGCGTGGCAGCGGTGCGGTGGCTCCCGGCGGCACGTAGGTGCCGGAGTAGCGCTTCGCCACCGCGTAGACGAAGTTGCGCCAGTCCTTCAGTCGCGGCATCTGGGTGGCGTACGCCCGCTGCTGCCTGGTCGAGGATGCCCAGCGCGGCGTCTTCCACAGCGTGAACATCACGCGGTCCTGGAGGCCGCGCGCGGCGGCGTGCTGCACGAAGTGATCGGTCAGCGCCCAGAAGTAGGCCGGGTCAGCGGGATCACGGGGATTCCGCGGACGCGTGCTCGCGATCTCGCTCCACTGCATATCCCACCGCATGAACCCGACACGGAGTGCGACGGCGTCATCCCAGAAGGCCGCCGAGTCCGTGGAGGGGTAGGCGTTATCGAGGAAGCCAACCTGCAGGTTGCTCTTGGCCGAGGCCAGACCCGGTACCGCGGCCGTCGCAGCGAGCGCGGCGAGGACAACGAGAAGGCGGAGTGGCTGACGGCGGAGAGGCATGAGAGCGGATCGGCGCCACCGCCCGCAGACGGTGGCGCCGGACGTGCGACGAGCGTTAGCGGATCGAGGACTTCTTCAACTTGCCGGCGGCGGACACCCACGAGTTGAAGGACGGCTTGTGCGTGCCGTCGACCTTCTCGAGACCCGTGGTGTACCAGGCGCCCGGCTTCGGGGGATTGTCACGCACGAGGAACCAGGTCATCTTCTCGACCTGCGGCAGCTGCTTGAAACGGAGGATCGAGTCGTACGCGAACTGGGCCTGCTGCGCGGGCGAAACGGTGTACTGCGTCTTGCCCGCGGCCGGCGTGGCCCAGCCGAACTCCGTCACCCAGATCGGGTACTTCTTGCCGAACGTCTGGTTGGCGAGCTTGATGAACGTGTCGAAGTTGCCGATCCCGATGAAGCGCGGATTGGTCGTGCTCTGGTCCTTGCCGTCGTTGAGGCCGAGTCGCGGCGTGTTGTTGTACGGATGCATAGAGAGGACATCGAACTTCGCTCCAGCGGCCTTCATGCCCTTCATGAAGGCGATCGGGCTTGGATTGCCGGGACCACCCTGCTTGTACATGGCGCCTGCCACGAAGGTCGGCTTGAACGGCACAGCCTTGTTGACCTCGGACTTGAGCGCATTCAGGAGCTTCACGTAGTTGGCGGGCGAGACGAACTTGCCGTTCTGCTTCTGCGGCTGGAAGGCGAAGCTCGCGTTCGGCTCATTCCACGTCTCCCAGGCGGTCACGCGGGGGAGGGGCGTGGTCGCGCCCGGCGGGATGTACGTGCCGGAGTATCGGGTGGCGCAGGCTGCGACGAAGTTCCGCCAGTCGGTCAGGTTCGGCATCTGCGTCGCCTTGGCGGACTTGGCCTTGGTTGCCCACGTCGGCGTCTTCCAGAGGGTGAACATGACCTTGTCCTGCAGCCCATGGTTGGCCGCGTTGATCACGAACTGATCGGTCTGCGCGAAGTGGTAGGCCGGATCCTCGGGGTTTCGTGGATTCGCCGGCCGCGTCACGGCCATCTCACCCCACTGCATATCCCAGCGCATGAAGCCGACCTTGAGCGTCACCGCGTCCTGCCAGAACTGCGTCGGATACGTCCCCGCGTAGTCGTTGTCGAGGAATCCCACCTGCAGGTTGCTCTTCGCCGAGGCCAGCGCAGGCAGGGCCAGCGCCGCAGTGACGGCGATGCACATAGTCAGGAGACGTCGGGCGGATGCTCGGCGCAGGGCCATACAGGATCCTCTCACTCGGGAACTTGCCCCATCCTGCCACACGGTGATACGGACGTGGCAGATCACCAACGGGATTTGCCGAATTGATACGGTTTCCTGACATGGAGCCGCTCAATCGTCCCGCCGTGATCGTGGCCGACATGCTGGTCGACTTCGTCACCGGCGCGCTTGCCAATCCACCGTCGCAGGAGTGCATCGCACCGATCGCCCGGCTCGTGGCCGGCGCGCGCCAGCGTGGCTGGCCGGTCTGCTACGTCAATGATGCGCATCTGCCGGGGGATCGGGAGGAGACGCTGTGGGGGCCGCATGCTCTGGCCGGTACGCCCGGCGCGCAGGTGGTTCCCCAACTCGCACCGCAGCCCGGTGACGTGCAGTTCGCGAAGCGCTGGTACTCCGGGTTCCACGAGACGGGGCTCGGCATGTACCTGCGCCAGCACGATGTCGGAACGGTGATCCTGGTTGGGCAGCACGCGCACATCTGCGTGCAGCACACGGCCGGTGACGCGTTCATCGAGGGCTTTCGCGTCGTGCTCGCCGAGGACGGCATCTCCGCCTTCACTCCGGCCGACCAGGCGGCTGGGCTCGCGTACATGCAGCAGATGTACGGCGCCACGCTCAGCAGCGTCGACGAGGTCCTCGCCGCACCTGCGGCTGCGTAGCGCGCCGTGGGCACCGTCGCCGTCGTCGGCTCGATCAACGTCGATGAGGTCGTGCGGGTCGAGCGACTGCCGCGCGCCGGCGAGACGGTCTCCGGCGGTACCTTCCAGCGCTCGGGCGGCGG
>JBILWG010000080.1:0-8649 GCA_044369995.1 Gaiellales bacterium | reverse complement strand
CGCCGCCTCGGGCACGTGTGCGCTGCCGACCCCGTCAACGGCGAGACCCTCATCGGCCGCCTTGCGCAGGATCGATGCGCAGCGGGCGTGTGCGTACTGCACGTAGTAGACCGGGTTCTTGCTGCTCGCCTCGACGGCGAGATCGAGATCGATATCGAGCGTCTGGTCATGCGATCGCTGGACGAGGAAGTACCGCGCCGCATCGACGCCGATCGCATCGGTGAGTTCGGTGAGGGTGATGACGTTGCCGCGGCGTTTGCCCATGCGCTCGCCCGAGACCGTGATCAGCTGGTAGATCAGGCACTCGACGTGCTGCGGGTCGTACCCCAGGCACTGCGCACCCGCCTTGAGCCGCTGGATGTAGCCATGATGATCGGCGCCGAGCACGTAGATCGCGTGCGTCGCGCCTCGCTGGAACTTGAGGTCGACGTACGCGAGATCCGAGGCGAAGTAGGTGTGCTCGCCGTCGGCCTTCAGCAGCACCCGGTCCTTGTCGTCGCCGAAATCGGTGGTACGCAGCCAGGTGGCGCCATCGAGCTCGTAGATGCGCCCCTGCACGCGCGCCCGCTCGATGGCCGCGAGCACAGCGCCGCTCTCGTGCAGACCCTTCTCGCTGGTCCACAGGTCGAACTCCACGCGCATGCTGGAGAGGCTCGTGCGGATGCGCTCGACCATCAGCGCCACGCCCCTGGCGACCCAGTCCTCCAGCGGCGCGTCGTCGGCGAGGTCGAGCTCGGTCGCGATCACCCCCACCTCTGCGCCCGGATAGCCGCCCTCGGGGATGTCCTGCCCGAGGCGGCGCGCCTGCACGGACCGACCGAACAGCGCGACCTGGTTCCCGGCGTCGTTGATGTAGTACTCCCGCGTCACCTTCTCGCCCGTGAACTCCAGCAGGCGAGCCACGCTGTCGCCGTAGGCCGCGTTGCGCGCCGAGCCGATCGTGAGGTCACCGGTGGGATTGGACGAGACGAACTCCACCAGCGTTTCCGCGCCGCGGGCGAACGGGCGGCGACCGAAGTCGCGCCCGGCGGCGATGACGTCGCTGAGCGCATCGCGGTACCACTGATCCCCGAGGCGGATGTTGATGAAGCCCGGTCCTGCGATGTCGACGGACTCGACTCCGGCGATCGTGGCGATTGCCGCCGCGAGCTCCTCGGCGATCTCACGCGGCGTTCGCGACAGCACCGGCGCGAGGCGCATGGCGACGCTCGTCGCGTAGTCGCCGTGCTCCGCATTCGCAGGGCGCTCCAACGCGAGCTCGGGTACCTCGCCACCGGTCATTGCCGCGACGGCGGTCGTGATCGAGGCGTGGAGGTCGCTGACGGGATCGCTCACGAGCGCATCGTGGCAAAGCCCAACCAGCGCGGCGGCGGTGGAGCTAGCGGTGGTACGGCAGTCCGCGATTGATGGTCAACGCGCGATACAGCTGCTCCGCCGCGACGACCCGCGCCAGCTGATGCGGGAGCGTGAACGGTCCCAACGACAGCGCGGTATCCGCTCGTGCGAGGACCGAGGGAGCCAATCCCTCCGCGCCGCCGACGACAAACGCGGTGCGCTGCGGCGCCTGCTCTTCCCACTCGAGTACGCGTGCCGCGAGGTCGACCGACGACAGCGCACGACCACCAGGATCGAACGCAATCAGGCGATAGCCCGCACTGGCAGCGACGATGCGATCGGCCTCGCGCTGTCGGATCTCGAGCGAGGTGCCGCGATCCAGCGGCTCATCCTTGACCTCGACGACGTCGAACCTCGCGAGCTTGGCCGCACGCGCCTCGTACTCCGCTGCGGCCTCGGCCAGTGGACCTCGTGCCTTGCCGACGACGACGAGCCGGAGCGAGACTAGGCCTCGGGATGATCCGAATCGACCTCGGGCAGGTCGCGGATGCTCTCGCGGGCGGTGAACTTGTCCCAGTTGTCCTGCATGGCATCGAGCAGCTCGCCCATGAACTGGGGCGAGAGGTTGATGCGGCTGACGACCACACCCGGGATCTCGGGACCGTCGAACTCGTGGTCGACACGCGCGAACGTGATGGTGAACTCGTAATCGGAGTGCGACACGTTGGCGAAGTTGGCGTAGTGCCCAGCCATTTCCTCCGGCGTGAAGTGAATGTTCAGCTGGCGCTCGTGCGGTTCGTCGGGTTCCATGGACGCAGTCTAGTCGCGGCGACCCACGCGACCACGTCGCCTATCCTGCAACCTGCATGCGCGTCCTCGTCATCTCTGACATCCACGGCAACCTGCACGCCTTGGAGGCGGTGCTGGAGGCGGAGGGTGACCGCTACGACGAGCTTTGGTGCCTCGGCGACATCGTCGGTTACGGCGCGCGACCGAACGAGTGTGTTGATCGCATCCGCGAGCTGGCAAGCGTCGTCCTGGCGGGCAACCACGATCTCGCCGTGCTGGGCAAGGTCAACGTGGAACGGTTCGGGGGCGACGCCGGGCGCGCGGCACGCTGGACGCGCGAGGTGCTGGGGCGGGAGCAGGAGGCGTGGCTCGACACGCTCGAGCCGCAGCGTTCTCTGGAGCGCGTGGAGCTCGCCCATGCGTCGCCGCGTGATCCCATCTGGGAGTACGTGATCGATGGGCCCGGCGCGGCCATCGCCCTATCGAACGCGCCCGACGCCAAGGTCGTGTTGGTCGGGCACACGCACGTGCCGATGTCGGCGCGCAGCGTCGGCGACCGTGTCACGGGAGGCCATGCCCCGGCCGGACGCGAGGAGCACCTCGCCGACGATGTCCGCCTGCTCGCAAATCCGGGCTCTGTCGGCCAGCCACGTGACGGCGATAGTCGTGCTTCGTACCTGGTGCTCGACATCGACGAGGGCGAGCCCGTGCGGGTGGAGTTTCGGCGGGTCGAGTACGACGCCGCGCTGACGGCGAAGGAGATCGTTGACGCGGGCCTGCCGCCGCAGTTCGGCGACCGCCTGCTCTTCGGGATGTAGCGCTAGGCGAGGAGCGACGCGCCCGACATCTCGGCCGGGGCAGTGACGTCGAGGAGTTCGAGCACCGTCGGTGCGACATCCGCGAGTCGTCCGTATGGACGCAGCGCGCGCTCCGTGCCAACCAGGATCAACGGCACGGGATTGGTCGTGTGCGCGGTGTGCGGCTCCCCGTCGGCGTCGATCATCTGCTCGGCGTTGCCGTGATCGGCCGTGATGAGCGCGACGCCGTCAACGTCGCGAACCGCGGTGATGACGTCGCCGAGGCGACGATCGACCTCCTCGACGGCGCGCACCACGGCGGGAATGTCGCCGGTATGGCCAACCATGTCGGGGTTGGCGAAGTTGACGATGACGAAGCCGTAGTTGCCACTGCGGATGCCGTCGATCGCGGCCTCTGCGACGCCGGCAGCGCTCATCTCCGGCTTCTGGTCGTACGTCTCCACGTCGCGCGGCGACGGGATGAGCACGCGAGCCTCGCCGGTGTGCTCGGCCTCGCGACCACCGTTGAAGAAGTACGTGACGTGCGGGTATTTCTCCGTCTCGGCGACGTGCAGCTGGGCGATTGCCGCTCGTTCCAGTGCGTCGGCCAACACGTTGCCCGGGCGGTCCTCGGGAAAGGCGATCGCGCCTGGCTGGCCGTCCCAGTACGCCGTCATGGCCGTCAGGCTCACGACACCATGGGCGCCCCGATCGAAGTGATCGAAGGTCGGATCCGCGAGTGCCTGACAGAGCTCGCGGGCGCGGTCGGGCCGGAAGTTGAGGAAGATCACCTCATCGCCAGCCGCGATCCGTCCGCTGCCATCGCCAATGACGACCGGCTCGACGAACTCGTCGGTGATCCCAGCGGCGTGCGAGGCCTCGATCGCCGAGCGCACGTCGTCAGCGCGCGCTCCGCTCCCCTCGACGAGCAGGCGCCAGGCCCGCTCGACACGCTCCCACCGCGAGTCGCGGTCCATCGCGTGGATGCGACCGCAGAGGTCGACGATGCGGGCGGGCCCTCCCTCCCACTCGTCGGCGAGCGCCGGCAGGAGGGCCCGGGCCTGCTCGGGCGACACATCGCGGCCATCCGTGAACGCGTGGACGGCGACGTGCGGGACGCCCTGCGCCGACGCGAGGTGCACGAGCCCACGCAGATGATCGACATGGCTGTGCACGCCACCGTCGGAGACGAGGCCGACGATGTGGAGCGTGCCCGAGCCGCTACGCGCGCGTTCGCACGCCGCGACAAGTTCCGGGGTGTCGGCGAACCGGTGATCGGCGGCATCGCCGATCCGAACGAGATCCTGCGCCACCACTCGACCGGCACCGATCGCGAGATGGCCGACCTCGGAGTTCCCCATCTGCCCGACCGGCAGACCCACGTCGCGACCAGAGGCGATCAGCTCGCCGTGGGGATTGTCCGTCCAGAGCGCATCGAACACCGGCGTGTCCGCCAGTTCAACGGCGTTGCCCGGACCCGCCGGTGCGAGGCCCCAGCCGTCCAGGATCAGGAGGACGACAGGCGGCGTCACGAGGCGGCGGCAGCGATGGCCAGCAGGCTATCGGGCTCGAGCGACGCTCCACCGACCAGCGCGCCGTCGATATCGGGCTGCGACAGCAGCTCCGCGGCGTTCTCGGGCTTGACGGAACCGCCATACAGAATGCGAATCTGGTCGGCAGCGTCGCCGCACAACTCGCGCAGCTGATCGCGGATCCACCCGTGCGCCTCTTGGGCGATCTCCGGGGTGGCCGACTTCCCCGTGCCGATGGCCCAGATCGGCTCGTACGCGACGACGACCTTGGGGAACTCCTCGACGGCAACGGCGGAGAGCCCCTCGAGGACCTGACGATCGAGGACGGCCTTGGTGGTGCCGGAGTCGCGCTCGAACTCCGACTCGCCGATGCAGAGGACGGGGATCAGTCCGGCGGCAAGCGCGGCCGGCACCTTGCGTGCCAGGGCCTGATCGGTCTCGTTGTTGTCCGCGCGACGCTCGGAATGCCCCAGCAACACGCCGGTTGCGCCCGCATCGACGAGCATGTCCATGGACACCTCGCCGGTATGCGCGCCATTCGCATCCTCGTGGCCGTTCTGGCCGAACACGCCGACGCCGGTTCCGACCAACGCGCTGGCCACGACATCAAGCGAGGTGAGGGGCGGGCAGATCGCGAGCTCCACGTCGGCGGTCGCTCCCAGTCCGTGCTTGAGTCCGTCGGCGAAGGCACGCGCCTCGCCACGGGTCTTGAACATCTTCCAGTTGCCTGCGACGAGCGGACGACGGGACATCACTCCACCTCCGGAATAGCGGCAACGCCCGGCAGCACACGACCCTCGAGCAGCTCGAGGCTCGCGCCTCCGCCCGTCGAGACGTGGGTGACCCGATCGGCGAAACCGAACTGCGTGATCGCGGCGACGCTGTCGCCACCGCCCACGACGGTCGTACCGTCGCACTCGGCGACGGCCTGCGCCACCGCACGAGTGCCTTCGGCAAACGGGGCCATTTCGAAGGCGCCCATTGGCCCGTTCCAAAGCACCGTCTTGGCGCTGCGGATGCGATCTGCGTACAGCGCAACCGTCTCGGGACCGACGTCGAGACCCATCCAGCCGACGGGCACGCCGTCCGCGGGCGTGATCTGCGTGGCGGCATCGGCACTGAAGGCATCGGCCGCGATCACGTCGCTCGGCAGCAGGAGCTCGCAGCCGGTGTCGGCAGCCTTGGCCTTGGCGCGCACGGCGATGGCCTGCCCATCGGCGTCCTCGTGCAACGACGAGCCGACCGCCCCTCCCTCGGCGACGACGAAGGTGAACGCCATCGCGCCGCCGATCAACACGGTGTCGGCGACCTCGACGAGCTTCTCGAGCACGGCGATCTTGTCGGCGACCTTGACGCCACCGACAATCGCGACGAACGGATGCTCTGGCGCCTCCAGCAGCGACGTCAGCACCGAGACCTCGCGCTCCATCAGCAGGCCAGCGTGCGCCGGCACGAGGTGAGCTACGCCCTCGGTCGAGGAGTGTGCGCGATGTGCCGCGCCAAAGGCGTCGTTGACGTACAGGTCGGCAAGCTCGGCAAGCTGCGCGGAGAAGGCGGCATCGTTGGCCTCCTCCGCGGCGTGATACCGAAGATTCTCGAGCAGCAGGACGTCACCATCGGCCACGTCAGCCACGGCGGCTGCCGCCTCGGGGCCGACGCAATCGCTGGCGAACGCCACAGGTGCGTCGAGCAGCTCGGCCAGTCGTCCGGCCACGGGCGCCAGGCTGTACTCGGGCTTGCGCTCCCCCTTGGGTCGTCCAAGGTGGCTCATCAGGATCACGCGGGCGCCACCGCTACGCAGCCGCTCGATCGTCGGCAGTGCAGCCCGGATGCGCGTGTCGTCGCCCACCACGCCATCGCTGATGGGGACGTTGAGGTCGACACGCACGAGCACGCGTCGACCCCGGACGTCACCGATCTGCGCGAGTCCCCGTCGCGCCATACCTAGACCTTCTGGATCAGGTCGACCACGCGGTTCGAGTACCCGAACTCGTTGTCGTACCAGCTGACGATCTTCGCCATGTTGCCGTTGGCCATCGTCAGCTTGGCGTCGACGACCGACGAGTACGAGGAGCCGATCACGTCGCTCGAGACGATCGGGTCCTCGGTGTACTGGAGGATGCCCGCGAGATCGCCGGTGTCGGCCTTGGCCTTGATCGCGGCGTTGATCTCCTCGGCGCTGGCCGCGCGGCCCAACTCGACGACGAGATCGACGACAGAGCCGTCGGGCACCGGGACACGCATGGCGATACCGTCGAGACGACCCTTCATCTCCGGAATCACGAGTCCGATCGCCTTGGCGGCTCCGGTCGACGTCGGAATGATGTTCTGCGCAGCTGCGCGGGCGCGGCGCAGGTCCGAGTGCGGCAGATCGAGGATCTGCTGATCGTTGGTGTACGCGTGCGTCGTCGTCATGAAGCCGCGCTCGATGCCGAACTCGTCGAGCAGGATCTTCGTGAACGGCGCAAGGCAGTTCGTGGTGCAGGACGCATTCGAGATGATGTGGTGCGTGGCGGGGTCGTAATCGTTGCCGTTCACGCCCAGCACAATCGTGATGTCGGGGTCGGTTGCGGGCGCCGAGATGATCACCTTGCTGGCGCCGGCCTCGAGGTGCTTCGACGCGCCATCACGGCTCGTGAAGAAGCCGGTCGACTCCAGCACGACGGGAACGTCGAGCTCCTTCCACGGCAGCGCAGCCGGGTCGCGCTCGGCGAGCACCCGGATCTCCTTGCCATCGATGGCGATGCCGCCGTCGGTGACCTCAACCTGATGGCCGAAGCGGCCCAGCACCGAGTCGTACTTGAGCAGGTGTGCGAGCGTCTTCGGGTCGGTCAGATCGTTGATCGCGACGATCTCGATCGGCGCCTGCCGAAGATAGGCGGCACGGAGGACGTTACGGCCGATGCGGCCGAAGCCGTTGATGGCAACGCGGGTCACAGAGTTTGCTCCTTGGCTGGATGGGTCGAGGGGTGCAGTGCGGGCGAATGAGGCAATTCGCGTCCACCCGAGATCCTAGGGGCGAGGGCGGCGGTCCGCGACCGCTTCCGTCGCGTTCTCCGCCAACTCCACCAGCCGCCGCAGTCGGCCCGCGAGTGTCGGGCGGGACACCCCGGCGGCCTCGGCAAGCTCTGTCAGCGTCATCTCGGGATACTCGAGACGCAGCTGGGCAGTCTCGCGGAGCACCGGCGTGAGGCCGTCGATCTCGCCGCTCTCCATGAGTGTCTGAATCGCCGCGGCCTGCTGGCGGGCTGCGTGCACCTGGCGTGTCAGATTGGCGTTGTCGAAGTTGGCTCGACGATTGGCGTCGCTGCGGGCGCTCCGCACCACCTCGTCCTCGGCCACGTCCAGCGCGGCTCCCTCGGCCCCGAGCACCGTGAGCAGATCCTGTACCGCCTCACGACGCCGCGTAGCGACCTCTGCCCAGCGAGCACGCTGTCGCCAGCGCACGGGAATGTCCAGTGCCCCGCACACGTCTGCGAGGTACTCCGCGAAGTCGGCTCCATGCGTACGCAGCTCGAGGTGGGCCGCACGCCCAGGCGGTGAGACGCTGCCGGCGGCGGCGAACGCACCCCGCAGCAGCGCGACGCGGCAGCAGTCGCGTGCCGCCAGCGACGGCGCGATGGTGACCCGCGGCCGCCCATCGTCATCGAGCACCCCGGTCCGTCGCAGCAGGCGCGTGCTCGCGGCATCCTCGGCGAGCACCATCAGCACCCGCTGGTGCAGCCCCAGACGCTCCGGCGTGTACGCCCGCACACCGCACATCACTCCCTCCTCCCGCAGGGCGGTGAGGACCTGCCGACCCACTGCGTGCGATCCCACGTCGATCTCGGCGTGCGCGTGCCCACCACCGGTGAGGTGGAGCGACCCCGCGCCGCGCAGGATGGACGCGAGGTAGGCGATCCGGCAGCAGGCACCAGCGAGCGGCTGGTGCGCGATCTCCTCGCGGACGTTGCTCGAGAAGGTCATCGAGCGGCAGGACGGGGACGGCGCGCCTGCGCGAGCAGGGCTCGGCCGAGGCGCAGCGGATCGTGATGATGCCCATCGGTGATGCGGGCCACGACCACCTCGAGATCCGTCCGCTGCAGTGCCGCCCGATCGAAGTCCACCGGAATCAGGCCGGGCGCCGGCACGCGACGCGTGGTGGGGACCAGCACCGTATCGACGATGCCGTCGCCGAGGTGCTGCTCCAGGCGCTC
>JBILWG010000079.1:0-8685 GCA_044369995.1 Gaiellales bacterium | reverse complement strand
CGACCCGGGCATCGAGGCCGAAGCGTCCCGCGGCATACAGGAATGCGCTTGGCAGGAGCAGCGAGCCATCGACGTCGGGCAGGCGCAGGAGAAGCTCGTAGAACACGGGCGTCCGATCCTTCGCGCGCACGATCGGCTGGGCGTACAGCGCGAACGAGTCGGTCTCCAGTGCTGTGCGAATGCGCGTCGCCCACGCCAGCCGGGCCGCCATGTGCTCGCGCTGCTCCGCTGCAGCCGCATACACGCGCACGGTGTCGCGCCCGGACTGCTTCGCGTCGTACATGGCGAGATCGGCATCAACCAGGAGGTCTGCAGCGTTCTCTCCCGAACTGCCGGCGATCTCCGTGATGCCGATGCTGACAGTGAGATGAAACGGCGCACCGCTCGAGACGCGCACCGGCAGCAGCCGTGTCAGCCCGAGCACCTTCTCCGCCAGCACCTGCGCCTCCGCAGGCGGCGTGCGCGCCAGCAGGATCGCGAACTCATCGCCTGACAGGCGCGCGACGACATCCGTCGCGCGGGTTGCGGTGCGGAGGAGCGTCGCGAACTCGGCGAGGTAGGCATCGCCCACGCTATGGCCGTACGCGTCGTTGAGGTGCTTGAAGTGGTCGAGATCGAGAAACAGGATCGTGCCGGTGTCGCCGAAGCGCTCCGAACCCTCGATCGCACGCTGGACCTCCTCGCCGAAGCGGCGTCGGTTGATCAACCCCGTCAGCGGATCGTGATCTGCGAGGAAGCGCAGCGAGCGCTCATCGGCCCGCTCCTCGCCGACATCCTCGAGGCGAATCGCGCGGTTCGTCACGTCACCCGTTGCGTTGCGAATCATGTCGACGTGCACCGCGACCCACAGCTCACGGCCATTTTTGTGGAGCAGCGGCAGCTCGGTCTCCTCGAAGTCCCGGCCACGACGGATCGAGCGCTTCGACCCCGGCTCCGTCGTAAACTGGTCGAGCCCGAGCAGCTCAGCGCCTCGAGATTTCAACTCGTCCTCGTCGAAGCCGAGGATCTCGACCAGCGCAGCGTTGACGTGCACGACCCGCTCCGAGTGGCGACGCGTGGGATCGACCTCGGTGACCGCCAGCCCCACCATCGACTGCGCGAACGCGCGGGAGAGGATGCGCTCCCATCGGTCAGGCGATTCGAAGGCGCCTGCTCCGGACGTGTCGTTCATCGAGGCCCCTCTGCATGAACGACGTAGGCGCGGAACTGCGCGAAACGCGAACCCGGTGCAAGTATATCGACCACGCGCAGGTCGACGTCAGGACTTTGCCACACGTCGCCCCCGTAGAGCGCCCGCGAGGCGGCTGCGAGCAGCAGGCGGTGCGTACCGTTGCCCTACCAGCGATCCCAGCGGATCAGGCTGGCGATGTCGCCACGCGGCGCGGGCCTGAACGACTCGCCCGTGTAGAAACCGGTCGGGATGAGTGCCGACTGGGTGACGGCGTCGTAATCGATGCCGAGGATGTCAGCGCACTCGCGCTCGTACGTGAGGTGCAGCGTCGTCCAGCACGTACCGAGGCCACGGGCACGGGCCGCGAGGCAGAAGCTCCAGCCGGCCTGCACAATCGATCCCCAGCCCGCCGCCTGCGACTCGCGCGACCACTCGTCCAGACGACCCGCGACGCAGGGGATCACCATCGCCGGCACCTCGTGCATGCGGTCGGCCAGGTAGCGCGCGGACGACGCCATGCGCTCGGTCGCCGCGTCGAGCTCACCGCCCGCGTCGTCGTAGCGCGCACCGGCATAGGCGTCATAGGACTTGAGATACCAAGCGGCAAGCGCGGCCTTCTGCGCGGGATCCGTCACGACCACAAACGTCCACGGCTGCGAGTTCGAGGCCGTCGGCGCCTGCAGGGCGAGCGCGATGCACTCCTCGATCAGCTCGCGCGGAACCGGGCGGTCGAAGTCGAGACGCTTGCGGACTGCGCGCGTGGTGGAGAGAAGCTGGTCGGGCGTGAGCTGCTGCATGCCGAGTACCGTAGTCCACCGACTATGCTCCGCGCAGCGCAGGCGGCCCGCCTGCTGCCCCGCCGTCCATGAACATCCCCGCCGCCAGCGACAAGAACGCCGCACCCGAGCTCGTCCACGTCGGCAAGGTCACCGCGCTCGCCGTCATCGCCGCGCTCGGTGGATTCCTGTTCGGCTACGACAGTTCGGTCATCAACGGGGCCAACAAGGCGATCTACGAGCAGTTCGCGATCACCGACGGCTTCTTCCAGGGCTTCGTCGTGTCCGTCGCCCTGCTCGGGTCCGCCGTCGGCGCCTTCGTCGGCGGACGCCTCGCCGAGAAGTACGGGCGCAAGCGCGTGATGCTGATCGCGGCGGTGCTGTTTCTCGTCGCCGGCATCGGCTCGGCCTTCCCCCTCTCGATCTGGGACTTCATGGCCTGGCGTCTCGTCGGCGGCTTCGCCATTGGCCTCGCCGCGATCGTCTCACCGATGTACATCGCCGAGATCGCCCCGGCGCACATGCGTGGGCGACTCTCGTCCCTGTTCCAGTTCGCCATCGTGATCGGCATCTTCGCCACGCAGGTCGTCAACCAGGTTGTGCTCAACGCCGCGGGCGGCAGCGCGTCGAACGCGCTCGGACCGCTCGAGGCGTGGCAGTGGATGTTCATCCTCATGGTGGTCCCCGCCACGGCGTACTTCCTGCTCGCCTTGACGCTGCCCGAATCGCCCCGCTACCTCGTCTCGATCAACGCCGGCGACCGCGCCAAGCAGGTGCTCGAGTCGATCTTCATCGAGCCGGTGGAGGCCAAGGTCGCGGCCATTCGCGCCTCGCTCGACGCCGAGGCGCGACCCTCGTTCGCGGACCTCCGCGCCAAGGGCACCTTCTTCCTGCCGATCGTATGGGTCGGCCTCGCGCTGGCCATCTTCCAGCAGTTCGTCGGCATCAACGCCGTCTTCTACTACTCCAACCTGATCTGGGAGGCCGTCGGCTATCCGCCGACCGAGGCCTTCACGACTTCGACCATCATCAGCGTCGTCAACGTCGTCTTCACCATCGTGGCGATCCTGCTCGTCGATCGCATCGGCCGCAAGCCGCTGCTGCTCGTCGGCTCCGTCGGCATGGCCGTCAGCCTCGCCATCATCGCCTGGGTCTTCGTAACGGCACCGCAGAGTGCAAACGGCACCCCCGATCTCTCCACGACGCAGGGCTACGTCGCCGTCGTCGCGCTCTGCGGCTTCGTCGCCTTCTTCGCCTCCACCTGGGGGCCGATCGTCTGGGTGCTGCTGTCCGAGATGTTCCCGAACTCGATCCGCGCGGCTGCCATGAGCGTCACCGTGATGGCCAACTGGATCGCCAACTTCGTCGTCTCCGAAACCTTCCCCGAGCTCGTCCACATCGGCCTCGGCATCGCCTACGGCATCTTCACGCTGTTTGCGGTCCTGTCGTTCTTCTTCGTCTGGAAGTGGGTCACCGAGACGCGCGGAACCGAGCTCGAGGAGATGGATCAGCTCGAGGGGATCGATCTCGACGACGCGGCTTCCGCGACCACGTAGCTGCCCTGACGCAGCCTGCGTGAGGCTGGCGGCTGCAGGATCCGCAAGGAGCCGTTGGAGCGCCCACGCCCAGGCGACGACGAGGCACGCCCGACGTGCCCATGGGCGGCGCGGCTAGGACGGCTGCGCGCGGGTGAAGCGGTCGCGACCGGCCTTGATCAGCGCCTCGGCCGCCTCGCGGTCCTCCCAGTCGCCGATCGTCACCTGCTTGTGCTCCTCAAGGTCCTTGTAGACCGAGAAGAAGTGAGCGATCTCCTCCAGCAGCGCCGGATTGATGTCGGACAGGTGCTCGTTGTGCGACCACGACGGATCATCGTGCGGGATCATCAGCAGCTTCGGATCGTCACCGGCCTCGTCATGCATGTGCAGGACGCCGACGGGATCGCACGGGATCAGGCAACCGGGGAACGTCGGCTCTGTCAGCAGCACCAGGACGTCGAGCGGGTCGCCGTCCTCGCCCAGCGTGTCGATCAGGAAGCCGTAATCGGTCGGATAGTGGGTGCTACCACGCAGTGTGCGATCGAGCACGACCGTGCCGTAGGTCTCGTCGAACTCGTACTTGTTGCGGCTCCCCTTGGGGATCTCGATGTACGCAACGGGAATGGTCTTGGGGGTGTGCTTCACGGGTGCATCGTCTCACACCCGTCTGCGCCGAAGCGGAGGCTCTGGCAGTGCGATTTCCCTCGACCGGTCGTTGATAGCATCGACCGGTGACCGCGAAGCGCGCCATCCTCGTATGCCTCGGCGTCGTTGCAGCTGCGATCCTGCTCAGCACGATCAGCCATCGCGTCGCGGCCGAGCGGCGGCAGGACGCCCTCGATGCGTTTTACGCCACACCGGCTGATGTCGCCGCGATCGCCCCGGGTGCCGTCATCCGCCGCGAGCCTCTCCCGAGCCTGCAGATCAGTGGCGCGCAGACCTATCGACTGCTCTACCGCACCGAGCGCGGCGACGGCTCCGCTGCGGTCTCCGGCGCGATCGCGATCGTTCCCACCGCGCCGCCGCCGGGCGCAGGGCGCCCCGTACTGGTGTGGGCGCACGGAACCGTCGGGCTCGGACGTGGCTGTGCCCCGTCGCGCCGCGTGCACCCACTCTCGTCGGCCCCGTGGATCGGCGACGCGGTTGCCAACGGCTTCGTGGTGATCGCCCCGGACTACGCGGGCCTCGGCACCGCGGGGCCGAGTGAGTATCTGATCGGGCGCGCTGAGGCACTCGACATCACGAATGCCGTCCGCGCACTCGACGGCGTACCCGACGCCGCGCCCGAGCGGCGTTGGGCGGTGATCGGACACTCGCAAGGCGGACACGCGGCACTCTGGTCTGCCCAGCTGGCGCCCGAGCTGCTGCCAGAGCGACCGCTCATCGGCGTGGCCGTCGGCGCACCTGCCGCGAATCTCGCCGCAATCGTCAACGAGCAGTGGGACGCCGGCATCGGCTGGGTGATCGGCGCCGCGATCGCGTCGTCTTGGCCGAGCGCCTATCCCGAGGCAGACCTCACCGGTGACATCTCCCGCCTCGGCAGGCTCTACGCGGGACCCGTGGCGGACGCGTGTCTCGGTGAGGGCATTCCCGTGCCGCCGATCCTCGGATTCCTCGCCGCCGGCGTCGGCCTTCCGTTCTTCGACCGCAACCCGGATACGGATCCCCGCATCGCCGCACTCGTCGCGGAGCAGACACCGCAGCCGTTGCCGGCGACGCTACCGCTTCTGATCGCCCAGGGCACCGCCGACAGCGTCGTGCCGCCAGACACCAACGCGGCCTTGCAGGTCGACTGGTGCGCCGCCGGGTCGAACCTCACGATGGACTGGCTCGGTGGCGTCGGTCACGTGGCTGCCGGACCGATCGTGGGCACCCTCGGCGTGCCGTGGCTGCGAGCGATCTTCGACGGCGCACGACCCCGCCCGCAGTGCGACTTCGTTCCACCCGTCCCCGCCGCCGGCTCCATGATCCGTGAGGTGACGCGGATCGGCAGTTAGGTGGTGTACGGCTGCGCCTGCGCGACGCAGTCCGTTGTCGATCGGGTCTGACCCCTGTGGAACATCCACACCCGATCACCAGTGTGCGGCATGCCGACACCGGTACCGCACCTCCCGCCCGAGCCATCGCACAGGCGCTGAGGCAGAGCACCGAGGGATGCTGCCGATGCGCCGACGACGCAGACCCGTCGCGGGTCGTGCCCGGGCACGTCCTTCGTGCGATCAGGTGACGCCGAGCAGCAGCGCGGCCTCCAGCGAGGCACCGATCGTCAAGGAGACCAGATGGCTCTCCTCGTCGAGGATCTCGTGGATCGTGCGGGTCATGACGCCACCGGCAAGCAGTGCGATCAGGCCCGCGACCACGACCGGTGGTGCTGTGACGCCCAACCCGATCACGTAGCCGAGGCCAATCGCAGAGGCCAGCACCAGCCCACCCTGCGGCGAGCCCAGCTTGACCGCGAGGCCGTGGGCGTTGAGGGCGACGTGCAGGCCGATGGCGAGGGTGAACAGAATGATCGGCCCGAGCTCGTGGTCGTCACGAACCGACAGCAGGTAGCCGACGATCAGCGCGGAGAGCGCCGGCTGCACGATACGCACCCTCGGATGCGGCGTCATGCCGTGGCGGCCGCTCTGGAGACCACGCAGGAAGAGCGTCCCGAAGATGCCGATCAGGACGAGGATGTAGGCATGCAGCTCGGCGTAGGGGAGGCGCCCCTCCGTCGAGCGCCGCACGATCTCGGCGCCGATGGCGATCTCGGGGAGCAGATGCACCACGACGTAGGCGATGCCGATGCCGGCACCAGCCGACAGGAGGTACGGAGGCCAGCGCCGACCAAGCAGCCGCGGCTCGGCCGCGGCCACACAGGCAAGGGCGATCACGATCGCGGCGAGAAGGGTCGGGCTCACGCCACGTAGTGTGACGGGCGACGGGACCGCGAGGCAAAGGTGGGGCAGTATGAGGCCATGTCCGCCACGCCCGCAAAGGGGAGCGCCGCTTGGGCGCGAACCCCCTCCACGATGCGCTCTCGTCGTGGCAGACTCCACCGCCGGCTCGCTGCGGCGTGCCTGATCGCCGGCGCCGTGGTGCTCAGCATCGGCGCGGCAACTGCCTCCGCGCAGACCATCCCGCCGCGACCCCAGCAACTCGGCTCGTACTGGATCACCTACTACTGGTTCGCCCCCGAGGCGTGGTTCACGGCCAAGAAGATGGTGGCGCCCGGTCTCAAGGTCGCGTACCGCGAGGACTTCCTGTACTCCGCCCGAGGTATCTCGATGCAAGGCACCGGCACCGGCGATGACAATGTGATGATCCACTGGCGCAGCGGTCGCGGCGCCTGGGTGAACAAGGAGGGGGCGGAGACGCAGACCGCCGCCGGGGGCTTCACCAATGGCGCCCCCTACTCGCGTCCCGGCGGCTGCGTCTGGTGGGCGAAGGATCCTGCCACCGGCAATCCGAACCTCGCGTCCTCCGACAACAAGCGGCCCACCTTCGCCAACGACGATGGCACCTGGCAGAACCCCCCGGCCAACAAGGACGCCTACACCGTCGTGTGCAACAAGGCCGCTGTGCTTGCCGGACAGCCCGATGACCTCAACTACCGCGGCTATCCCGATCTGTTCGGCATCGGCATCGGCACTGCGGTGACGCCGTGGCGCTCCATCGCCGTCGACCGCTCCGTCATCCCCAAGGGCAGCATCATCTACATCGAGGCGCTCAAGAACACGCCCTCCAAGGGGTGCTTCTCCGCCGACGACACGGGCGGCGCGATCATCGGGAAGCACATCGACGTGCTGATCCCGCCGGACAAGACGCTCAAGCTGCCGTCGAAGGGCGACCTCACGCTCGTGCCCAAGGGTGTCGACTGCCCGCCGCCCACAGCGCTCGCGCCCGGACCGCTGGGCAACCTCAACGTCTCCTATCTCGTGCCCGCGTCGGAGAAGGTCGCTGCCGGATCCAAGACGGCGACGCCCGGGCTGCGTTATCAGCAGCTCAGCGAGGACTTCCTCTACGGCACAGACGGTGTCGTGGCTCGCTCGCTCGGCCTCACGAAGAAGGGCAAGACGATCGTGGCCAAGGGCGGCGGATGGTGGGTCAACGCGCGCGGCCAGCGGACGCGACAGCTGACCGATGGCAACTGGTCGCAGGGTGTGCCCGTATGGCGCGACGGTGGCTGGCGGACCAAGAAGGGGCGCCCGACCTACAAGCGTCCCGATGGCACCTGGTCCAACGGCATCGGCAAGCGCTACCTCAAGTACCGCGACCGCTTCGCCTACGCCAAGAAGGGGCAGTACGTCCCATGGAAGACCGTCGTCTCGACCAAGGACACCGCGCCGCTGGGCACGCTGCTCCAGCTCGACGGCATGCCCAACGCCGCCTGCATGGTCGTCAACCAGCTGCAGCCCGCGTTGCCCGCCACGACGATCCAAGTCGTCGTTCCCGCCGGCACGGATCCTGCCACGCTGCCCAGTCTCGCACCCGCCACTGTGCTCGCCGCGGTTGCCGGCACCGCGTACGGCTGCCCGTAGGTCTTACCTGATCGGTGAGCGCTGCAGCTTCGCCGTGGCCTGCTGCCACGCGCCGAAGGAGGGCTTCTTCTCCCCGGAGGACTTGCGCAGTCCAGTCGTGTACCAGTTGCCGTTCTTCGGCGGATCGTCCTTGATCAGGAACCAGGCGGCTCGCTCGACCTGCGGCAGCGCCTTGAGCTTCGCGATCGACTGCCGCACGAACCGCGCCTGCTGGCTGTACGAGGCGGCACGCACGACGCCGGGAGCGGGCGTCTGGAGACCGAACTCCGTGATCCAGATCGGATAGCGACGCCCGAAGATCGAATTGGCGACGCTGATGAAGTGCTCGAAGTTGCCGATGCTGATCGAGTACGGGTTCGTGCGGCTCTCGTTGCGGCCATCGCGGATCCCGAGCGAGGGCACGCGGTTGTACGGGTGGATGGAGAGGACATCGAACTTCGCGTTCGCCTGCTTGAGACCCCGCATGAACTCCACCGGCGTCAGGCTCGACGGGCCACCCTGCTTGTACATGGCGCCGGCCACGAACGTCGGCCGGAACGCGACGGCGCGGCCTACTTCGTAGCGGACGGCCTTCAGGAGCTGGGCGTAGTTGCGCGGCGACACCGCCACGCCGTTCTGCCGCTGGGGGCGGAAGGCGAAGTAGGCGTTCGGCTCGTTCCACGTCTCGTAGGCGATCACGC
>JBILWG010000078.1:0-8724 GCA_044369995.1 Gaiellales bacterium | reverse complement strand
CCCCGGAACCGAGCAGGAGATCGACCTGCGCAACTACGTCGATCGCGTCCTCAAGCGCTGGTGGATCGTCGCGATCTGCATCGTCCTCGCCGTGATCGCCTCGTTCACGCTGACACGCACCTCGAACAAGAACCTCACGCAGGGCACGGCGACGGTCTACCTCGGGCAGCCCGTCAGCCCCAACGGCTCGCTCGTGCCGAACCCGCTCTCCTCGAACCCCCTCTACGCGACCGCGCTCGCCAAGCAGCGCCCGTACCAGGAGGTCGCCGAGCAGGCCGCCGGGCTCGAGCCGGGCGAGCTGAAGGGCCACGTCTCCGTCGCGCTGATCTCGACGGCCGTCGGCGTCAAGGGCATCGCCGTTCCGCTCGCGCAGGTGACGGTGCAGGGACCATTCACGCCGGCCCAGTCGGCCGCCGCGGCGAACTCGATGGCGGAGCAGATCGTCGCGAAGTCCAATGCCTATACCGACGCCAAGAAGGACGCGGTGATCGCCTCGCGCGACAAGCTCCAGGCGCGCATCGACGCGCTCGCCGCCGACGCCGCCGACGTCGCCGCGCAGCTCGAGACGCTTGCCGGCGCCAACCTCAGCGCCGCAGAGCGTGCCTCGCTGACCGCACCGCTGCTCGGCATCCTCCAGTACGACTCGAACACCGAGGCGCTCCTGCAGGAGCAGCTGCCCGATCTGCAGGCACAGGTCGACTACATCGAGAACGTCGAGGGGGGCAGCGTGATCACGCCGGCCCGTGGCGCGAAGGTCGCGCCGACGTCGAAGCAGTTCTCGTTGCTCGTGGCGATCGTGCTCGGCCTGATCGTCGGCGTGCTGCTCGCCGTGCTGTCGACCGTCATCTGGCCCGTGCGTCCCGTGATCGAGACTGAGGGCACCGCCGCCCCGTAACGGGTAGCCTTCCCGCATGCCGATCACCGTTGTCACCGGCGGAGCCGGATTCCTCGGATCCCATCTCTGCGAGCGCCTGCTGGGCGCCGGCCATAGGGTCTGGTGCCTCGACAACCTCGACACGGGCTCGCTGACGAACATCGCGCACCTGCGGGATCCGAACTTCACGTTCGTCCAGCACGACGTGACGGAGTACATCGACATCCCCGGTGACGTCGACTACGTCCTCCACTTCGCCTCGCCGGCCAGCCCGATCGACTACCTGCGCCTGCCGCTGCAGACGCTGAAGGTCGGCTCCTACGGCACGCACAACGCGCTCGGTCTCGCCAAGGCCAAGCGGGCGCGCTTCCTGACCGCGTCGACCAGCGAGGTCTACGGCGATCCGCTGATCCATCCGCAGCCGGAGTCCTACTGGGGCAACGTCAATCCGATCGGTCCGCGTGGCGTCTACGACGAGGCCAAGCGCTACGCCGAGGCGATGACGATGGCGTACCACCGCCAGCAGGGCCTCGATACGGCGATCGTCCGCATCTTCAACACGTACGGGCCCCGCATGCGCGCCTTCGACGGCCGCGCGATCCCGACCTTCGTGCGGCAGGCGCTCGAGGACAAGCCGATCACCGTCTTCGGCACGGGTGCCCAGACGCGGTCCTTCTGCTACGTCGACGACCTCGTGACAGGCATCCTCGCCCTGCTCTTCTCGACCGAGCACGAGCCCGTCAACATCGGCAATCCTGGCGAGTTCACGCTGCTCGAGCTGGCCGAGATGGTCGTCGAGCTGACGGGGTCGAAGAGCGAGATCGTCTTCGAGGCGCTGCCGGTCAACGATCCGCAGCAGCGTCGCCCCGACATCACGCGCGCGCAGGAGCTGCTCGGCTGGGAGCCGACGGTCGAGCTGCGTGAGGGCCTGCAGCGCCTGCTCGACCAGTCGAGCCGGGCCGAGCTGACCGGCCGCGTCGTCGGCGCCTGATTTTTGGCGTAACAACGCGCTTTCACACGTGCGTCTGGAGGCAGGAAGTCCGGTCTCGGCGCTGTAGACTCAGCGACGTGGCTGCTCCTGTTTCCCCGGATCCGCGCGATACGGCACCCGCGACCGCGGAGGCCCCACCGCTCGAGATCAGAGACCCCCGGTCCGAGACCGGCGTGTCCACGCGGCGCCTGCGCCACCTGATCGGCCGCGGGCTCGATGTGCTCGTCCTGCTGGCGATCGACGTCTTCGGCATCTCGGCCGCGATCTTCTCCGGACTGGTCGTGCGCGAGGTGCTCAACTCCCGCGAGGTCTTCGCCCAGCAGTTGTGGGCGGCGGAGCGCGAGTGGCTGCCGTTCGTGCTGCTGGTCTCGGTGCTGATCTTCGCGCGCAACGGCCTCTACCGCCCACGCGAGACGCGGCCCGGTGGCGCGCAGATCGTCGCCGGCCTCTTCGTCGCCGTTGTCGTGATCGCCATCTTCTCGGTCGTCACCGACAACGAGCGCTTCACGACGTACCTGATCTTCCCGTACACCTTCATCGCCTCCGCCCTGCTGATCCCGCTGCTGCGCGGGATCTACTCGTGGATGATCGACGCGACGGCCAAGCTGATCGGCGTCGAACGTCGCGTGCTGGTGGTCGGCGAGCCCGACGCCACCCGCAGCGTCGAGGCGGCGCTGCGCACCGGCGCGCCGGGCGCCGGGCTGCGCATGGTGGCACACGTCGACGACATCGATCACCTCGCCGCGGCGATCTCGGAGCACCATCCGCACGACGTCGTGCTGGCGCGCCCGCCGGATGACGAGACGATGCTGATCGCGCTCGAGGCCTGCCGCGAGCGGCGCATCCGCTTGCGTGTCGTGCCGACCGCCGCCGGCGTGCTCGCGCACCACGCCGACTACGTGCCGGGCCTCGCGGTCCCGCTGTTCGACATCGTGCCGCCGACCATCCAGGGCGTCGACTGGTTCGTCAAGCGCGCCTTCGATCTGGCGATCTCGATCGGCCTCCTCGTCGTGCTGAGTCCGCTGCTGCTGCTGTCGATCCTGATGATCCGCCTCACCTCGCCCGGCCCGATCCTGTTCCGCGACCAGCGCGTCGGTCTCGGCGAGCAGCCCTTCGCGATGCTGAAGCTGCGCAGCATGGTCACCAACGCCGCCCAGGCGCAGGCCGAGCTCGAGGAGCAGAACGAGGCCGACGGCGCGCTCTTCAAGATCCGCAACGACCCGCGCATCACGCCGGTCGGTCGCGTCCTGCGCCGCTTCTCGATCGACGAGCTGCCGCAACTGCTGAACGTGATCAAGGGCGAGATGAGCCTCGTCGGCCCTCGCCCCCTGCCGATGCGCGACTACCAGCTGCTCGAGCAGTGGCATCGGCGCCGCTACAGCGTGCTCCCGGGCATCACCGGCCTGTGGCAGGTCTCGGGCCGCTCGAACCTCGGCTTCGACACGCTCGTCCGCCTCGACTTCTACTACCTCGAGTCGTGGTCGATCTGGATGGACATCGCGATCATCGCGCGCACGCCGCTGGCGATCCTGCGCGGTCGCGGCGCGTACTGAGTCGGCGACCGCGCAGGATCGCCAGCGGCCCGCAGTTCCCCATCGGACCGCCAACCCCCATGGTCAGACGCTTCTGTTGCAGGGCGCGAGATTCCGTGGTGGGAGACACCGCGCGTGGCCGCGCCGTGCGACGGAAGGGTCTGACCCCTTCGTCAACGGGAGATGCACCCTCAGACGTCATCGCACCCCAGCGCACAAAGGGGTCAGACCCCTTTGCACCATCCGGCACCGCTGGCGCTGCCTTCCGCCAGCCGCCCCTGCCGGATCGTGCAAAGGCGTCTGACCCTAGGCGCGACGGAGGACGACGGCGGCGTTGTGGCCGCCGAGACCGATCGAGCACGACACGGCGACGTCGAGGTTCGGCAGCGCACGCTCGCCTTCGGCCACGTAGTCGAGGTCGCAGAGCGGATCGGCGTCGCGCAGGTTGATCGTCGGCGGCACCTTGCGCTGCTGCAGGGCGAGGGCGGTGACGGCAACCTCGAAGGCGCCGGCGGCGCCCATCTGGTGTCCAGTCATCGACTTCGTCGACGAGACGGCCAGCGCGTCGGCCGCAGCGCCGAAGACGGTGCGGATCGACTGCGTCTCGAGGCGATCGTTGGCCTGCGTGCCGGTGCCGTGGGGATTGATGTAGCCGACCTCGGCCGGCGAGATGTCACCGCGGCGGAGCGCCGTCGCGAACATGCGGTCGATGCCCTCGCAGTCCTCGCGCGGCGCGGCGATGTGGTACGCGTCGTTGGTCACCGCCCAGGAGACGACCTCGGCGATGATCTCGGCGCCACGGGCCCGGGCGTCCTCCTCGCGCTCGAGCACCACGACGGTGGCGCCCTCGCCGAGCACGAAGCCATCGCGCGTCGCGTCGAACGGGCGCGATGCGGTCGTCACGTCCTCGCCCTCGCGCGGCGAGCCGAGCACCTTCATGTTGCAGAAGCCGCCCATGATGTACTCGGTGATCAGCGTGTCGACGCCGCCGGCGAGGCAGAGGTCCATGTTGCCGCTCGCGACGAGGTCGGCGGCGACGCCGATCGCACTCGCGCCGGTTGCGCAGGCGGCGGTGACGGAGAAGTTGGTGCCGAGCGCGCCCATGTCGCGGGCGATCTCGAAGCCGGGCGTGTCGACGAGCATCGCGCCGTGCAGGTGCGGGCCGATGCGATGCGGGCCCTTCTCGAACATCGTGCGCATGCCGCCCTCGATCGTGGCGGCGCCACCGAAGGCGCTGCCGACGATCACGCCGACCCGCTCGGGGTCGTCCATCACCGCACCGCTCTGCGCCCATGCCTCACGCGCGGCGGCGACGGCGACGAGGCTGCAGCGATCGAGCTTGCGCGCCTCCTTCTTCTCCATCACGGACTCGGGGTCGAAGCCCTTCAGCTCGCAGGCGATCTTCGTCTCGATGCGCTCGGGATCGAAGCCCTGGATCGGGGCGACGCCGGATCGTCCGGCACAGAGATTGCTCCACGAGGAGGCGGTGTCGAGACCGACGGGGGACAGGATCCCGATGCCGGTGATCACGACTCGCGATGCTCCAACCCCTCCCATACGGTGATGCTAGCGTGCGCGGCATGGACACCGCCGCACGCGACCGCCTCTTCCAGCTGCTCTCCGCCCATGGCCCGTCGGGCCGCGAACGGGAGGCCGCGGATCTGTGGGCTGCGATGGCGGGCGAGTTCGCCACCGTCACGCGCGACCGCATCGGCAACGCCATCGCCAGCGTCGGTCCGGAGGATGCCCCGGCCGTGCTGCTGCTCGGACACATCGACCAGATCGGCCTAATCGTCACGCACATCGAGGAGGATGGCGTGCTGCGCGTCCGCGGCCTCGGCGGCTGGGATCCGCGCGTGCTGGTCGGCCAGCCCTGCTCGATCCGCACCCAGAGCGGCGACGTCCCCGGCGTCATCGGCAGCGTGCCGATCCACCTGCAGAAGGGCAGCGAGCGCACCTCGGGCACCGAGATGAAGGAGCTGTGGCTCGACATCGGCGCGAAGGACGGCGACGAGGCGCGCTCCGTCGTGCGCGTCGGCGACGACGCGATCGTCGGCAGCGGCCCTGTGCAGCTGCTCGGCTCGCGCGTGACGTCGCGTGCGCTCGATGACCGCGTGGGTGCCTGGGCGGCGCTCGAGGCGCTGCGGCGGGTGGCGGCCGGCAATCCGCAGGTGCGCGTCGTCGCGTCGGGCTGTGTGCTCGAGGAGACGCTCGGCGAGGGTGCCCGTCTCGTCACCGAGGCCGTGCAGCCGGCTGTCTCGATCGTGATCGACGTGACGCACGCCGCCGATGTGCCCTCGATCGACAAGGGCCAGACCGGCCCGCAGAAGCTCGGCGCCGGCACCGTCATCACGCGCGGGCTGGGGCTCGACGAGACGGTGGCGGCGGCGCTGATCGATCTGGCCGAAGCGCACGGCATCGCGTACGGGATGGAGGCGATGCCGGGTGGCTCGACGCACACCGACGTCGACAACACGCTGGCCGCGGTGCGCAGCCTGCGCGCCGCGCTGCTGGGCATTCCCCTTCGGCACATGCACTCCCCCGCCGAGGTCTGCGACCTCGACGACCTCGAGGCGACGGCCGCGCTGATGGCCGCGTACTGCCTGGCCGCGACCCCCGAGTCCCTGGCCTGATGCGTCGCGTCACGCCGCTCCTCCTGCTGCTGCTCACCGCCGTGCTGCTGGCCGGATGCAACGTGCCGGGCCGTGATGGCGAGACCACGGCGACCGTGGAGCCGCCGCCGGAGTCGACCGCTGCGGCACCGGCACTCGAGCCCGGTGTCGACGGCTGCAACCATCAGAAGCCGCCGTACGCAGACGATCCGAAGCCCACCTACGAGGAGGCGCCGCCGGATCCGCTCGTACCCCCCACCTCGACCTGGACGGTCGAGATGGTGACCTCCTGCGGCCCGCTCACGATCACGCTCGACCCTGCGGTCGGCGGTGCCGCGACGGCGTCGTTCGCGGCGCTGGCGCGCGCCGGGTACTACGACGGCCTCAGCTTCCATCGCGTCGTGCCGGGCTTCGTCGTGCAGGGTGGCGACCCCGCCGGCAACGGCTCGGGCGGCCCGGGCTACACCGTCGATGCGGCACCGCCGAGCGATTACCAGTACCGCAACGGCGACGTGGCCATGGCCAAGGCAGGCAATGAGCCGGCCGGTGCGGCGGGCTCCCAGTTCTTCATCGTGTCGACCGAGTCCGGCGGCGCGATGCTCGAGCCGCTCTACGCGGTCGTGGGCCACGTCACCGACGCCGCGTCGGCGGAGACGCTGCGCAAGCTCGATCGGCTCGGTGTTGCAGACGGGCCGCCGGTCGAGCCGGCGTACATCTGGACGGCGCGCCTGCGCGAGACGCAGTAGGATCCAGCTATGAGCGAGAACCCCTTCGGCTTCGGCGGGATGTTCGATCCCGACGATCTCAACAACGCAATGCGCCAGTTCGCCGAGCAGGCGCAGGAGAGCCAGAGCGTCGCGTTCGCAGACAACGCGATCCATCTGGCCGTGCAGATGACGACGGCGGCCATCGCCCAGATCACACCGACGGGCTCGCCGGAGGAGCAGGCCGCGCAGCTGCGCGCCGCCATCACCGTGATCTATCCCGAATGCGTCGCGCTGGTGCGCGAGGCACGCCAGGGCCTCAAGTAGCGGATCATCTGCGACCCCACGGGTCGCAATAGTTCGTGCAGTATGAGGGAGCCCTAATGATGGATTCGACCTCGCTCTGGATCGTGCTCGCTGCCACTGTCGCCGTGGCGCTCATTCTGGATCTCTTCGTGTTCCATCGGAACGCCAAGGAGATCCCGCCGCGCGAGGCGTTTCTCTGGTCCGGCGTCTGGCTCGCTCTGGCGGTGGTCTTCGGCGTGTTCATCTGGATCGCAATGGGATCCGCCTCCGGGACGCAGTACTTCACCGGGTACCTGATCGAGAAGAGCCTCTCCGTCGACAACGTCGCGGTCTTCGCGATTCTCTTCACCGCCCTTGCCGTGCCCCCCGCACTGCGCTACCGCGCGCTGACGATCGCCGTGATCCTCGCCATCGTGCTGCGCGGCATTCTGATCGCCGTCGGCGCCGCCCTGCTCGACGCCTTCTGGTGGATGCCCTTCCTGTTCGGCGTCTTCCTGATCATCACCGCCGTGCGCATGGCCCGACACACCGACGCGACGGAGGACCCGGAACACAGCCGCATCTTCCAGCTGATCCGCCGCGTCGTGCCGGTCTCGAGTGACTACCACGGCGAGCGTCTCACCATCGTCGAGCAGGGGCGACGCATCGCGACTCCGCTGTTGGTGACGCTGCTCGCGCTCGCCGCGTTCGATCTGATCTTCGCAATCGATTCGGTCCCGGCGATCTACGGGATCACCGACGATCCGTACATCGTGCTCGCCGCCAACGCGTTCGCCCTGCTTGGCCTGCGGGCCCTGTATTTCGCGATCGCGACGTCGCTCGAGCGCTTCCACTACCTGCAGCCAACCCTGGCGATCGTGCTCGGCTGGGTCGGCTTCAAGATGATCCTGGCGCACTGGTACAAGGTCCCCGCGGTCATCAGCCTGAGTGTCGTGGCGCTGATCCTGCTCATCGGTATCCTCGCCTCAGTCCGCAAAGACCGCCATGATGCCGGTATGAAGGTTGCGCACGACACCTCTGGGCGAGTCGAAGACTGACGCTCATGGACAGCGCCACCATTCTCTGGATCGCCCTGCCCGTCGTCGTGATCACGGCGCTCGTGCTCGACCTGTTCGTGTTCCACAAGAGCGACAAGGAGATCCCGACGCGCGAGGCGTTCATCTGGACGGGGATCTGGGCGAGCCTCGGCATCGCCTTCGGCGTGGCGATCTGGGTGCTGCTGGGTCCGACGATCGGCACGGAGTTCTTCACCGGCTATCTCGTCGAGTACAGCCTGTCGATCGACAACGTCGCGGTCTTCGCGATCCTCTTCGCCGCGCTGGCCGTGCCGAGCGAGCTGCGCTATCGCGCCCTGTTCTGGGGCGTGATCATGGCGATCGTCCTGCGCGGCATCCTGATCGGCATCGGCGGCGCGCTGCTCGAGGCGTTCTGGTGGATGCCATTCATCTTCGGCGCCTTCCTGATCATCACCGGCATCCGCATGGCCCGGCACACGGACACGACCGAGCACCCCGAGGACAGCCGCATCATCACGCTGCTGCGCCGCGTGATCCCGATGACGGAGGGCTTCCGCGGGTCATCGATGACGGTGAAGGAGAACGGCAAGCGCCTCTTCACGCCGCTGTTCGTGGCGCTGCTGGCCCTCGCCTTCTTCGATCTGATGTTCGCCGTCGATTCGGTACCGGCGATCTACGCGATCACGGAC
>JBILWG010000241.1:0-2662 GCA_044369995.1 Gaiellales bacterium | reverse complement strand
AGACCATTTTGGGACATGCGGAGCGCATCGCCCTCCCGCGCATCGCCGGCATGTCCCAGAATGGTCTGACCCCTTTGGGACACCCTCACATCGCGTCGAGCACGCCGTCCATCGTCACGCGGTGGTGCTCCCACATGCGGGCGCTGGCGAGATCGCCGTCACGCGCCGCGAGCGCCTCGACGATGCCAGGGTGCGCATCGCCGTCCAGCAGCAGCGGCAGCTGGACGCCCGACAGTGCGTACGCCGCCGTGTAGAGCTCGGCACGGCGCTGGCTGATCAGCGAGACGAGATCGCGATTGCCGGAGGCAGCGGCGATCATCAGATGGAAGCGGTTGTTGAGGACGCCCACCTCGTCGGTGTCATGCGGCTGCTCCATCTCACTGGTCAGCTCCGCGAGGATCTCGATCTCCTCGTCGGTGATCAACGCGGCGGCGAGGCGCGCGGCCTGCGCCTCCAGCCCGCCGAGGATCTCGGCCTGCTGGCGCAGATGCGTCGGATCGGTAGAGGTGACCCCCGACAGGATCGCCTTGTCGCTCGACGCCACGAAGGAGCCGCCAAGGCGACCACGGTGCGTTTCCAGCAGACCGTCGGCACGCAGCTCGCTGAGCGCGGCGCGCACCGTCATGACGCCGACGCCGATACGCTTGGCGAGCTCGGTCTCCGCCGGCAGGCGATCGCCGTCGCGCAGCACACCGAGCACGATCGCCTGGCGAATGCGCCGCGCGACCTCGTCGACGGCCGTCGGCGTGTCGATCGGCTGGAAGACGGCGTCGCGCACGAACATCGGCTCGTCGTCCCACACGGTTGTATCGTTCTGCGCCATTGCGCGGGACTATACGAAATTCAGCCGGTCGAAAGCGGACGTATCCGCATGATCGAGTTGAGAAGTACGCTGCCGGCAGGCGGACGCAGCGGTCGCTACGCGCCCTCGAGCTCGATCAGCGTCTGACCGGCCTGCACACCCTGACCCGCCTGCACGTGCACCGCCGCGACGGTGCCGGCGTGCAGCGACTGCACCTCGTTCTCCATCTTCATCGCCTCGACAACGGCGACGACCTGGCCCGCCTCGACGGTGTCGCCCTCGGCGACCTCGAGCTGAAGCACCGTGCCCTGCATCGGCGAGACGATCGCGCCCTCGGCGGCCGCACCGGCTCCACCGGCCATGCGCGCGCGAATGCGCTCGCGCGCCTCCTCGGCACCAGCCGAGGCGGGTAGACGCAGCACGACGTCGTAGCGGCGGCCCTCGACCTCGACCGGCACGTGCCGCGGAATCGTGATGCCCCCGGCAGCCGCCGGTGCAGCGGTGACGGGCTCGTCCGCAAGCGCCGCGCAGGCATCGGCCCACGCGCCCTCGACCAGCCCGGCACACGTCTGGCCCGCGGCGAACTCCGGCGCGCGCATGACGATGCGATGCATCGGCAGCAGCGTCTTCGGTCCGACGATCTCGTACTCATCGAGGGCACGGCGCATACGGGCAATCGCGCGCTCACGTGTCGTATCCCACACGAGCAGCTTCGCCACCATCGGGTCGTAGCGATCGTTGATCTCGCCGCCCTCCTCCACGCCCGACTCGACGCGGATGCCCGGGCCGCTCGGCGGTCGGTGCCGCAGCAGCTTGCCCGGCGACGGCGTGAAGCCGTTGCCCGGATCCTCGGCGTTGACGCGACACTCGATCGCGTGCCCGCGCATCACGATGTCGTCCTGCGTATAGGAGAGCGGATTGCCCGCGGCCACGAGGATCTGCTCGCGCACGATGTCGACGCCCGTCACCAGCTCGGTGACCGGGTGCTCGACCTGCACGCGGGTGTTCATCTCCAGGAAGTAGAAGTCGCCGTGCCGATCGAGCAGGCACTCGACCGTGCCGGCACCGACGTAGTCGACGGCCTTCGCCGCGTTGACGGCCATGGCACCCATGCGGGCGCGCAGGTCGGCGTCGACCGCGGGCGAGGGCGCCTCCTCGACGATCTTCTGATGACGACGCTGCAGCGTGCAGTCGCGCTCGCCGAGATGGATCGTGTTGCCGAGCGTGTCGGCCATCACCTGGATCTCGACGTGGCGCGGATCCTCGACGTACTTCTCGACGTAGACGGCACCGTTGCCGAACCAGGCCTCGCCCTCGCGCTTGGCGGCCTCGAGCAGGCGCTCGGCCTCCGAGGCCTCGTGGACGACCTTGAGACCGCGACCGCCGCCGCCGGCCGAGGCCTTCAGCGCGATCGGCCAGCCGTACTGCTCGCCCAGCTCGATCACACGGGCAGGGTCGGTGATCTCCTCCGTGGTGCCCGGCACGATCGGCACGTTCGCCTCCGCCATCAGGATGCGCGAGTTGATCTTCGAACCCATCGCGTCGATCGCGCTCGGCGGCGGACCGATCCACGTGAGACCCGCCTCGATCACCGCTGTCGCAAACGGCGCGCTCTCGGCGAGGAAGCCGTAGCCCGGATGGATCGCCTGCGCGCCCGTGCGCGTCGCGGCGTCGATCAACTTGGGGATGTTGAGATAGCTCTCGCTCGGCGCGGCGGCGCCCAGCAGCACGGCCTCATCCGCGTACCGCACGTGCGGAGCACCGGCATCGGCCTCGGAGTAGACCGCGACCGTGCCGATGCCGAGCTCGCGGCAGGCGCGGAAGACGCGGATGGCGATCTCGCCGCGGTTGGCGACGAGG
>JBILWG010000077.1:0-8754 GCA_044369995.1 Gaiellales bacterium | reverse complement strand
GTCTTGGCCCACGATGCCCGGCAGGTACGCCGCGCCGTGCTTCGTGGCGACGGTGCCCGAGAGGTGCAGCAGGTCGCCGTGGGCCACGTGCGATACGAACATCGCGCCGGAGGGATCAGCGTTGCCGTACATCGCCGCGAGATCCACATCGAGAATCCCGAGCGCGGTCGCCCGCACGTGCGCACTGGTACCTGCTGTCGGCTGCGTCATGCCGGAAACCGTAGGCGACCGCGGTGCGTCAGCGCCAGCGCGTCGCTGCGACAAACATTCCGCTCGCGGCCGTGAGGACTGCAACCGCGACGATCGCCGCCTCCGCGGAGATCAAGTCCGACAGCACGCCCGCGACCAGTGCGCCCAGCACGAAGCCGAAGTCACGCCAGAAGCGGTACACGCTGACGATGCGGGCGCGGTCGCGCGGCTGGCTGTTGTCGGCGACGGCGGCGATCAGCGTGGGGTAGACCATCGCGGTGCCCACGCCGAGCAAGAGCGCCGCCGCGAGGGACGGCGCGAAGGCCCCCGCCCCGATGGCCAGCACGCCCAGGGCCACGGCCTGCACGAGCATGCCAAGCACGATCAACGGCTTGCGTCCCACGCTGTCGCTCAGCCAGCCCGTCCCCAGCTGCCCCACACCCCAGACCAGCGGGTACGCGGCCGCGACGATCGCAATCTCCCGCAGCGATGCCCCGGTCGCGGCCAGATAGAGCGGCACCAGCCCCCAGGCGAGGGCATCGTTGAGGTTGTTGACGAGACCGGCCTGACAGGACGCCCGCAGCGGGCGGTTGCGCAGCGTCGCCTCGACCAGCGCACCGCCGAGACCGAGCACCGTTCCGTCCGTGCCGTGATCGCGCTGCTCGAGGCGGACGTGCGCGCCCGTGTCCCGCACGAGGGCGAGCGAGATGGCGAGGCCCGCGACGGCGACCGCCAGCGCGCCGACCCAGACGACCTCGCGGGGCGCGTACGTCGCCGCGAGCGCGCCCGTGGCGAGCGCCATCAACGCCACGCCGATGTAGCCCGCCGCCTCGTTCAGGCCGAGCGCCAACCCACGCCGTGCCGGGCCCACCAAGTCGATCTTCATCACCACGGTCATCGACCACGCGAGGCCCTGGTTGACGCCGAGGAAGAGATTGGCGACGACGATCCACTCCCACGAGGGCGCCAGCCCGATCAGAAGCGGTACGGGCAGGGCCAGAGCCCAGCCGATGATCAGCATGCGCCGGCGCGAGTGCCGCTCGGCGAGGCTGCCGGAGAAGAGGTTCGTGATCGCCTTGCTCAGACCGAACGCGAGCACGAAGGCGAGGATCGCCGCCTTGGAGGTGATGCCGAACTCGCGCTCGCCGATCAGCGGCATCACCGACCGCTCGAGCCCGACCATCGACCCGACCAGCGCGTTCAGCGCGACGAGCAGCGAGAACTGCAGCGCGTTCTCGCGCAGGCCGAGACGCACCTCCGTCATCTACCGGCTCCGGGACCTCGCCCGTAGCGTGGCGCGCTCATTCAGTGGTGCGCAGTGGGCACCACGACGACCGGACAGGCCGCGTGGCCGGTCAGCTGCTGGCCGACCGAGCCGAGCAGCAGCCCGGTGAAGCCACCGTGACCCCGCGAGCCGATCACGAGCAGATCGGCCTCCTTCGCGGCATCCAGCAGGACCGCGCCCGGCCCGCCCTCGACCACGTGGTGCTCGAGCTGGAGTCCCTCGGGAATCTCGACCTTCGCGATCACGGCCTCCTGCGCGGCACGCCCATCGCTCTTCAGCTCGTCGATCGGATACGGCGCCGGCAGACCGCCCGGGCTGAGCGCCGTGACGGGAATCGACCACGCGGTGACGACGCGCAGCGTATGCCCGTGCGCCGCCGCCTCCTTCACCGCCCACTCCAACGCGGGAACCGAACGATCCGAACCATCTACGCCAACTGCGACAACGCCCATGTCAGACCTCCTAGGTAATGCACCGGAACTGTACGGCACCCGACGCTGCGGGTTCTCCCGGATTCGCATTCACCGGACCACCTCGCGAACGTCATCGAGCCGCACCGGCAGCTCGCGATCGTCGTCGAAGCGCACGATCACCGAATCGGACGGCACGTTGATGCCCCGCACAACGCCGCGGCCCTCCGGCGTCTCGACCGTGCGCCCGACCGCCGGCGCGCGGTCACGGAACGACTTGTACACGGGATGCTCGAAGGCGAGGCAGCAGCGCAGACGCCCGCACAGACCCGTCACGCGACCGGGATTGACCGGCAGCTCCTGATCCTTCGCCATCCGCAGCGTGATGCGCGTCTCGTGCGCGGGGTAGCGCGTGCAGCAGAGCACGTCGCCACAGAGCCCGTATCCACCCGTGACCCGCGCACCGTCGCGCGGTCCCACCTGTCGAGCCTCGACCCGCAGGTTCAGCTGCCGGCCGACATCCTGCGCAATCGGACGAAGATCGACGCGCTCCTCGCTGGTGTACCCGATGACCACGCGACGCCCATCGAAGGGCATCTCCGCGCCGTGGACCTTGATGCCCTGATGCCGCTTGACGACCTCACGGCGGAAGACACGGCGCACCTCCGCGGCCCGCTCGCGCTGCTCCCGACGCAGCGCATCGTCAGCGGGTGTGGCCTTGCGGAGCACCCGGAAGATGCGCTCCGGCGCCTTGCCCTCCAACGTGAAGGCGGCCTGCACGACACGGCCGTACTCCTCGCCGCGGGCCGTCTCGCAGATCACGCGATCGTTCCACTGCAGCTCGCTGCCGTTCGGGTCGAGCGTCTCGACCTTGCCGCCCGACTGGAAGACCACGCCGACGACGATCATGCCGTGACCGCCTCACGCCGCCGGGCCAGACCGACGCGGGCGTACACCGCGGCGAGCGCCAGCGGGACGTTGATCGGCTGGGCGAGTGCCCGCCGCACGTCATCGACGCCAGCCAGCGCCTGCTCCAGGCGCGCACGCGGAATGCGCTCGGCCACCTGCGCCAGCGCGTCGGCGGGAGCGCCGGAACCGATCCGATCGGCCGCATCGGCCTGTACGCAGAGGCTGTCCCGGATGACGAGCTGCACGGTGGCGATCACCGCGCGCATCATGTCGGTCTCGGCGCGGCGGCGACGTCGGCTGGCCGTTGTCTTGCCGCTGGTCTCGATGCGCTTGCGCTCGCGATCCAGCTCGCGCGAGGACGGCAGCCGGTCGAGCCGGTCGAGCTGCGCAGCCGTGGTCGCCACCGCCTCCGCCTCCGCAGCATCCCCCACGGCCTTGATCCCGGCATAGGTGCGCTGGACGGCGGCGTCCTCCGCCAGGCCCGCCGTGAGCAGTGCGACGACATCCCGCTCGACCGCCTCGATCCACGTGCCCACCGCCTCGTCGGCGGCTAGGCGCCGGGCGAAGGCCAAGTCGCCGCGCGCGCGCGCGCCGATGCGCTGGGCTGCAGCGGCATCGAGCCCGTCGTCCGCGAGCCGCGTCGCGATCGCGCTCGCGGCCAGCGGCGGGAAGGCAATCGGCTGGCAGCGCGAGCGGACGGTCGGCAGCACGCGCTGGAGATCGTCGGCGATCAGAAGCAGCACGACATCGCCCGGCGGCTCCTCGAGCGTCTTCAGAAAGGCGTTCGCCGCGTCGCGATTGAGCCGATCGGCCTCGTCCACGATGCCGACGCGACGCACCGCCTCCTGTGGGCGGTAGCGGAGCGCACCCGAGAGCTCGTGCACCTGATCCACGAGCAGCGCCTCGCCCTCGGGCTCGATCATCGCGAGGTCCGGATGGCTGCCGGGAACGATGCGGCGCACGTCGCAGCCCAGCAGCGCCGCCGCGAAGGCGCGCGCGGCATCGCGCTTGCCCGTGCCCGCCGGACCATGCAGCAGGTACGCGTGGGCGGGCTCGCGCAGGCCGGCGTTGAGAAGGACCTCCGCGCGCGGCTGCCCAGCCAGGACGAGCGTCATGGCGTGAGCCCCGCCAGCGCGTCCCAGATCCGAGCCGCCACCTCGGCCTGCTCGCCGCGGGCATCCACCAGCCGGACCCGCTCGGGCGCGACCCTCGCCAGCTCGAGAAAGCCGTCGGCGACCCGTGCATGGAAGTCGGCACCGGCCGCCTCCATGCGGTCGGGCTCGGCAGCGCGACGATCCACGCCGTGCAGCACGAGCGTGCGCGCCGGCAGGACGTCCGCGGTGGCGAACAGCGAGACGTCGCGAATCGGCTCGACGCCGAGGCCACGGGCGAGGCCCTGGTACACCAGCGAGCTGTCGATGAACCGGTCGCACACGACCCACGCGCCGCGTCCAAGAGCCGGCGCGATCACCTCCTGGGTGATCTCGGCACGCGCCGCCGCGAACAGGAGCGCCTCGGCACGATCGCCCATCGTCACCGCCGGATCGAGCAGCAGCGCCCGGACGCGCTCACCCAGCTCGGTGCCGCCGGGCTCGCGACACTGCACCACGTCAAGGCCGAGGCCGCGCAGGCGCTCGGCGAGGAGCGCCGCCTGGGTGGTCTTGCCGACCCCGTCGGGGCCCTCGAGGCTCACGAACATGTAACAAGAGTAGTCCGCAGGCCCGTTTCGGGCGCACCTCGGCAGGAACGGCACCGGTCGCGGAGAACGCACCTCCCGCTATGGCTGCTGCAGAGAATCCCTTCCTCCTCGACACCGGTGCGTGGGTCGCCGTCCGCCGACGACGCTCCATGGAGCGCTTCGCGACCTGGGGCATCCTCGCCGGAGTGGCCATCCTGCTGGCTGTCGTGCTCTGGGCCGGCTTCGCCCTCTACGGCGTGATCAGCGACCGCGCGAGCGCGAACGCCGCGCCGACCGCCGCCGCGGTCGTGCCCGCTCCACCGGTTACCGAGACGCCCGTCATCGTGTGGAATGGCGTCGGCGCCGATGGCATCGCAGCCGAGGCCGCCCGCCAGCTGATGGTGAAGGAGTATCCGATCGTCAGCGTCGGCGACGCGCCGGACCACAGCTACATGAAGACGTACGTCATGTACCAGCAGGCGGATCCCGCCGGGCCCGCCGCCGCCCGCGCGCTGATCAAGCGCCTGCAGCTCGACAACGCGATCGCCCAGCCGCTGGATGGCGTGCGCAAGGACGAGCTCGGCGGCGCGCGCCTGCTCGTGATCGTCGCGGATCCCCTCACCAGCCACTAACCGCCCTCGGCGGCGCGGCACGTACCATCAGGGCTGTGCGTCCGCTACCTCGCCTGAGCCCCACCGCTGCCGTGCTGCTGGCGGCACCCGGCGCGATCCTCGCGATCTGGGGCGTCTTCTTCGGCGCCGGTGGCATCGCGCCGGGCGCCACCGAGCTGATCGCCGCCGGTACAGCGCTCCCCGCCGGCGTGGTGCTCGGATTGATGGCCGTGGGTCGATGGCCCTTCGCGCTACCCCGTCCCGCGGGTCTCGTGGCGGCCGGTGGCCTCGCACTCTTCGCCGCGATCGCCGCATTGTCGGGCTTCTGGTCGCTCTCGCCCGCGCAGTCGGTCTCGACCGCGATTCTCGCCTCCGGCTACCTCGGTGCGCTTGCCCTCGGCGTGCTGCTCGGTCCCGCGTTGCCCCGCCCGGGCGTCGCGTTCGCCACGGCCCTGACCGCGCTGGCCACCGTCGCCAGCACCTGGGCGCTGGTCGCGCGCTCCTTCTCGGCCACCACTGGCGTGCAGCTGAGCCCGCGTCTCTCCGGGACCCTCACACTGCCGAATGCCCTTGCCGTGCTGGCGCTGGCCGGCGTCTTCGGCGGCCTGGCGCTCGCGGCGCATCGCGACCTGCGGCTGCGCGCACTCGGTGGTGCCATCGCGGCAGTCAACGCGCTGGCGCTCGTGCTGACCTCCTCGCGTTCCGGCTTGGGCCTGACGGTGATCGGCATCGTGGTGCTCTTGCTGGTCCTGCCAACCCCGCCGCGTATGCGCCTGGCCGGCCTCATCGCGATCGGCCCGGCGGTGCTGCTCGGCTTTCGCGCCGCCTCCTGGACCGCCTTCACGGCGCCGCAGCAGAGCGTGCTGCCCGCGGGCTGGCAGCTGATCGGGATCCTGCTCGTCTCCGCCCTGCTCGGCGCCATCATCGCCGCGTTCTTCCATCGCATCCTGCCGGGCAACGATCCGCGCGGCACGCCGCGCCGGGCCACGCGCCGCACTCTCCTCATTGCAGCCGGGGGCCTCGCGCTGCTGGGCCTTGCCGTGGTGATTCGGGCCGGCGGCATCCAGGGCACGATCGACGCGATTCGCGCGGGCTTCACGAGCCCCGTCGGCCAGGCCGGCGTGCGCGTCGGCATCGGCTCGAACTATCGCGATCACTGGTGGGCGACGGCCTGGGATGGCTTCACCGCCGAGCCCTGGCACGGCTGGGGTGCGGGCACCTTCCGGCTGCTCGAGCAGATCACGCAGAACCCGACGCAGATCACCGACTCCGCCCACAACACGATCCTGGAGGTCCTGGCCGGAGTCGGACTGCTCGGCGGGATCCCCTTCATCGCCGCAGGCATCGCCCTCGTCGTCATGGCGATCTCCGGCATCCGCCGTCCGCGACCCGGCGATGCCATCGGCGCGACCGTCGTCGCCGTCGCGGCTCTCGCGTTCCTCCTCCAGGGCCTCGTCGACGTCGATTGGAGCCTGGCCGCCGAGGGTGTCGTGCTCTACGCCGCGATCGGCGCGATCGCACCGGCCGGGCGCGCGCAGACGCGCATCACGCCGCCTGGGCGCGCGCTGGCCGGCCTGCTCTGCGTCGGCCTGATCGCCGCGGGGCTGTTCGCCGTTCCGTTCTGGCTCAGCGCACGCCAGAGCACCGAGAGCCAGAACCTGATCGTCGATCAGCCCGCCACGGCCCTGGCGCTGGCGTCGAGTGCCCACCGCTACAACCCACTGGCCGTGCCGCCGCTCCTGGCCGAGGCCGATGCCCGCGAATCGCTCGGCGACTCGTCCGGCGCGCGGCGCGCCCTGCAGACGGCGCTTCGCCTCGAACCCAAGAACTACGAAGCCTGGCTGGCCTATGGCACCTACCTGGCCTTCGCCTGGGACGATCCGGCAGGCGGGCGCCAGGCACTGGAATGGGCCGCCAAACTGTCGGGCGGCGACGAATCGGTGTACGTCGTGCTCGACGCGGTCCCGGTCGCCACCCCGTAATCACACGTGTTCCGGGCGACGCCGGTAGAGTGAGATGCCGTGTCCCGCCGTGTCCTCTTCCTGCTGAGCCTACTCGTCGCCACCATGGTGTGCGGAACCGCACTCGGCACGGCGCCGCCGGCGCAGGCCGCCAACTGCGGCAAGCAGGTAATCAACGAGTACTTCTTCAGCGGGCGCCTCAAGTACCACACCCAAGAGTGCTACGCCTCGGCGCTGAAGCAGGTCGATCCCGATGCCCGCATGTACTCGGGCATCATGGGCGCAATCCGGGCCGCGCGGGCCCGAGACAAGGCCGCGGACGCCAAGGCGAACGAGCCGGCCACGACGGAGTCCACGCCGGTCGACACGCAGCCGGTCGACACCACACCGGTGGAGACGCTGCCGGTGCCGACGGAGGTCGTGCCCACCGAGACGATCGAGCCGACGATCACCGCCGAGGCGCGTACCGGCGCGGTGCAGACGCAGGCCGCGCTCGACGTCGCCGGTGCGGAGGCTGACGTACCGCTGCCCGTGATCGTGCTCGCGGGGCTCGCCGTCCTTCTGACGGTGGTTGGCCTCGGCGGACTCGCCGTGCGCTATCTCGACCGCGGATACTGAACCCGGCTGCGGGGCTCGCCGTCCTCCTGACGGTGGTTGGCCTCGGCGGGCTCGCCGTGCACTGTCTCGACCGCGGATACGCAACCCGGCTGCGAGGCTCGCCCCGTGCGCTCGCACCGTCGAGGCACTAGCGTCCGTGGATGGAACCCGGAGGAGGAACACGCGATGTTGATCACAACCATGAATGACGTACCTGGCTACCGCGTCGACGAGGTGATCGGCGAGGTCTTCGGCCTGACCGTCCGCTCGCGCGGCATCAAGGGCCAACTCGGCGCCAGCTTCAAGTCGGTCTTCGGCGGCGAGCTCGGCAGCCTCACGCAGATGCTGCACGAGGGGCGCCAGGAGGGCATCCAGCGCCTCGTCGAGGAGGCCGAGTCGAAGGGCGCCAACGCGATCATCGCCATGCGCTTCGACACCTCCGAGATGATGGACATGGGCACAGAGATCTGCGCCTACGGCACCGCCTGCAAGATCACCAAGCTCTAGCCACGCCACCGCGCCGCCAGGCGTTCTGCCTCTGCGCCTGTGCGACGGTTGTCGCCGTTTGTCGCATCCACACCGGATCGCCGCACCGACCACACCCGCGAGCAGCGTGTGCGCCTGGACCTGTCACCGACAAACGGCGACAACCGTCGCACAGGCGCAGAGGCAGAACGGCTAGGTCAGGCGCCGGAAGATCAGCGCGGCATCGTGGCCGCCGAAGCCGAAGCCCGTCGACATGACGTGCTCGGCCGTAGCCGGTGCCGCCGTGCGGACGAGGTTCAGCTCCACGTCGGGGTCGACGAGGTTGGCGCCGGGGGGCAGGAGGTCACGCGTGAAGCAGGCCAGCGCGGCGATCGCCTCGATCGCACCCGCAGCACCCAACGTATGGCCGTGCTGTCCCTTCGTCGACGAGACCGGCACGTCGGCGAGCCCCGCCAAGGCCAGCGCCCTGGCCTCCGCGGCATCGCCGACCGGCGTCGACGTCGCGTGGGCATTCACGTATCCGATCGACGACGGGGCGAGTCCCGCATCCGCGAGCGCCGCGGCGATCGCACGCGCCGGCCCCGCGCCAGTCTCGTCCGGGCTCGTCAGGTGGCCGGCATCGCACGCC
>JBILWG010000015.1:0-22671 GCA_044369995.1 Gaiellales bacterium | reverse complement strand
GAACCCCATGTGGTCGGTCACCCCGCCGACGTACATCGAGTAGTTCATGCACTCGAGCACGACGTCGCCCGGACGTCCGCCGGCGCACCACGCGGCACGTGCCGCGACATCGTCGAGCCAGTCGAGGTCGTTGCGCGTGAACCCCATGCGCATCGGCACCCCGGTCGTGCCGCCGGTGCACTGAATGCGCGTGATCCGGTCGAGCGGCGCGCCCTGCGTGCCACCGAACGGCGGCGCGGCGTCCTGTGAGCGACGCAGGTCGTCCTTCTCGGTGAACGGGAGCGTGGCGAGATCCTCAAGGGTGCAGACGCGCGAGACATCGACGCCCGCGACGTCCCAGAGGTCGCGGTAGAACGGACTCGTCTCGGCGACGTAGGCGAGCTGCTGGGGGAGGCGCGCGGCGATCTCGTTGGCCTCAGTGTCGGGATCCTCGCATTCGACGTCCGCATCCCACAGCTCGCTGCTCACCCCGGCAACGGTATCAGCGGGTGGGCGACGCCGAGGAACCCAGGCCACGCGCCACCGCCCGAGCCCAGCAGGTGCTGGGTGTGGCACCCAATTCAACGATGTCGATGCTCGCGATACCGCACCGGCGAAGCGGCGTGCCACCAATTCATGGACAAGTGGTGGGCAGTAGGAGAAGATTCATAAGTCAATGGCTATGACACTCTCGCAGTTGCGCACGTTCATCGCAGTGGCCGAGGATGGCTCCGTGCGCGCGGCAGCCGAGCGGCTGCAGGTGTCGCAGCCGTCTGTATCCGGTTCGATCGCCGCCTTGAGCGAGGAGGTCGGTGTTCCGCTGACGGAGCGCGACGGCCGCGGCATGAAGCTGAGCCCCGCTGGAGAGGCGTTCCTGCCGCACGCGATCGAGGCCCTCGGCCTGCTCGAGCTCGGCACGCGCATGGCGCAGAGCGCGGCCAGTCGCGTGAGCGCGACGGTGCGCATTGCCGCGGTCTACACCGCCGCCGAGTCGCTGCTGCCACCGCTTCTGCGCGCATTTCGTGAGGCGCATCCGGAGATCCCCATCCAGTTGGAGATCGGCAACCGCGAGTTCGTGCTGGACCTCCTCGCCTCGCGCAACGCCGACATCGGCATCGGTGGGCGTCCGCCAGAGGACGGCTCGCTCGACGGCACGATCATCGCCCGCAACGAGCACGTCATCGTGGCCGCCCCCGATCATCGTTTCGCCACGGAGGGCAAGGTCTCGGTGCGCGACCTGGCCGACGAGACGTGGCTCGTGCGCGAGGAGGCATCTGGCACACGGAGACTCGTCGACGAGTACCTCGCCGCCGCGCACATCACGCCGCCCGTCACCACGATCGGCTCCAACTCCGCCGTGGCAGCTGCTGCGATGGTGGGACTCGGCGTGGGGCTCGTACCGCTTGTCTCGGTCGAGCACCAGATCGCCTCGGGCCAGCTCGTGCGGCTCGCGGTGGATCCGCCGCCGCCGTCGCGTGACTGGTACGCGCTCCTGCCGACGCGGCGCCCCAGCCCCGCCGCACGCGTGCTCGCGGACTTTCTCAGCGCGCGCTGAGGTACCTGCCGGGGCTCACTCCTCGCGCAGGAAGCGCACGATGCGGTCGGCGACGACATCGGGCGCCTCGCAATGCAGCCAATGCCCGACACCGGGCAGCTCCTCGAGCTCGAGTCCCGCCGGGAAGCGCTCCTCGAAACCGCGGAAGCACGCCGGACGGATGCAGCCGTCGTTCGTGCCGTGCAGCATCAGCGTGGGTACCAGCACGTCACCGGTCGAGGTGGCAGACTCGAAGTCATCGCGATACCAGCCGTGCACAGCCTCGGCGACCCCGGGTTGCGCCAGCACGCCCTTGACGGTCGGCCATTCCTCGCGCGTGAGGCCGGGCGACCACTCCTCGTGGATCTGATCGAGCCAGAATGGGTCGGCCGCGAGCTGTGCGGCGTTGCCCGAGTATGCGAGGATCCACGCGTAGGCAGCGGTCTTCTGCTCCTGCAGGTCGCGGCGACGGGCGGCGAAGCCAGCCGGATGCGGAATCGCCAGCGACACGACGCGCGACACGCGGTCGGCGTGAGCGGCGCCGAGGTCGAGGGCCACACAGCCGCCCCAGTCGTGACCGACGACCGGCACCTGCGCCATCCCGTAGGCGTCGAGCACGGCACGCATGTCGTTCGCGATGTTCGCGCAGTGGTAGTTCGCGACGGGGCCCGACGGGAGATAGCCGGGCAACGCCGGGACCAGGCAGCGAAAGCCCTGCGCGACGAGGCGGTCGACGAGCGGCGTCATGCCGACCGGCGCGTCGGGGAAGCCGTGCAGCACGAGCACCGGCTCACCCTTCCCGATCTCCCAGACGGCGACATCGCCGCGGGCCCGGACGATCCGAGGGATGTCGTCGAAGCCTGCCATCAGACGGCGGAGTACCCGCCATCGACCGGGAGGATGACCCCGGTCAGCCAGCGGGAATCATCAGACGCGAGGAAGAAGGCCGCGCCGGCGATATCCTCGACCTCGCCGAGACGGGCCATGGGCGTGCGGGCCTCAAGCGAGGCCAGGCGGTCGGGCTCATCCCACATGTCGCGCGTCATGGCGGTGCGAACCCAGCCTGGGGCGATCGCGTTGACCGTGATCATCTCCGGCGCCAGCTCGATCGCGAGCGTGCGGGTCAGCTGCACGACAGCGCCCTTGCTCATGTTGTAGTGGAGTCCCGTCTGCACGCCGGTGATCCCCGCGATCGACGCCAGGGTGATGATGCTGCCGCCGCGTCCCTGCACGACCATGGCACGCGACGCCTCGCGACACGTCCACCACATGCCGTCCACGTTGACGGCCTGCACGCGCTTGTAGTCCTCCCACGGCTCGTCGCGCAGCTGGTACGCCTTCGGCGAGATACCGGCGTTCGCCACGGCGATATCGAGCCCGCCGAACGCGGACCGTGCGGACTCGATGGCGGCGATCACCTGATCACCGTCGGTGACGTCGCACTGCGCGAAGATCGCGTTGCCACCTTGCTCGCCGATCAACTCGTGCGTCGGCGTGGACTCCTCCCAACTGCCGACCACGGCCTCCGAGGTGACGTCGGCACACACGACGCTCGCGCCCTCCGCCGCGTATCGCAACGCGATTGCGCGCCCGTTGCCGCTGGCGGCGCCCGTGATCAGGGCGACCTTGCCCTGCAGTCGCTGATCGCTCATCTCAGTCTCCTTCTGCTCGTGTCTCGGCGACGAGCACGGCATCGCGGCCGCCGTCGAGTCGTATGGTCGTGCCGTTGAGCGACGGCGCCTGCCCGGCGAGGACGAACCGCGTCAGGGCGGCGACCTCCTCCACGGGGACGTCGTCGGCGACGGCGATGGTGTTGATGGTGATGGTGGGCAGGGCGGCGGCAACCTCGGCGAGCATCGTCAGGCCCGCGCCCACGACCGAGCGCGCGCCGTCGAGATGATCGGGGTAGACCGAATCGGCGGGGCACACGATGGCGATCCGCACCGGGTGCTCGAGCTGCGTCGCCCGCCTGGATACTGCGACAGCGAACGTGACGGTGTCGGCCGTCAGGGCGGCGAACGCCTCGGATGAGAGCGCGCCGATCGGGCCGGCGGGCGCGGGGAGGGCGATGATCGCGATCTCGTCGGGGCACTGGTCGCTCATGGCGCCCTCTGCAGCGCCCACCGACGCGACCGGCGCACTGGACTGCAGGGCGCGTGCGATTGCGCAATCGGTTCCGAGAACGAGCAGCGTCACCGGGATCCCTCCGGTGCTGTCTGCCAGCCGGTCGAGGACGCCCGCATACCGGCGTCGATCAGCAGGCCGACGCCCGTGATCCGCGCGGCATCGTCACCGGTCAGATAGGCGGCCGCTCCCGCCACATCATGCGCCCGCACTGTCGCGCCGAGCGGGGGCGGCAGCCAGCTCTCCGTGGCGCCGGGCTCGCGCCGACCCGCCGTGGTGGTCATCATGCCCGGCGCCGTATCGCCGGGACACAGAGCGTTCACGCGAATGCCATCGGGGCCCCACTCGGCGGCGAGGCAGCGCATCAGCGCCAGCACCATGCGCTTGGTGATCGAGTAGCCGGCGATGGCGGTCTCGCCCCAGACTCCTGCATCGGAGCTGGTCATGAGGATCGATCCCCGCGTGGCGGCGAGATGCGGGCGAGCAGCGAGCGCATGCCGGTGCACCGCGAGGACGTTGACCTCGAGCATGCGGTGCCAGTCGTCGGGCTCGGTGCCCGGGAGATCGGCATCGGCGATCACGCCGGCGTTGAGCACGGCGCAGTCGAGCCCGCCGAGCACCGCCACGGCATCGGCAATGGGGTCGTGGGTGGCATCGGCGACGTCGCCGATCACCGCGACACCGCCGATCTCCGCGGCAATCGCCTCCGCGCGCTCGGCGGACCGCCCGGCGACGGCGACAGTCCAGCCATCGGCGGCCAGGCGCCTGCTGATCGCAGCGCCGATACCGGAGCTGCCGCCGGTGACGAGGACACGTCGGGTCATGCGGTCACACCGAGAGGTCTACGGGCGGCAAGGCGTGCAGCGATGTGTCCCATCTGACGGGGATCATCGCCGATCACGTACGGGGAATCCGGCCCGGTGGCCAGGGCAATGGCGAGGCTACCATCCGCCATGGCGAGGCCGATGCCCAATGGCGACCGCGTTGCGGCCTCACGGCAGGTACCCGCGTCGATCACGAGCAGCGGGACGCCCTCCTCCTCGAAGGCTGCGGTCACGCCACGGATGACGGCGGCATCGACGCTCGCCAGAACCACGGCCGGCGGGGTCACGTGCCCCTCGCGTGCAGGAGCACCAGGCCGACGGCGACCGCAGCGCGAGGGCCGTGCTGTCCCAGCACATCGCCTCGAGCGATCGCCAGATCGAGATCGGCGAGGGCGAGCGATACCTCGTCGACGACCTCGGCGTCCTCCGCGCAGCCGCCGACCAGAATTGCGAGCTCACCCTGCGGCAGCCCGCCGACGGCCTCGATCGCACGCCGTAGGTTGGCGGCGATGACGTCGCGTTTGGCCGCACGGCGCAGGCGCCCCCAGAGCTCGGGCGCGAGGTCTGCGGTGAGCGGGTCCAGGGATCCCTCCCGGCGCTCGGCGATGCAGAGATGCGCAACGGTCGCAGCCGGAGCAGGCTGCTGCAGGAAGGTGCGTCCACCGTCCTCGTGGCGGAGGATGAACGGCGTCTCCACGTGCACGCTGGGCAACTGCTTGGCGCGCTCGGCGCGCAGGGGGTCGATGCCGAGCAGGGCGCCGCAGATGCGATCGACCAGCACGCCCGCCCCGGCTGCCGCCACCGCTCGCGTCGCGCCCTCGAGCTCGACGTGGAGATCGACGGTACCGCCGCCCATGTCGATCACGATCGGTGCGTGCCCGGCACCCGGCGTGGTCGATGCCCCCGCCACGGCCGCCGCGGTCTCGTCGGCCACGACGACGATCTCCGCATCGGTCTGCCCCGCCAGCGCGTCTTCGACACCGCGCCCCGTGCGCTCGGCGAGGACTGCAAGACCGACTGCACGGCGCTGCTGCAGCTGCAGCGCGAGCGCCGCGTTGTCACTGGCGATCGGCAGCGGCGCCCAGAACGCGTCGAGCAGACCGGCCTCGATGCCGTCGACGGTGGCCACCTGGCCGAGTCCCGGTGGTCGGGTCGTCACGTCGATTGCGATCGTCGTGCCGTCGCGGAGTGTGGCCCTGCGCGCCTCGGCCCGTGTGGATCCACCGCCAGAGGCTTCGCGTCGCACCGCGATCCCTGCACGGTGGCCGACGAGGGCCCGTGCCGCATTGCGGGCTCCGCGCGCACGGTCGGGATCCAGCGCCAGGAGGACGGCGAGGCGCAGCGGATCGGCCAACTGCACGACGGTCGAGCCGAGTGGCGCCACCTCGACCGCAGCCCAGGCGCCGCGTGGCAGCGTGGTGGCGTCGGCCACCTCGTCGATGATGGGGAGCGTTCGATCGACACGGTTGCCGATCAGCACGCCATCGTCTCCCGTGACGACGATGGCCACGACGCGCCACCCACGTGCGCGTGCCGCATTGAGCCGGGTGGATGCGTCATCGAAGTCGATGGCGCCGACGATCGGGATGACGGGCACCGCCAGCACCTCACCGCCGAGGTCGTCCAGATCGACCAGCTGGCCGGCCGCCGCGCCGACACCGGAGGGAGTCGCACTGACCGGTCGGGCGATACCCACACCACCGAGATCCTGCGTGTCGTCGGCGGACAACTCCCGCAGGCCGGTTTCGACGGGGTGGAGGTTGGCCAGCAGTATGCGGCGAGGGCGCTCGCCGAGCCGGCGACTCGCGCGGTCGATCAGATCCATCACGCCCTGTGCGGACTCCGCCGTCCCCTTCGCGCCCGTCGTGGCACCGCGCGTGACCCCGAGGTGCTCGGGCTCGCGCCCGGGGATCAGGCGCGCAAGCGCGACCTCCGTGGTCGCATTGCCGACGTCGACGCCCGCGACGAGCACGTCAGCTGATCAGTCCGCGCCGGCGGTAGTGCTGGATCGCCTCGCGCACGAGGGCGGAGCACGTCACGGCGCCACCGGCATCGAGTTCGCCGGCGATGGCCTCCAACTCCGCGACGGAGGAGCGCCCGGGCCGCAGTGCGTCGTAGAAGCGCAGGACGTCGTCATCGGAGAAAAGCGCGAGCTCGGCACCGCGCCGGAGATTGTCGGCAAGCTGCGGGTTGCCACCCTGCTCGGCGAAGTCGGCCTGGCGACGCAGCGTGTCCGGATCGACGGCCGCGTCTGCTGCGGAAATCGCACCCGAGCGGATCTCGTCGACCGTCAACTCGTCGGCCGTGCGTCCGGTCTGCGAGCGGACGTCGCGGCGATTGTGCTCGCCCAGCGGATATCTCAGGTCGGCCACGAGACCTCCACCGCCTGAGGATCACCCGCGCGCAGGCACTGGCTCTCGCGGTTGATCAGTGCGACGACCTTAGCGTGGTAGCGCGGTCCCATCGGCTCGCCGGATTCGGGCAGCAGCACGGGGGACGGCTTCTCGCCACGCGCGTGACGCGCGGCATTGCGACCCATCAACCGGTACCGAGACGCATCGATCAGCGGCGCCATGCTGAGGAGCTCGAGGTTGGCCAGCACCGGCAGGTCGGCACGGTGAATCAGCGCCGTGCCCTTGCCCTGGATGGCGAGCGCAACGCCGCTCCCCGACAGGTTGGCCGCGGTCCAGCCGATCATCCCGAGGTCGAGGGAGTGCGTGACGCGCACCACGCGTGCTGCGACGCCTTCCTCCTCGATGCCGGCGAGGAGCTGCCGCAGCGCCTCGGCGACCGTCAGCCCCGACAACGTGAGCCACACGTCGGCGCCGAAGGCGGGGGACAGGCCGATCACGACCTCGTCTGGTCGTGGGCGCACGGCAGCGGGCCCGGTCCCGGTTAGGATCACGCAGCCCTGATGCGGCGCCTGCTCCGCGAGCAGATCCGCGTGCGTTCGCTCCTGGCGCACGCGTGCGATCTCGTCGAGGCGTTCGCGCGACGGGCGATAGCCGGTGCCCGGACCGGCATAGTCATTGGGATCGGTGAGGGCGCTCAGCACGCTCATGTCCTCCCCGAAGATGGCGGAGGTCTGGAGATGATCGCCGAACAGCCGCTGCCGCGTCATCTCCAGCACGCGCTCGGCCTCGAGATCGAAGCCACGAATCGCCAGTGCGCGCACGACGTCGACGGCGGTCAGCTCGCGCTCGATGATCGCGTCGCCGGCGCGGGCGGTCTCCTCCGTCTGGTGCTCGGCGACATCGAGGCTGCCGTGCGCGGACACGACGCGCTCGAGCTCGGCGTCGTCGAACGTCATCAGGTCGAGCTCGTCGAGCACGGCGCGGCAGGCCTCGGCTGCGCGACGGCGGAGCGGGAGGAGTGCCGTGTCGTCCTGCGATCGCAACGCGCCCTCGAAGCCCCAGTCGCGCTGCACCATCAGGTAGTCGTCGATGTCCTCGGCGTTGAAGTTGCTCGCGCCGAAGGCATTGTCGTAGCTGGGGATCGATCCGAACCCGCTGAAGAGGAAGTCGGACCCCGCGAGCAGCAGCGGCAGCGTGTGGGCGGTGCGGCGGATGTCCGACGCGCTCATCTGCGTGTCGTTGCCGGTGCACGATTCGAGGCCGTACAGCGTGGCCATCACGTTCTCGGCGAGGATCTCGCGCATGCCGCCGGGAACGGAGCCAGTCACGTTGATGCCGTCGATGCCGCCGTTCTGCGTGCCCTGCGAGCCCGCGGCGCGCGTCACCGCCACACAGCGCGCCTCGAGGTAGAGGAGCGACTTGCCCTCCGCGGCGCCCATCAGGACCTCCGCACCGGAGCCCGAGGTGAAGCGCATCTTGAGGCCGCGCGAGGCGTAGGACGAGGCGAGCAGCGCCTTCGACCACGGCGTATCGTCGCCGTCGAGGAACACCCGCTCCGTGCCATAGACCGACACGGTTTCGGCGTAGGTCGTCAGACCGCGCAGACCGAGCTCGAGCTCGGTCTTCTCCTCGACGCTGCACTGCGTGAGCGCGCCCGGTGCGGGCACCTGGCTGCCGATCAGCAGCGCGAGCGCCACGAGTGGCGCATCCCGCAGGACCGGCACCGTCGTCTCGAGCTCGCGAAACCCGAGCGCCACGGCGCTCGCGGCGTCGGCGGCGATCAGGAGAGGATGGTCGATGCGGTTCGTGACGTGCGCCTGGATCGACGGTGTGCGGCGCGCGCGCATCTTGGCCATCGCCTGCATCAGCTCGAGCGGGCTCAGCAGCCCCAGCACGCGCGCCACCTTGCCGGGGGTCATGCCCCCCACGAGACGCAGGATCTCGGCGCGCGGTACGTCGTGGCTGCAGATCATCCGCGCGAACGGCAGGTCGTCGATCGCCATCGCCTCCTCGGCGACCTCGGCGTTGATGCCGTGCGCGGCGAGGAAGGCATCGATCAGGTCGAATCGGTCCTCAGGCACCCCGTCGATCTCGACGACCCGGCCCTGTTCGATGCGGATCGACGGCTCCGGATCGTTCGGGCTGTCGAAGGCGATCAGGCCCAGTTCCGGGTACTCGGGCACGACGACGTCACGGCTGATCGATCGCGTGTCGTAGAAGGCGCTGCGCTTCGATTCGCCAGGGTGAGCCATTAGGCGATCCTACCCGGTTTGCGTGCCGATCAACAGCGTCTCACCTGGAGGTCGGCGGGACAGGATCGCGACACTCCTCAACAGGGCGAGCCCGACGGGTAAGGCGATGACCGTCGTGGTGCGCCGCTGACGCCGCTCGACGACGCTGGCGCACGACGCGATCTCCGGCAGCCCGATCGGCACCGTCGCCAGCTGATCAGCACGCCGAGTGCGCCGATCGCGAGATGGGTCGTGGTCACGCGAGCCATGGCGACAGGGCGCGGGTGCAGCCGCCTATCCTGTGCTGTGGAGGGGCGTAGCTCAGCGGTTAGAGCAGCCGGCTCATAACCGGTTAGGCCCTGGTTCGAATCCAGGCGCCCCTATCGTCGCCTCTCCCGCTGGCACACTTGCCGTATGGACCTCCGTCTCAGCCGACGCGATTTTCTGGCAGTGGCGGTCGCCGCCGCGGCGCTCGGGCCAGGAGCGCGAGCGGCTCGCGGTGGTGCGCGGAGCACTGTGCCCGTGCGTGGTTTGGTGACGCGGTGGGACGCTGACCCGTGGTCGCTCGGCTCCTACTCGGCGCTGCCGGTGGGGACGTCTCCGACAGTGCGCGAGACCCTGGCCGACACGGTGATCAACGAAGGCCTTGTGCTCGCCGGCGAGCACGTGAGCACCACGCACCCGGCGACTGTGCAGGGCGCGTACCTCTCTGGTCGGCACGCGGCGAAGGTGCTGCTGGAGGCGCACGGCGCCATCGAGGGTGACGACGTCGTCGTGGTCGGGGCGGGCGTTGCCGGACTTGCCGCGGCCGGCGCGTTGAGGCGAGCTGGCGCGTCGGTGACGGTGCTCGAGGCGCGAGATCGCATCGGTGGGCGCATCGACACGGACACCACGTGGGGGGTGCCCATCGAGCTGGGCGCGGCCTGGGTGCACGGAGTCCGTGGCAACCCTGTTTCAGCCCTCGTGCGGAGCGGTGGCTCGACGCTCGTGCCAACGGACTACGACAACGAGGTTGTGCGCGACGTGGGTGGTGGCGAGCCCGTGGGTCTGGATGCTGCCGAGAGACGGGTCGCGCGGGCAATGGCGTGTATGGAGTCACGGCCGCGTCCGCTCGGCGAGTCGGCCCAGGATGTGCTGCAGGCCAGCGGCGTGCGGTCCACGGCCGTCGATCGCTGGGCAGTGGAGACCGCCCTCACGCAGGAGTTCGGCATCGGGCCGACGCTCCTCGGCGCCGCTGCGCTCTACGAGGGCGATGAGCAGGTGGGCGGTGACGCGCTCGTGCAGGGCGGGTACGCCGTCGTCCCACAGCAGCTGGCGCGGGGACTGACAGTGCGGCTGCGGACGCCGGTACGCTCGATTCGAGCCCATGGCCGCTCGTTCGACGTGGCGCTGCGCAGCGGCGAGGTCGTGGCCGCCGATGCCGTTGTCGTTGCCGTGCCACTCAGCATCCTCCAGCGGCGCGCTGTGTCCATCACGCCGCTTCCCTCGGCCGTGCGACGCGCCATCGAGGGGCTCGAGATGGGGTCCCTCGAGAAGGTGGTCCTGCAGTACCCGACGCGCTGGTGGCCGGGGGCGCAGGCGCTCGGTGTCGTCGGCGGACCAGCCCGACGCTGGGCGGAGTGGTTCGACCTAACGACGTTGGTTGGGCTACCCACGGTGGTGGGGTTCAGCGCGGGCACGGCAGCGGCTGCGCGGCCGCGCGGCGATCGGGCCTGTGCCGACGAGGCGGCCAAGGTGTTCGCCGCCGCCTTCGCCTAGCGTCTGTCAGTGCGTCGCAGGTGCGGGCGCCGGCAGCGACGGGTCGAGCAGGTGGGCGGCTCGCTGACCACTGCGGATGGCGCCCTCCATGAAGCCCGACCAGACGTCGTCGGTGAACTCCCCGGCGAGGACGAGACGGCCGTGCCGCTCGCGCAGCAGGGCGTCGTCGGGGCGATCGCCTGGGCGGACATGGGTGTAGATGCCCTGTGCATAGGGATCGTCGGCCCAGGTCTGCGTGCCCGCATTGTCGAAATCGAGGTCGAGGTCAGGGCGCACCTCAGCGACGGAGCGTGCCCAGGTCGTGCCGTCGCGATCGACCTCGAGCAGGTCGAGCATGGGCTTCGAACCCGCGAAGCCCGCGAGCACGGGTCGAAGTCCATCGTCGCCCTGGTTCGCGGTCCACACCCAGTAGTCGCGCCGCGTGTCCAGGACCGCGCTGGGTGCGGGGGAACCGGCGAGCGGGACGAACAGCTTTGCGGCGTGCGAGACGCCGAAGGTCTCGGCAACCTCGAGCACGGCGACGGGCAGCAGCGAGGCGAATGGCTCCTGCACCACAATCGGCTTCGGGAGGGCGAGCACGAGATGTGCCGCCCGATACGCTCCGCGCGCGGTGCGCACGGTGACACAGAGGTCGTCCATCGTGACCGCCTCGACCGGCTCCTCGAGATGGATGCGATCCCCGAGCAATGCGGCCAGAGCGCGCACGGGGGCATCGCTGCCCGTCGCGATGCGCGGCGAGTCGACCTCCTCAGGCGCGGAGGCGAGGTGCAGCAGGTGCCACGCAGCGAGCTCGGCCGCCGGCGCGCCGCTGGTGCATTCGATGCGGGCCCGGAAGGCCACCTTGGCCCCCTCGACGGCGTCCAATCGGTCGATCGCGTCCGCCACGGAGATGTCGAACGCCTCGTCGCCGAGCTCGGCGAAAAGTGCGCGCAGCGCTGCCCGACCGGCGGCCAACTCGTCCTCCGTCACCGGCGGGCCGCCGACCGGCAGGCGGTGGTGGTAGCTCATGCCGGTCCGTGCGAGGGGGATGTCGAGACGCTCGCACAGCGCCAGCATCTCGACCTGGACGTCCTCGACCCACTCGGCGCCGCGCTCGATGATCGCGCCGTTGGCCAGACGATCCGTCCAGGCACGACCGCCGACGCGATCGCGCGCCTCGAGGACGGTCACATCCCAGCCCGCGTGGACCAGGGCATCGGCGGCGACCAGACCCGCGAAGCCAGCGCCGACGACGATTGCCGAGTTCTCGCCCATGGGCACACGGTACCCTGATCCGGTGATCAAGCCAAAATCTGGAATCCCCGTGGAGGCGTTCGCAGCGGTCGACATGCGCGTGGGGATCGTGCTGGAGGTGCGGGAGTTCCCCGAGGCGCGCAAGCCGGCCTGGCAGATCCACGTGGACTTCGGTCCTGGGCTCGGCACGAAGTGGACGAGCGCGCAGGTGACCACCTACACGGCGGACGAGCTCGTCGGACGTCGGGTCGTCGGGGCGATCAATCTGGGGACCCGACGCATTGCCGGCTTCGTCAGCGAGTTCTTGCTGCTCGGCGCAGTGCAGGCCGATGGCAGCGTCGTGCTGCTCGACGTCGACGGCGATGCCGACCTCGGCTCGCCGATCGCCTAGCGGCGCAGGAGGTACACGGCGCCCGCCGCCAGCAGGTTGGCCGAGCGCTCCGCCAGTGCGCCCTCACGGCCGCCACCCTCGTCGAGCAGGATCCGCTGCTCGACGGTGAAGCGCTCGGCCTCCGCCAGCGCCTCGAAATCCTTGATCGAGCAGAGGCGGATGTTCGGCGTCTCGTACCAGGAATACGGCAGCAGCGGCGAGACGGGCATGCGGCCACTGGCGGCGAGCTGCGTGCGGAGGCGCCAATGCGCGAAGTTCGGGAAGGAGACGATGCTCTTGCGTCCGACGCGGCTCATCTCGCGGAGCACGAGTTCCGGATGGTGCACCGCCTGCAGGGTCAGCGACATGATCACGATGTCGAAGGAGTCATCCTCGAGATCGTCGAGACCCTTGTCGATGTCGTCCTGCAGCACGGGGACGCCGCGCTGCAGACACGCCAACACGCCCTCGTCGGAGATCTCGACGCCGAGCCCATCGGCACCACGCCGAATCAGCTCGGCCAGCAGCGAGCCATCGCCGCAGCCGAGGTCGAGCACGCGCGAGCCAGCGGGCACCAGCGACGCGATGACGTCATGGTCGGCGCGCATCAGACGCTCTCCTCCAGTGCGTGGTCGAGATACGCCGCGACAGTGCGGTGGTACTCCGGCACGTCGAGCAGGAACGAGTCGTGGCCGTGTGGACTCGGAATCTCGCGGAACGTGACGGGTACGCGGTGCGCGGCGAGCGTGCGCACGATGCCGCGCGAGTGGGAGGTGTCGAAGCGCCAATCGGTGTCGAAGGACAGCACGAGGAACTTCGTCTGGGTCTGCGCGAGCTGAGCGCGTACGTAGGCAGCGTCGGCGAAGGGGTCGAAGTAGTCCATCACGCGCGTCAGGTAGAGGTAGGAGTTGGCGTCGAAGCGATCGAGGAAGGCCTTGCCCTGGTACTGCAGGTACGACTCGACCTGGAAGTCGATGCCGAGGCCGAAGCGCGGCTCATCGCGGTCCTGGATGCGGCGGCCGAACTTCTGCCGCATCGACTCCTCCGAGACGTAGGTGATGTGCGCCATCATGCGCGCCACGGAGAGCCCATGGTCGGGCCCCTTGCCGGTCGCGTAGTAGTCGCCGTCGGCGAAGTCGGGGTCGTTCATGATCGCCGCGCGCGCCACCGCGCTGAAGGCGATGTTCTGCGCGGACAGTCGGCTCGTGGCGCAGACGACGATGCCGTTCTCGAGCTCGTCGGGATGGTCCAGCGTCCACTGCAGCACCTGCATGCCGCCCAGCGAACCGCCGATGGCGGCCAGTACGCGGGTGATGCCGAGGTGCTGCAGCAGCTTGCGGTGGACCTTGACGAGATCGGCCACGGTGAAGAGGGGAAAGCGCAGACCGTACGGCTGGTCGGTGGCCGGATCGATCGACGAGGGGCCGGTCGTCCCCTGGCAGCCGCCGAGCAGGTTGGAGGAGATCACGAACAGGCGATCCGTGTCGACCGGCTTGGCCGGTCCGATCAGCGTGTCCCACCAACCGGGGCGCTCAGGGTCGCCATGGTGGCCGGCAGCATGCGCGTCGCCCGTCAGGGCATGGCAGATCACGACGACATTGCGATCGTCGGGAGCGCGCTCGCCATAGGTCTCGTACGCCACCTCGACGGGAAAGAGCGTCTCTCCCGAGTCGAGCACGAGCGGGTCGTCCTCCGTGAAGAGGACGACCCGCTGCGTCTCGACGAGTCCGAGGGAGCGCCGCGTGTCGTCGGTCGCTCCCATCGGGCTACTTGCTCTGTGCCAGCGCCTGGTCGATATCCGCGATCAGGTCGTCGACGTTCTCGATGCCGACCGACAGGCGGACCATGTCGGGCTTCACGCCCGCCGTCTCCAGCTCGGCGTCGTTCAGCTGCGAGTGCGTCGTGGAGGCGTTGTGGATCGCCAGCGATCGCGCATCGCCGATGTTGGCGAGGTGCGTGAAGAGATCGAGCGCCTCGATGAACTTGCGTCCGCCGTCGCGGCCGCTCTTGACGCCGAACGACACGATGCCGCCGTAGCCCTTGCCCGTGTTGAGGATGCGCGTGGCGACCTCGTGGTAGTCGTCGTCCTCGAGGCCGGGGTAGTAGACCCAGCTGACGTCGGGGTGCGACTTGAGGTGCTTGGCGATGGTCAGCGCGTTCTGGGACTGACGCTCGACGCGCAGTGCCATCGTCTCGAGACCCTGCAGGATCAGGAACGCGTTGAACGGCGAGAGTGCCGCACCAGTGTTGCGGAGCATCACCGTGCGGATCCGGCCGATGTACGCCGCCGGTCCGAGGGCATCGGACCACACGACGCCGTGGTACGACGGATCGGGCTTGGTCAGGCCGGGGAAGCGGTCGCTGTTCTTGACCCAGTCGAACTTGCCCGAGTCGACGATGACGCCGGCGATCGTGGTGCCGTGGCCACCCATGTACTTGGTGGCGGAGTGGACGGCGATATCAGCGCCGTGCTCGAAGATCTGGGTGAGGATCGGCGTGCCGATCGTGTTGTCGACGATCAGGGGGAGACCCTGCGCGTGTGCGGCGTCGGCCCAGGCCTTGATGTCGACGACGTTGAGGCGCGGGTTGCCGATCGTCTCGGCAAATACGAGCTTGGTGTTCTCGTCGACGAGCTCGGCGACCTTCTCCGGCTGGTCGGGGTCGACGAAGCGGACCTCGATGCCGTACTGCGGCAGCGTGTGGGCGAACAGGTTGTAGGTACCGCCGTACAGCGTCGAGACGCTGATGATGTTGTCGCCGGCCTTGGCGATGTTCATCACCGAGTACGTCACGGCTGCCTGCCCCGAGGCGATCGCGCAGGCTGCGATGCCGCCCTCCAGAGCCGCGACGCGCTGCTCCATCACGTCCCAGGTCGGGTTCATGATGCGCGTGTAGATGTTGCCCGGCACCGCCAGCGCGAACAGGTCGGCCGCGTGCTGCGCGTCGTTGAACTCGTAACTCGTCGTCTGGTAGATCGGCACCGCGACGGACTTCGTCGTCGGGTCCGGGCTCTGTCCGGCGTGGAGTACCAGGGTCTCCGGCTTGAGATTCGTCATCGTCTGCTCCTTTTGCCTATCGGCGTCGCGTCCCGGTGAGGGGGGTCCGGGCCTTCGGGGGCGGACCGGCGGCGCCGAGGTGCGTCCTCGACGACGGCTTGCCATCTTCCGCTCGCCCGTCCGGGACTTGGCCGGGTCTGCGCTGGATGAAGCACCTGGCGGGCGGTTGCCCCGGTTGCTGTCGCGTCGATGGGCCAGATCCCTCGGCGACTCGTGATGGGTTGCTGCAGCAGATTAGCAATTGACGGGCATGCGTCAAGGAGGCGACCGGCCGGGTGGCAATGGCGGCGCGAAGTCGTCGTGTGACGTACCATCCAGCGTGAGCGCCCGGTGCGGGCGCGTCTCACGACCTAATGCAGAGGTGAAGGGCATGTCCGAGCAGGGCACCATGCGCGTCAAGGGCGGTCTGGCAGAGATGCTGAAGGGTGGCGTCATCATGGACGTCGTCAACGCCGAGCAGGCGAAGATCGCCGAGGACGCCGGCGCGTGCGCCGTCATGGCGCTCGAGCGCGTGCCCGCCGACATCCGCGCCGATGGTGGCGTTGCCCGCATGTCGGATCCGGACATGATCATCGGCATTCAGGAGGCCGTCTCGATCCCGGTCATGGCGAAGGTCCGCATCGGCCACTTCGTCGAGGCCCAGGTCATCGAGAGCCTCGAGGTCGACTACATCGACGAGTCCGAGGTGCTCACGCCTGCGGACGAGGCGCACCACATCGACAAGTGGAAGTTCACGATTCCGTTCGTCTGCGGCGCGACCAACCTCGGCGAGGCTCTGCGTCGCATCGGCGAGGGCGCCGCGATGATCCGCTCCAAGGGCGAGGCCGGCACCGGCGACGTCGTCGAGGCAGTCCGCCACATCCGCTCGATCACCGGCGAGATCCGCCACCTCCAGGCGATGGATCCCGACGAGCTGTACGCTCGCGCCAAGGAGCTGCAGGCACCGCTTCCGCTGGTGCAGGAGACCGCCCGTCTGGGGCGCCTGCCCGTCGTGCTGTTCACCGCCGGCGGCGTCGCGACGCCCGCTGACTGCGCGCTGATGATGCAGCTCGGCGCCGATGGCGTGTTCGTGGGTTCCGGCATCTTCAAGAGCGGCGATCCCGCCGCCCGCGCCCGCGCCTGCGTCGAGGCGACAACGCACTTCCGCGACGCCAAGAAGATCGCGGAGGTCTCGAAGGGCCTCGGCGAGGCGATGGTCGGACGGAGCGCCAAGTCGATTCCCGAGAACGAGCTGCTCGCCGGGCGTGGCTGGTAGCACGCCGCGCGTCGGCGTCCTCGCGCTGCAGGGAGCATTCCGAGAGCACATCAACGCGCTGCAGCGGCTCGGTGCTGACACGGTCGAGGTGCGGACGCCCGCGGACCTGGCGGGTGTGGGCGGCATCATGCTGCCGGGTGGTGAGTCAACCACCATGGATCTCCTGCTCGGCTCGTCCGGTCTCCGCGAGCCACTCGCTGCGGCAGTGGCCGCGGGCACGCCGGTCTTCGGGACGTGCGCCGGGCTGATCCTGCTCGCGCGGGACATCGAGGATGGTGTGGAGGGTCAGCGCACGTTGGAGGCGCTGGATGTCACGGCGCTGCGCAACGGCTACGGACGCCAGGTCAAGTCCTTCGAGGGGCCGGTCGCGCTCGCCCAGGGTGGCGACCCGATGACCGGCGTCTTCATCCGCGCGCCGCGCATCACACGGGTCGGCAGCGGCGTGGAGATCCTCGCCACGCTCGGGGATGAGCCCGTCGCAGTGCGGAGCGGGTCTATCATGGCGGCGACGTTCCATCCGGAGCTGACCGACGATGACCGCCTGCACGAGGTGTTCCTCGCAGGCATCACGAATCCGAGCGGGGAGTAGGCATGTCCGGCCATTCCAAGTGGTCCACCATCAAGCACAAGAAGGCCGCGACCGACAAGAAGCGCGGCGCGATGTTCTCGAAGCTGGCGCGCGCGATCATGGTGGCCGCCAAGGAGGGTGGGCCTGATCCGGACGGCAACGCCGCGCTCGCGAATGCGATCGCCAAGGCGAAGTCCTACTCCCTGCCCAAGGACAATATCGAGCGGGCGATCGCCAAAGGTGCCGGTGGCGGCGAGGGCGAGAACTACGAGACCGTCACGTACGAGGGCTTTGGGCCCGGCGGCGCCGCGTTCGTGGTGGAGGCGCTCACCGACAACCGCAATCGGACTGCCGCGAACGTCCGCAGCATCTTCACGAAGGCCGGCTCCGCACTGGGCGCACCCGGTAGCGTGGCGTGGAAGTTCGATCGCAAGGGCGTGATCATCGTCGAGGGCGTGGCGGACGAAGACGAGCTCCTGCTCGCCGCAGCCGATGCCGGCGCCGATGACGCGGAGGGCGAGGACGGCGCGTACCGCGTCACGTGCGAGCCGACGGAGCTGGCGGTGGTTCGCGATGCACTCGAGGCGGCCGGGTACACGCTCGCGAGTGCGGAGCTGACACTGCTGCCGAAGCAGCCGGCGGAGATCGACGACGAGGGTGCGCGCAAGGTCCTCAAGATGGTTGATGCGCTCGAGGAGGACGACGACGTGCAGGACGTCGTGTTCGACGTCGAGATTCCCGAAGCCGTGCTCGCCGAGCAGTAGTGGCTGCGGCGCCGATCATCCTGGACTGCGATCCGGGGATCGACGACGCCATTGCGCTCCTCCTTGCGCTTGCCAGCCCCGAGCTGGAGTTGCTGGCGCTGACGACCGTGGCCGGGAACGTGCCCTTGTCGCATACGACGGCGAACGGCTTGCGCCTGTTGGAGCTGGTGGGGCGTGCGAACATCCCCTTGGCCGCCGGTGCGCACCGTCCGCTCGTGCATGTCCCCGGCGGTGACTCGTCGGAGACGCACGGTGAGACGGGGCTCGATGGCAGTGGCCTGCCGGACCCCACCACGGTGCCCACCGGCGAACACGCCGTCGACCTGATTGCCCGTCTCGCGCTGGCGCGTCCGGGCGAGGTCACGCTGGCCGCGGTAGGTCCGCTCACCAACGTCGCCCTGCTCGCTGCGCTGCACCCCGAGGCGTTCGCGGCGTTGCGCCGGGTCGTCGTGATGGGTGGAGCCGCCGCGGGCGGAAACATGTCGCCGTTCGCGGAGTTCAACATCTGGTTCGATCCCGAGGCTGCGGAGCGTGTGCTGCAGAGCGGGCAGGACGTGACACTGGTCGGCTTGGATGTGACGCGACAGGCGCTCCTGACGGCCGCCGACATCGACGAGTTGCAGGGCCTGCCGGTGATCGGACCGGCCGTGGCCGGCATGCTGCGCTTCTACATGCGCAAGCACGTGGACTGGTACGGCGAGGAAGTCGTCTTCCAGCACGACAGTCTGGCCCTCGCGCAGTTGATCGATCCGGCGATCCTCACCCTCGTCCACTGCCACATCGAGGTCGATACGGGCATGGGGCCGGCGCGGGGCGCGACGCTCGTTGATCGGCTCGGCGTCTACGGGGGTACGCCCAACGCCCGTTGGGCGGATGCGGTCGACGGCGAGCGGTTCCGCGCACTCCTGCTGACGCGGCTGGCGTCGCTGGCGGCGTCGCTCTAGACGCTCGGAAAGGCGTCGCCGGACTGCCACGGCGCCGAGGGGTACTCGGCCTGATCACCGCGATGCTCGCCAATGGTGAGGATGCGCAGGTCCTGGTCGCCGTCGTTCACGAACTGGTGTGGGCGCTCCGGCCCCTCGCGCTTCGCGAAGAAGTCGCCGGGACCGACCCGAAAGCGCTCGTCACCGACCATCAGCACGCCGCTGCCGCTGAGCACGAGGAAGCACTCCTCCTCCTCGTGGTGCCAGTGGAACTTCGTCGATCGCTCGCCCGGCCGGACGAGGTCCACGTTGACGCCAATGCGACGCAGCCCGGCGTGCTCGCCGAGTCGGGTGGACAGACCGAACGTCTCGCCGCCGGGTTCGTACTCGCCTTCGCCGGTGGGAGCCTCCTCGGCACGCACGAGCCATGGCGGACGTTGATCGTCGCGGGTGAGCAGGCGCTCAGCGGGACGGCCGTCGACCTGCGACACGGCCCACTCACCGCCCGGGAGGAGGCGGGTCTCCACCCAACGTGACGCATGCAGGTCGCCTGGTACCTCGACACAGACGGCCTCCCACTCGCCTTCGTGATCGACGAGGAGAAAGGGGGTACCGACCTGCGTGGCGCGCAGCAGCTCCTGCTCGGCGGCATCCGCGTCGGGCCACCAACGCGGGTGTCGCTCGATGAACGCGACGTGGCGGGGTGGGCGAGCGGCCATGCATGCATCGTACGCGACGGGGCCGAGGAGGTGGCGACCGGAGGCGCTCGTAGACTGGGGGCATGGTGATCCTCGGGGTCGACCCCGGCACGGCGTCCACCGGCTTCGGCGTGGTGACAGCGGCAGGGAGCCGGCTCAGGTCGGTCGAGTTCGGCTGCATCCACACGGATGCGCACACACCGCTCGAGGAGCGGCTGGCCGCCATTGCGCGGGCCATCGACGCCTTGATCGAGCTGCATGCGCCCGCGGCCGTCGCGGTCGAGGGCGTCTACGTCGGTGGCAATCCGCGCAGCGCTCTCGCCGTCGGCCAGGCGCGTGGCGCTGTGCTGACCACCGCGGGGTTGCGGCACGTGGCGGTGGCCGAGTATTCGGTCGCTGAGATCAAGACCGCGGTCTGCGGCTTCGGGCGGGCGGAGAAGTCGCAGGTGCAACGGATGGTCGGCGCGGTGCTCGGACTCCCGCAGCCGCCGACGCCTGACCATGCGGCGGATGCGCTGGCCGCGGCGATCTGCCACGCCTCGCAGAGCCCGCTCGCCGCCTCGCTGCGCAAAGCCGGGGTGCGCGCATGATCGCCCACGTCACCGGCACGGTCTCGGGACGCGACGGCGACATCCTCGTCGTGGACGTGGGCGGCGTCGGCTACGAGCTGACGGCGACGCTGGCGGCGCTGTCGCGGAGCGAGCCGGGCAGCACCGTCACCGTGCCCACCTACCTGCACGTGCGCGAGGACGCCATGCAGTTGTTCGGCTTCGCCAGCGAGGCCGAGCGGCGCATCTTCCGGCTCCTGCTCAACGTGAATGGGGTTGGCCCCAAGCTGGCGCTGGCGATCGTGTCGGCCCAGGATCCGGAGCGCATCGAGAGTGCCGTGCTGCTGGGCGATGTGGCGCTCCTGTCGAGCGTGAGTGGCGTCGGCAGGAAGACCGCCGAGCGCATCTGCCTGGATCTCAAGGACAAGATCGCCGGCGCTGGCGCGGCGGCGGCGGGTGGTGACGCGTCGCCGGTGGCTGCCGACCCCCACCGCGAGGCGCGCGACGGCCTGGTCGCGCTTGGCTACTCCGTGATCGACGCCGAGGCAGCGCTGCAGGGCGCTGACGGCTCCGCCGAGGACCGCATCAAGGCCGCGCTCGCCCTGCTGGGCGGAGGGCGCTGATGACCGACGACGCACGCATCATCGCGGGTGAGGAGGAGCCTGAGGACCGCGAGGTCGATGGCTCGCTGCGTCCCCAGCGCCTCGGCGATTTCGTGGGGCAGGAACACGCGGTCCGCCAGCTCGAGACGTTCGTCGCCGCGGCGCGTGGTCGCGGCGAGGCGTGCGATCACGTGCTGCTCGCCGGGCCGCCCGGGCTCGGCAAGACCAGCCTTGCCTTCATCGTCGCGATCGAGATGGAGAGTCGGATCCACACGATCTCCGGTCCGGCGCTGGAGCGCAAGGGCGACATCGCCTCGATCCTGACCGCGCTCGAGCCCAACGACGTGCTGTTCGTCGATGAGGTGCACCGTCTTCCGCGCGCGATCGAGGAGCTGCTGTACCCCGCGATGGAGGATGGTGCGATCGACATCGTGATCGGCCAGGGGCCTGGGGCACGCACGCTGCGACTCGACTTGGCGCCGTTCACGCTGGTCGGCGCCACCACGCGGGCGGGACTGCTGACCACGCCGATGCGCGACCGGTTCGGCATCTCGCTGCGACTCGAGTACTACACGCCGGACGAGCTCCTTCGCATCATCGAACGCTCAGCTGGAATCCTCGCTCTGACGATCGATGCCGACGCGGCTGCCGAGATCGCCCGCCGCTCGCGTGGTACCCCGCGCGTCGCCAATCGCATCCTCCGCCGCGTGCGTGATGTCGCGCAGGTGCGCGGTTGGGACGGCGTCGACCGCCAAGGTGCGCTCGAGGCACTCGAGTTGCTGGGCGTCGACGAGGATGGGCTCGACCGGGCCGATCGCGAGTACCTGCGCGCCATTGCCGAGCGCTTCAATGGCGGGCCCGTCGGTCTCAGCACCATCGCCGTCGCGATCGGCGAGGACGAGGGCACGCTGGAGGAGGTGTACGAGCCGTACCTGATCCAGCAGGGTCTCATCCAGCGCACACCTCGCGGGCGCGTGTTGACGCCGCGGGGCAGGGAACTGACCGGGCTGCCGAACGACCCCGGACTGCCGACCCTCCTGGATTAGCCGTCCGGGTCGTCACGGCGGACGCGCAGACTGTGCTCGACCGCGTCGAGCGCTTCGCGTAGGTCGCGGATGCGCCCCTCGAGATCGGCGGTCGCGCCACCCTGCTTGATGCGCTCCTCCTCTCGCACCTCCTCGAGGCTGCCGATCATGATGCCGAGCAGCAGGTTGAGGACCACGAAGGTGCCCAGCAGGATGAAGGACAGGAAGAAGAGGATGGACTCGATCGGCTTCGCTTCGAACGCCGTCGCGAAGGTTGTGGTCCAGCCCTCGAGGGTGAGGATCGAGAACAGGGAGAGCATGGCCCGTCCGATGTTGCCCCAGGCGACTGGATCGAGGCCGGCGAACAGCGTCCAGCCGATCATGCCGTAGAGGAAGAGCAGCAGGAGCGTGAGCACGCCGAGGCCGGTGGCGGGGCGGATCGCACGTGACGCCCCGCGCAGCAGCACCTGCACGTCGGGCAGGTACTTGAGCAGCCGGGCGACGCGCAGCAGCCGCAGGATCCGCAGCAAGGCCGCGTTCTCGCGGATACCCGGCACGAACAGTGCGGCGATGATGATGAAGTCGAAGAGGTTCCAGCCGCCGCGGAAGAAGTCCTGAGGGCGTGTGCCGAAGGCGAGGATGCGGATCACGAGCTCGCCGACGAAGATGATCAGGAACACCGTGTTGAGGGCATGGAGCGTGGTGCCGTGGCGCTCCATCACCGTGTCGAAGGTCTCGACGCCGAGCAGCAGGGCGTTGAGCGCGATGACGATGATGATCGCGGTCTGGAAGCGCTCGGAATCGGCGATGCGCGCGAAGCGCGCC
>JBILWG010000076.1:0-8829 GCA_044369995.1 Gaiellales bacterium | reverse complement strand
CGTGTACGTGCTCGATCCCGCGGACGAGGCGCTGGCGGGCGAGCTCGATGCGCTCGCCATGCGCGCGGTCGTCGTACCGACCCTGATGAAGGACCCGGTCGTGCGCGCGGGGCTGGCCGCCGCGGTGTTCGCATGATCCAGGTCGTCCCGATCCCGCTTGCCGCGCGCATCCACCCGGGCGACGATCTCGTCGGGCTCCTGCTGGGCGCGGTCGCGGAGGCCGGCGAGGTGCTCGCCGACGGCGACGTGCTCGTGGTCGCCCAGAAGCCGGTGTCGAAGGCCGAGGGGCGCATCGTGGATCTCGCGGACGTCGAGCCGTCGGCCGAGGCGCTCGAGCGCGCCGCCGACGGCGGTGACCCCCGGGTCGTGGAGGTGATCCTGCGCGAGTCGGCCGAGATCGTGCGCAGCCGTGGCGCGTTCATCATCGGCCGCACGCAGCAGGGCCACGTGCTCGGCTCAGCCGGCGTCGATCGCTCCAATCAGGACGCACCGGATCACGTGACGATGCTGCCGGTCGATCCCGACGCCTCGGCGCGCGGCCTGCGCGATGCGCTGCGGGCGGCGACGGGTGCCGACGTGGCGGTCGTGATCAGCGACTCGATCGGCCGTCCGTTCCGCCGCGGCACCGTCGGCGTTGCGCTCGGTGCTGCGGGCTTCGCCACGGTCGTCGAGCACGCGGGCCGCCCCGACGATACGGGGCGCGAGTTCCACTCCACGCAGGTGCACATGGCAGATCAGCTCGCCAGCGCAGCCGAGCTCGCCCTCGGGCCCAGCGGCGGCGTGCCCGCGGTCCTGATCCGGGGCGTCGTGCTCGAGGCCGGTGAGGAGGGTGCAACCGGCGGCATCATCGACCGCGACAAGGATCTCTTCGCATGACCCGCCCGATCCGCATCGGCTACGAGGCGAGCCCGCAGGACGGCACGTTCGAGCGCATGCGCGCCTCGTGGATCGAGGCCGAGGACATGGGCGCCGACGCCGTCTACAACGACGACCATTTCTTCCCCGTCGAGAGCGACCTCGACGGCCTGCACTTCGAGTGCTGGACCACACTGGCCGCGCTCGCCGAGGCGACGAGTCGCGTCGAGATCGGCGCGATGGTCACGTGCGTCTCGTACCGCAACCCGAACCTGCTGGCCGACATGGCGCGCACCGTCGACCACATCTCCGGCGGGCGGCTCGTGCTCGGGCTCGGGTCCGGCTGGTTCGAGCCCGACTACACCGCCTTCGGCTACGAGTTCGGCACCGCGATCACGCGTCTCCACGCCTTCCGCGACGCCCTGCCGGTGATCAAGGACCGCATGGCGATCGGCAATCCGCCACCCGTGCACGGGAGGATCCCGATCATGATCGGCGGCGGGGGCGAGAAGGTGATGCTCCGCCTGGTCGCCGAGCACGCCGATATCTGGCATGGCTTCGGCACCCCCGACGAGATCCGCCACAAGTGCGAGGTCCTCGACGCCCACTGCGCGAGCATCGGCCGCGATCCGAGCGAGATCGAGCGCAGCGTGATGTTCGAGGCGCACCAGCTGGACGAGGTCGACGACGCGCTGCTCGAGGCGTACGTCGCCGCGGGCATCACGTACTTCTTCTACTCCGGCACCGGTCCCGACTACGCCCTCGACGGGCTACGGCTCCTGCTCGAGTGGCGCGGACGGCGCATCGACGCGAGCCGCTAGGCTCTTCGCATGCCGATCTCCGACGACACCCGCGCTCTGCTCGAGCAGCCGATCTTCGCCAGCCTCGCCACCATCGGACCCGACGGGCACCCGCAGGTCACCGTCGTCTGGCTCCACGTGGAGGGCGACAAGGTCGTCTTCAACACCGCTGCCGGTCGCGCCAAGCACCGCAACATCGAGGCCGACCCGCGCATCACGATCATGGCGCTCGACCCGGAGAACGGCTATCGCTACGTCGAGCTGCGCGGCAGGGCGGCGATGACGGAGGAGGGCGGCGATCAGGGCATCGACGACCTCTCGATGAAGTACCTCGGCAAGCCGTATCCGTTCCGCCGCGAGGGCGAGACGCGGGTGCAGGTCGAGATGGACGTTGCCACCGAACACTGGATGGGCTGAGACATGACACGAGCGATCCGCATCGGATACCAGGCACGACCGCAGCACGGCTCCTACGACGCCATGCGCGCGTCGTGGATCGAGGCCGAGGCACTCGGCGTCGACGCGGTCTACAACTGGGATCACTTCTATCCCCTGTACGACGATCCGGACGGTCCGCACTTCGAGTGCTGGACGCTGATCGCCGCGCTCGCCGAGGCGACGAGCCGCGTCGAGGTCGGCGCGCTGGTCACGTGCATGTCGTACCGCAACCCGAACCTGCTGGCCGACATGGCGCGCACGGTCGACCACATCTCGAACGGGCGCCTCACGCTCGGCATCGGCTCCGGCTGGTTCGAGAAGGACTACACCGAGTTCGGCTACGAGTTCGGCACGGCGATCACGCGTCTCCACGCCTTCCGCGATGCGATCCCGGTGATCAAGGAGCGGATGGCGATCGGCAATCCTCCGCCGGTGCGCGGCAAGATCCCGATCATGATCGGCGGCGGGGGCGAGAAGGTCATGCTCAAGCTCGTCGCCCAGCACGCCGACATCTGGCACGGCTTCGGCTCGCCCGACGAGATCCGCCACAAGTGCGAGGTCCTCGACGCGCACTGCGCCACCGTCGGTCGCAACCCGGCGGACATCGAGCGCAGCATCATGCTCAACGCCGAGGAGATTCCGGCCGATGCGGGTGAGCTGAACGAGCTGCTCGAGCAGTTCATCGACGCTGGCGCGACGTTCTTCATCTACGGCGCGTCCGGGCCCGAGTGGCCGCTCGACGGGCTGAGGACGCTGCTCGACTGGCGGGCAGGCCGCTAGGCCCGCCCGCCGTCAGGCGACTTACCAGCGCACCGCCACGCCCGAGCCGGGCATCTCGAGCACGCGGTCGAAGCGCACCTCGCTGAGATCGATCTCGGGCTCCTGCTCGAGGATCAGCTGCGTGATCAGCTTGCCGGTCATCGGTCCGGCCGCGTTGCCGTAGACGTGGCCGGCGCCGAGGAACAGACCGGGGATGGGCTCGTCGATGATCGGAGCCGTATCGCTGGTGAACGGCAGGACGCCGGCCCAGACCCGATCGACCGCGACGTCGCAGAGGCCCGGGAAGTCCTGGACGATCGACTGCAGCGAGCGGGCCAGACCCTCGACCGTCGGCCGGAGGTCGATCTCTTCCGGGTAGTCCATCGCGCAGCCCATCAGTATCTCGCCGTTCTTGCGCTGCGACATCAGCTCGAGCACCTCGATGTTCGCCTCGTCCTCGTACGGCTCCGTGAAGTGCTCCGCGTCCCAGCTGGGCAGATCGCGGAACAGGCGGTACTGCTTGGTGACGAGCGGGCCGTAGACGAGCGGCTCGACCTTGATCTCCGGCACCGGCACCGTCGCCGCGACCTGCAGGCGCTCGCCGCCGACGCCCAGCTGGATGCCGACGGTGTCGGCGAGCTTGCGTGCCCAGGCGCCGGCGCCGAGCACGACGGCGTCGGCCTCGAAGCGACCCTCGGCGGTCTCGACGCCGACGACGCGGTCGCCCTCCTGGATGATGCGGTGGACGGCGACGCCCTCGCGGATGTCCGCGCCGGCCTGGCGCGCGCCCTCGGCGAAGGACCGGACGAGCAGCGGGGTGTTGATACACGCGTCCGCGGGGCAGTACGAGGCGCCGAGGACGTCCTGGCGGATCGGCTGCACCATGCGCCGCACCTCGGCGCCGTCGATGTGCTCCATCGGGTAGCCGTCGGCCTGCACCGACTCGACGAACTCGCGGACGATCACGCCCTGCTCCTCCGTCGTGTAGAAGATGATGCCGCCGCTGGCGCGGAACTCGAAGTCGAGCGGCAGCTCCTCCTTGAGCGTGTCGTAGAGCTCGCGGCCGGCAAGGCTCACCTCGCGGCCGAAGCCGGGGTTGCGCGTGTGCAGCCAGACGAAGCCGGGGTTGCGTCCAGAGGCCCCGTGTGCGACGACGGTCTCCTCGAACAGGGTCACCTGCTTGCCCGCACGAGCCAGGTAGTACGCGCATGCCGTGCCGACGATGCCGCCGCCTACGACCGCGATCTTCTCGATGCTCATCCTCGTCCTCCGTTTTGATCGGATATCGAATCACTATGCTTCGGCCGATGGCCTCTGCCCCCACGGTCAAGAGCGCGTACGCCTATGAGGAGATCCGCACGCGGATCGCCGACGGACGATTGGAGCCCGGTGCGCGACTGCGGCTGCGCGAGCTCGGCGACGAGCTCGGGCTCAGCGAGATGCCGGTGCGGGAGGCGCTGCGCATGCTGCAGCGGGATGGCATGGTGGAGATTCAGGATCACCGTGGTGCGACGGTAACCGAAGTCTCGCTGGCCGATGTGCTGGAGCGGGTATCGGCGCGCATGTGGCTGGAGGCGCTGGCCGTCGAGCGCTCGGTGCCGACGCTCCCGCCGGGAGCGCTCGCACGAGCGGAGCGCGCGTACGCGGCAGCCGATGCCGCGGTGGCGAGCGACGACTCCGCGGCGTTCAGCCGCGCCAACCGCGACTTCCACGAGGCGCTGGAATCCGAGGCCGGGGAGACGCTCACCGAGCTGATCGGCGGTCTCTGGGACAGCGCGTGGCTGGCCCGTCGGCAGCGCAGCCTGTTCGGCGAGGAGCCCGGTCGCATGAAGCGCGCCCAGGGCGAGCATCGCGTTCTGCTCGATGCGGCAGCCGCCGGTGAGGCGCGTCAGGCGCGCGATGCGATGATCGCCCATCGCGAGGCCACGATCAGCTCGTGGAGCGGCGTGGTGGCGCGCTACACCGCGGGCGCTCACGACGACACCTCGGTGGAGGCGTAGCCACCGTAGTAGTCGACGTGCGGGCCCGCCTCGTCCTCGACACCGTCGAAGCGCTGCGGGGCGAACGGCGCCATCAGCGGGTCGCGCGTGCCGGTCGTGATCTCCCGGACGAGGAGCGCCGCGCAGACCGGCGCGAGCAGCATGCCCCGACCCGACCAGCCGTGCAGGCCGTAGAGGCCCTCGACGCCTGAGTAGCCGCCGACGATCGGACTGCGATCGGGCGTGTACTCGTACGTGCCGGCCCACTGCCGGACGGCGTGCAGCCCCATCAGCGACGGCGCCTTGCGTGCGAGCAGCGAGGCGGTGCGCGTTGCGAACTCGAGGCTCGAGTCGTGGTTGAAGCCGGCGGGCTCGTCCGGATCGGTGACGCCCGCGACGATCTCGCCACGCAGCGTCTGGTTGAACCAGCCCTCGAAGGGCCGATAGAACGTCACGGCCTGATCCATGATCGGCTTGATCGAGTGCGTCACGAGCGCCTCGCGCCGCATCGGATGCGTCGGCACCGATACGCCGGCGGTCTCCGCGAGCCCGCGCGCGTGCGAGTCGGCTGCGTTGATCACGGCGTCGGCCTCGATGCGGCCATCGGTCGTCTCGACCGCCGTCACCGCACCGCCAGCGACGTCGAACCCGAGCACCTCCACACCGAGCCGCACGTCGATGCCGCGCTCGCGCGCCGCGAGGTAGGCACCGTGGACGGCTGCGTCGTGGTGGACGAGGTGCGCCGAGGACAGCACCGAGCCGACGGGGCGCTCGCCACCACGCAGGATCGGGACGCGCGCGAGCGTCGTGGCACTGTCGTGGAGGCGGGCATCGATGCCGGTGGTACGCCACATCGGCTCGAGGGCACCGAGGTGCGAGGCCTCGTCGTCGCCGTACAGCACGAGCGCGTACGTGGTCGGGAACAGCAGCGGGTTGCGTCCGCCGAGCAATGTGTCGATGCGCAGCCAGTAGTCGCTCGCCGCGATCGAGATGCGGGTCAGCTCCTCGGTCAGCTGCATCCGGCGGATGCGGCCGACGTTGCGACCGGAGTTGCCACCACCGGGGTAGCCGCGCTCCAGCACGGTGACGGTGCAGCCACTGGCCTGCGCCTCGAGCGCCGCGACCAGGCCGGCGATACCGGCGCCGACGATGACGACGTGCTTAGGCGTCATGGGCACAGGCGAGGTCGGCGAGGCGGGTGAGGCGCGCGAAGGGACGCGGAGTCATCGGGCGCGGCTCGACCCCGAGGTCGCGCAGGGCGGTCAGCACCGCTCCCTGGCAGACCTTGCCCTGACACGGCCCGGTCATCGCACCGGTGCGACGCTTGATCAGCTCGACGTCGCGCAGGCCGCTGGCGACGGCGGCGTCGAGATCGCGGACGCGCACGTCCTCGCACGGGCAGACGAACGCATCGCGGTGCGACGAGCAACCGGCGAGCTCGGGGCGTGCGGCGGCACGCCCACGCAGCTCGACCCAGTCGGGCAGGATCTCCGGCAGCACGACCGGGAGCGCGCCCGGGCCGAGCACGCCGCGTGCTCCCGCCAGCAGGGCCAGCTCGATCGCCGGCTGGTCGAGCCCCAGCGCCACGACATCGCAGGCGATGGTGCGCCCACCCACCGCGATCGCCTGTACGCGGCCGCGGCCGGTGATGCGCGTCGGCAGCGAGGCGTCGAGGTGGGCGATGGTGCAGCGGTCGGCGAGGGTGGCACTGATGGCCGCGTGCCGGTCGGCTGGCGCGATGATGCCGACGCGGATGGCGCGCAGGTCGGCGCCCTGCTCCAGGTAGCGCACGAGCGCATCGAGGTGCAGCACGCCGGGCAGGTCGTTGCCGAGGAGCGGCGGCAGGCGCAGGTGCGCTCCCGTGGCCAGCACGAGACGCTCGCAGCGGATTTGGAGCAGCTCGCCCGGGGCGGTGACGGCGACGGTGCCGTCGGCGTAGACGCCGAAGGCCGTCGAGCCGGCTGCGGCGTCGACGATCATCGCGCCCGCGTCGGCATGGTCGGGATCGCCCACGTGGAGAACGGGTACCTCCAGCACACGACGCACGGGCACGGCATCGGCTGGTGCCGGTGGCAGCCCGGGGGCCGAGCTGAAGTGCCGGATCGCACCGAGGTAGCGACCGCGCAGCGCACGCGGGTGCAACAGCCGACGCTCCCAGAACCACGGCTGCTGTCGTTCGGCGGGGAGCCCGAGGAGGCGCAGGGGATCATGGCGGCGCGGGGTGGTTGCGCCGGCCGGCGTGCAGCACAGCGCCTCGCCCGACGCCGGGTCGCTGCCGCACTGCCCGCACGTGCCGTTCGCGCAGACGCCTGAGCGCGGGCGGTGCAGCCGGAAGCTCCGTCCCGTCGCGGGCGCACCCTCGGCCAGTGCGCGGGCGGAGACGGACAGCGTCGTGATCGGTGCACTCACATTTGATACGATATCAAACATGCCGAACGCAACGAGGATTCCCCCCAACGCTCCCGAGTCCGCGCACGAGGTTCCCCTCGCGGAGGTCGCCGGTCGCGTCATCTCGTCGTACATGCAGGTGCAGGCAGGTGAGTCGCTGGCGATCATCGTCGACGATGGCGCCGATCTCGAGATCGGCAACGCGCTCTACGCCGCCGGCCTCGCCGCGGGCGCCGATGCCGCGCTGGTGCGCATCCCGATGCGCGCGCACTCGGGCGCCGAGCCGTCGTCCGCCGTCGCCGCGCTGATGGCAGGTGCGGACGTCGTGGTCAGCGTCACCAAGCGCAGCCTGTACCACACGCGCGCCACGGGCCAGGCCAAGGCGGCCGGCACGCGGGGGGCGATGAACGCCCCCTCGACGCTCGACGCCTGGACGCACGGCGCGATGACCGCGGACCATCACGAGATCCGCAAGACGGCGGAGCGTGTGGCCGACCGCCTGCGTGGCGCCGATCGCGTGCGCGTCACCTCACCCGCGGGCACCGACCTCGAGCTGTCGATCCTCGGCCGAGATCCGAAGGCCTGGCTCACCGCGATCTGCCGCAACCCCGGTGAGATCTCGGCCTTCCCGGGTGGCGAGGTTTCGCTGCCGCCGCTCGAGGGGACGACCAACGGCCTGATGGTGCTCGAGTACGTCATGACCGACCTCGGCGCGCTGTCCGAGCCCATCCGCCTTGAGGTCGTCGACGGACTCGTCACGACGATCACCGGTGGTCCCGAGGCGGAGCGCCTCGAGCAGCTGATCGAGGGCGTCGAGGGCGCCCGCAACATCGGCGAGCTCGGCATCGGCCTCAATCCGCTCGCGCGACTGAGCGCAGACATCACGGAGTCGAAGAAGCGCGCCGGCACCGCGCACATGGCGATCGGCGATAACGCCGGCGGCTACGGCGGCGTCGTCGAGTGTGACCTCCACCTCGACGGGATGCTCTTCGAGCCGACGATCATCGTCGATGGTGAGCCGCTGATGGTTGACGGTGAGCTCCAACTGTGAGCACCGAGGAGATCCGTGCTCGGACTCGGGCGATTGAGGGCGCCGGACTGCGCACCTTCGGCACCGACGATCCGATTGTCTGGGAGCGCACCCAGGGTGCGCGGGTCTGGGATGCGGACGGCAACGCGTATCTGGAGATGAACGGTGGCTTCGCAGCCGCCTCGGTGGGGTTCTGCCATCCGCGTGTGACGGCCGCCATCGTCGAGCAGGCAGGGGTCATGACGCACTGCCCGTCTGCCGCGCCGTCGCAGGTGCGCGCCGACTTCTACGAGCGCCTGATCGGCATTGCACCCGAGCCGCTGACGCGAGTGATCCCCGCGATTACTGGCTCGCAGGCCACGGAGATCGCCGTTGCCCTTGCCCGTGCGACCACGGGGCGCCGCGAGGTGATCGCTTTCAGTGGCGGCTACGTCGGACGCTCGCCGGGCAGTGTCGCCTTCGCCGGTAAGCCGTCGTATCGAGCCCCCCTCGGCGTGCCCGCCGGTGGGCAGTTCCTGCCCTACCCCGATCCGTACCGCTCGCAGTGGGCGCTCGGCGCCGACCCGGGCGAGGCCGCCCT
>JBILWG010000014.1:0-22736 GCA_044369995.1 Gaiellales bacterium | reverse complement strand
GCGGTGCCGCAGCAGCAGTCGAGCACGGAGGCGCCCTTGCCGACGTCGGTGGCGTCGGCGGCGAGCTTCCGCCAGCGGACGTCCAGCCCCGCCGTCATGACGCGATTCATCACGTCGTACGGGCGGGCGATGCGATCGAACATGGCCTGCACGCGCTCGGGCGGGAGCGTGCCGGTCTCGGCGCCGTACGCGACGGGCGGCTGGCCGGTGGTCGCAGGGAGGTTGTCAGTGCTCATGCGTTCCCCCAGCGTTGCAGCATTGCGTGGTCGATGCCGCAGAGATCGAGCACGCGGGCCGCCACGAAGTCGACCATGTCATCGACGGAGGCCGGGTGCGTGTAGAACGCGGGCATCGCCGGCGTGATCATCGCTCCCGCCTCGGCGAGCGTGGTGAGCGCCCGCAGCTGCAGAACGGAGAGCGGCATCTCACGCGGTACGAGCACGAGCTTGCGCTGCTCCTTGAGCGCCACGCTGGCGGCACGGTGGATCAGGTTCGCCTGGCTGGAGGAGGCGATGGTGCCGCACGTCGCCATCGAGCAGGGACAGATCACGTAGGCATCGACCTTGGCCGAGCCGGACGCGTACGGCGCGAACCAATCGCGCTCGCCGTACAGCGTCGCGCCGGCACCGCCGTACTCGGCGACGAAGCGCTCGACCGCCTCGACCGGCGGGATCGTCTTGTCGCGGTACACCTCCCAGGCGATCACCTCGCCGGCAGAGGCCGAGGCGCAGACGCCGACTTGGGCTCCTGCCGCGGCGAAGCCCTGCAGAAGCCGGGCGGCGTAGGGAGCGCCGGAGGCGCCGGTGATTCCGAGGAAGACGTGCATGGCAGGTTGCTCCGCCCGTGCAGGATACGGCAGCACGGGGTGATGCCCTGCTCTTCGCCGCGGGCGCGGCGACGGACGGAAACGCGCCACCGCACCGCGCCAGCCCGCCTCCCGATCCCCCCCCTGAATGCGCGAAGGGCCGGGTGCTGCCACCCGGCCCTCCACGTACCTGCGCTCTCTCTGGTGGGCGCTAGCCCGCGGCTGCGACGCCGGCGAACTCGCCGCCGGCCTCCTCACACGAGGCGGGATAGGTCTCCTTGGCGGTCGCCGCCTCGGGCCCTTCCGTACCGGCCGCGGCACCCGAGTAGGTCGCCACGTAGCCCGCAAGACACGAGATCTGCGCCTCGTTGTACTGCGCGCTGAACCCGGGCATGCCACCCTGGCCGTTCGTGATCAGGTTCAGTGCCGTCTCGTACGAGACGGCTCCCTGCGTGAGGTTCGGGCCCACGTTGCCGACCGTGCCGGCATCGGCGAACGTGTGACACGTCGAGCATGAGCCGTTCGCGAACGCCGCCGCGCCGGGATTCGTCGACACCTCGCCGGCCACACCCGGCGCCTTGGCACCGTAGAACGTGAGGGTGAGCAGGACGATCGGCACCATCACGCCCACCGCGAGGGCGACCGGGCGACGCGAGAGCCGACGGTCGGGGTTGCGGTCGATGAACGGCCAGCCGATCAGCAGCACCATCCAGATCGTCGGGATGATGACCGAGCCGACGATCAGCAGCTCCGGCGTCTTGAAGATGCGCAGCAGCTCGAAGAGGAAGAAGAAGTACCACTCCGGCTTCGGGTCGTAGCGCAGGACGCCAGGATCGGCCTTGGCCTCGTAGGCGGGTCCGAGGATGCCGCCGTGACGCGCGGCGTCGGCGGCAGCCGGCACGGCATCGAACTGCGCGTACCAGAGGATCGTCATGCCCATGATCAGGGCGACGACAATCAGGCTGACGATCGTGTCGTGGAAGACGGCGTGCGGGAAGAACGACTTGCCGTGCTTCTTCTGGAAGGCGTACTCGCGCTCGTAGGCGGCGCGACGCTCGCGTGCGGTGAGACGGGGCATCAGGCGTCATCCTCCGTGACCTGCATGCGGGACCAGGGCGGCGAGGTGACGCCGAGCCGGACCACGAGCAGCATGTGCAGAGCGATCAGGCCGCCGAGGATGCTCGGGATCACCAGCATGTGCAGCGCGTAGAAGCGCGACAGCGTGTGGGTGGAGATCTCGGGGCCGACCATCAGGACCCAGGACAGGGCCGGGCCGAGCAGCGGCGCGGTGCCGTTGATGTTGACGCCCACGATCGTGGCCCAGTACGCGCGCTCGTCGAACACGAGCAGGTAGCCGGTGAACGACATCCCCATCACGAGGATGAAGATGATCGCGCCGGTGATCCACGTCATCTCGCGCGGGTACTTGTAGGCGCCGAACAGGAACGTGCGGCCCATGTGCAGGAAGAGCAGGACGACCATGACGGACGAGCCCCACTTGTGCATGCCGCGGACGAGCCAGCCGAGGGTGGCGTCGTCGGTGATGTACTTGATCGTCGCCCAGGCCGTATCGGGATCGGGCTGGTAGTACATCGCGAGCAGGATGCCGGTGGTGACCTGCAGGATGAAGACGGTGATCAGCGCGGAGCCGAGCGTCTGGAGCCAGGAGATGTCCTTCGGCACGTTGCGGAAGAGCATGAACTTGCCGAACGAGACGAGGCCGGAGCGCTCCTCGACCCAGTCGACGGGCATCTTGGCGATTTCACCGGGTGGCGGCAGCAGCGTGGACATCGTGTTCTCCTGCCTCAGACCGGCGGGACGGGGTAGAGCCAGCCGAGCAGCCCGCCAACGGGCTCACCGGGAAGCTTGAACTGATCGGTCATGACGACTTGACCATCGACGTCTTCGGTCGCGAACGGGCGGCCGACGAGCAGGTTGCCGTTCTCGACCTTGTACTCGAAGCGGTTGAGCGGGCGCACCGCCGGACCGGCCGTGACGAGACCCTCCGTGTCGTACTGGCCGCCGTGGCAGGGGCAGGCGAAGCCGGTGGTCTTGAACTGCACCGGGCAGCCGAGATGCATGCACACGTTCGAGATGATCGTGAACTCCTCGGCGCCGTCGCGGCGGACGTAGGCGACGCGGCGATCGAGGTCGCCGTTCTTGCCGCGCTCGAAGATGACCGGCTCGTACGCGCCCTCTTTGAAGGCCGGGTTATCCGCCGGTCCGAAGCTCGTCCAGTACCAGTCCTCACCGGCGAACGAGGGGCCGAGCACGAAGCCCACGACGGGGACGGCGACGGCCACACCGATCAGGCCGCCGAGGCCGATCGTCGCGCCAGTCAGAAACTTGCTGCGGCTGATCACCGCACGCGGGTCGTTGACGTCGCTGAACGACGACACGCCAGCGCGATCAGAACCGTTCTCAGCCACGGGCATTCCCTTCAGTCACGCACGTATCTTGCGGGTGCTGCCCCCGCGCTGTCAAAGTCGCCACGATCCGCACAAAGGTGGGGATGCTGCTCATGCGGGTGTCTCCTCGCGCGTGAGCGAGCACGAATTGATGCAGTAGCGCAGGCCGGACGGTCCGGGACCGTCGGGGAAGACGTGTCCCAGATGGCCGCCGCAGGCCGTGCAGACCACCTCGATGCGGCGCATGCCGTGGCTCACGTCCTCGCGGGCACCGACGTTGTCGTCCTCCACGGGACGGGTGAAGCTGGGCCAGCCGGTGCCGCTGTCGAACTTGTCATCGGCGGAGAACAGCGGCGTGCCGCAACCGGCGCAGTGGTACAGGCCCGGCGCGTGGTCGTCCCAGTAGGCACCGGTGAACGGCGCCTCGGTGCCCTGCTGGCGCAGCACGGTGTACTGCTCCGGCGTCAGGATCGCCCGCCACTCGTCGTCAGTGCGCTCCACGGTCAGTCTCCCTGCGCAGCCAACCACGGCTGCGATTCGGTGCGAGCATAGCCAGCGCAGTCACCGGAGCACCCGCTCACCGGACGTGTCCCGGCATCTCGATGCCGAACGACGCCCAGCGCTCGTCGACACGCGCCTTGACGTCGGCGGGAATGCGGTTGACCTCGGGCCAGCCGCGCGTGTAGCCCTCGCCCTCCCACTTGGCCGTCGCGTCGAAGCCGATCTTGCCGCCGAGCGCCTTGAGGCGCGCGGCGTGATCGAGCTGATCGAGCGGCCCGTAGGACATCAGGATGTCGTGCGCGGGATCGATGTTGGCGCCCATCTGCCAGACGACGTCGGTGTAGTTGTGCACGTCCACCCACTCGTCGACGATGATCACCGCCTTCGTCAGCGACAGCAGGCCGGTGCCCCAGATGGCGCTCATCACCTTCTGCGCGTGGCCGGGGAAGCGCTTCTTGATCGACACGATCACGCAGTTGTGGAAGGTGCCGGCGTACGGGATGTCGTAGTCGACGACCTCGGGCAGCGTCACGCGGACAGCCGGGAGGAAGATGCGCTCCGTGGCCTTGCCGAGCCAGAGGTCCTCGCACGGCGGCGGGCCGACGACGATCGACGGGTAGATGGGATCGCGGCGCGACGTGATCGCGGTGACGTGCAGCACCGGGAAGTCGTCGACGGGCGTGTAGTAGCCGGTGTGGTCGCCGAACGGCCCCTCGGGCTTGGTCTCGCCGCGGATGCAGTAGCCCTCGATCACGATCTCCGCGTTGACGGGCACCTGGAGGTCGACGGTCTTGCACTGGACCAGCTCGATCGGCTCGTCGCGCAGCCAGCCGGCCACCATGTACTCGTCGATGTGCTTCGGCAGCGGCAGCGAGCCCGAGTACGCGGTGATGGGGTCCGTGCCGAGCGCGAGGGCGACCTCCATCCGCCCCTCGCCCTCGCGATGGTCGGCAGCGGCATCCTTGTGCATCTGCCAGTGCAGGCCGAGCTCCTGCTTGCCGTGCTTCTGCAGCCGGTACATGCCGACGTTGCGGCCGCCGGTGACGGGGTCCTTGGTGATGACGTTCGCCATCGTCATGTAGGGGCCGCCGTCGTCGGGCCACTGGAACTGGATCGGCAGGAGGTCGAGATCGGGCTCGGGCCAGACGACCTCCTGACAGGCGCCGGAGCGGACGACCTTGGGTCGTGCGTCGGCCACGCCCTTGAGGCGCTTGAGCGTCATGACCTTGTCCTTGAGGCCATCCGGCGGCTTCAGCTCGAGCAGTTCGCCGATCTCCTCGCCGATCGAGTCGAAGTCCTCGCGGCCCATGGCCAGCAGCATGCGGCGCTCGGTGCCGAACTGGTTGATCAGAAGGGGAATGCGCGAGCCCTTGACGTTCGTGAAGAGGAGCGCCGGGCCGCCACCCTTGAGGGCGCGATCGGCGATCTCGGTGATCTCGAGGTGCGGATCGACCTCCTGCGTGATCTCGACGAGTTCGCCCTCACGCCGCAGCAGCTCGATCCAGGCGCGGAGATCCTTCGGTCCGTTCATGCGCGGTCTCCCATCAGGCGGCGGTGCTCCACGAGCAGCGGCTGGGCGTCGGCATCGGCGACCAGCGCGAGCAGCGCGGTGGTGTCGCCGCCGCGCAGCGCCTCGCGAGCCGCGGGCAGCGCGCCGTCACGCGGACCGGCGAGATGCCGAGCGGTCGCCAGCCAGAGCTCGCCGTCGACGCCGCTGCCGGTCGCGCGCAGATGCGCCGCGAGTGACACGAGGTCGGCGAGCGCGGCGATCGCGTCGACGTCACCGGCCTCGCAGACCTGCACCAGCCCGGTCGCGTAGAGGTAGTCGCCCAGCAGGAGCCCCTGCTCCCGGTCCGGCGGCACGAAGACCCGGCCGCGCGGTGCGTGATGCACGAGGTAGCCCTCGTAGATCGTCTCGACGCCGTCGGCGAAGGCGGCGCCTGCCACCGGTCCGAAGAGCGCCTCGCCGTCGCGCTCGGCGGGCGGCAGGACGGAGCGCCCCCAGACGTCGCTGCCCCGCGCCGCGGCGGTGGCGATGCGATCGACGCGGGACTCGGCGGCTACCGGAGCCACTGCGCGGCCTCCACGGCGCCGTACGTGATGACGGCTCGGGCGCCGGCGCGGCGAATCGACAGGAGCGACTCGAGGTAGGCGTCCTTGAACTCGAACGCACCGGCGGCGGCGGCGTGCTTCAGCATCGCGTACTCGCCCGACACCTGATACGCGAGCACCGGGAGGTCGGTCTGCTCGGAGAGGTCGGCGATCACGTCGAGTGCGGTGAGAGCGGGCTTGACCATCAGCATGTCTGCCCCCTCCTCTTCGTCGATCAGGCCCTCACGGACGGCCTCGCGTCGATTGGCCGGGTCGAGCTGATGCGAGCGCCGGTCGCCCTGCGTCGGCGTGGAGTGCGCGGCATCGCGAAACGGCCCGTAGAAGGACGACGCGAACTTGGAGGAGTAGGCGAGGATGCCGACGGTCTCGGCGAAGCCCTCCTCATCGAGCGCGTCGCGGATCACGCCGACGCGGCCGTCGAACATGTCGGACGGCGCGACGATATCCGCGCCGGCGCGGGCGTGGGCCACCGCAGCACGGGCCAGCCCGGGCAGCGAGGCGTCGTTGAGGATCTCGCCGTGCGCGCCCACGAGACCGCAGTGCCCGTGGTCCGTGTACTGGCACAGGCAGATGTCCGTGATGATGATCAGGTCGGGGGCCGCCGCGCGGATGGCCCGCACCGCGCTCGGCACGGGCCCCTCGGGATCCCAGGCGGAGGTGCCGACGGCATCCTTCTCGTCGGGCAGGCCGAACAGCAACACGCCGGCGACGCCGACCGCGGCGGCCTGCGCGGCGAGTTCCGCGGCCAGGTCGGGCGAGAGCCGGTCGACACCGGGGAGCGCTCCGATCGCCTCGCGGCGACCCGCGCCCGGCAGGACGAAGATCGGCAGGATCAGCTGGGCCGGCACCAGCGACGTCTCGCGCACGAGGGCGCGCAGGGCTGGGGTGCGGCGGGTCCGGCGGGGGCGGCTGTCGGGAAACACGTCGGAAGAGTACGGCACACGCGCGTGCGAGCCATCTGCTCGCCGAGCGCGGTGATCCGCTAGCCGGTCAGGGTGACGATGTCCGTGGCCGTGCTGGTCGTGTCGGTGACCGCCGGCACGGTGGCGGTCGTGTCGGTGAACACCTCGAAGGTGTCGACCGGGGCGATGTCCGTCAACCCGGTGTCGGTCACCACGCCCTCGAGCGGCAGCGTCTCGGTGGTGGTCGTCAACGTGAGCGAGCTCGGCTCGGGCAGCGTGAACGTCGGCACACCCGTCTCCGTCGCCGTTCCGTCATCCTCGTCCACCAGGTCGCCCCCGTTGATCGCCGCGACGGCGAGCACGATCGCCAGCAGCGCGATCGCCCCGACGATCGCAGCCAGGGCGGCGTCGGAGATGCCCCGGCGCGGCGTGGTCGGGAGCGGCGGCTGGGGCAGCGGCGCCGGCGCGAGATCGAGCGGGAGCGTGACGCCGGCCATCGCGCGCAGGCGCTCCGCGGCAGCCGCCGCCGGCGGCGGCGGGCGGCGGGCGTCGCGGGAGAGCAGCGCCAGCACGATGCCGTTGAGGGCAGGCGCGATGTCGGGCGCGAACGTCATCGGCGAGGCCGGCGGCTCGGCCGGTTCGCGCCCGGTCAGCAGCAGGTAGAGGATCGCGCCCAGCGCGCGCAGATCGTCGGAGGCGGACGGGCCGGCGGCATCGTCGGCGGTCGCCTTCGCGGCAGCCAGCCCGGCGCCCATCACCACGGGGCGGCCCGAGACGTCGAGGACGATCGCGTCGGGCACCAGGCCGCCGTGGGTCTGGCCCACCGCGTGGAGCACCGCGAGGGCGTCCGCGACGTCGGCCGCGACCAGCAGCGCGCTGGCCTGGGGCATCACCGTCGCGCTGCTCAGCAGCGGGCCATCGGCCTGCGCCTCGACGTGCGCGATGCGCCCATCCTCGAGCAGCGCGATGTCCAGCACCGGCGCCAGGCTCGCGTGCCGCAGCGACTGCATGGCGCGGAGGTGGCGATCGACGGCCTCGACGCGACTGCCGGCCTTGATCTTGGCCACCGCCACACGATGATCCGCGACCTGATCGACGGCGAGCTCGCGCTTGACGCCGCCGATGGCGGGCAGCGGGGCGACGGGGCGATAGCGACCGGCGATGGGATCAGACATGGCAGTGGGCGAGGATGACCCCGGCGCGGGGGCAGAACCTCCATCGCTGTATACCATGCCGGACGAGACGCATCGCGCCTTCTTCACCGGACCATGACCAGCCAGCTGCCTCCCGATCTCCCGCACCAGCGCACTCCGGTCGCGGAGGCGCGTGCGCTGCTGGTGGCGGCGCTGACCCCACTGCCGCACGAGCGCGTGCCGCTGGCCGAGCTCGCCGGACGGGTGGTCGCCGAGCCGGTCATCGCCCCCCACGATCTGCCACGCCACGCCAACTCCGCGATGGACGGGTTCGCCGTGAACGCCGCGACGCCGTCCCCGTGGCCGCTGTCTGCGCACATTCTGGCCGGCGACGATCCCGCGCCGCTCGTGCCCGGAACCGCCGCGGCGATCGCCACCGGCGGCATCGTGCCCGACGGTGCCGATGCGGTGATCCCCCTGGAGCGCGTGCTCGAGGAGCACGACCTCGTGACCGCGCTCGCACCGGTCGAGCCGGGCGCGCACATCCGTCCGGCCGGCGCCGACGCGCGGGCAGGTGACGTCGTGCTCGCGGCCGGCCAGCGTCTCTCCCCCCTCGCCGCATCGGCCGTCTCGGGACTCGGCCTGACCGAGATCGTCTGCGCCCGCCGTCCGCGCGTCGTCGTGCTGACGACCGGCGACGAGCTGGTGCCGCCCGGCCAGCCGCTGCGGCGCGGTCAGATCCACGAGTCGAACTCCGTGCTCGTCGCCGCGACGCTGGCTGCCGCCGGGTGCGCGGTCATCCGCACCGGCGGCGTCGCCGATACCGCACCCGCGACGCGCAGTGCCTTCGCCGACGCGATCGGCGATGCCGACCTCGTCGTCTCGACCGGCGGGGTCTCCGTCGGTCCGCGCGATCACGTCAAGCCGGCGCTTCACGCCCTCGGCGTCGAGGAGCTCTTCTGGCGGATCGCCACGCAGCCGGGCCAGCCCGTCTGGTGCGGCATGGCCCCGAACGGCACGCTCGTCGCCGGTCTCCCCGGCAATCCGCTGTCCTGTCTCGTCGGGCTCCATCTGCTTCTGATCCCCGCCGTGCGGGCGCTGACCGGAGCCGCGCCCGAACCGCACACCGTGCGCGCCGAGCTGACCGCTCCGATCACGCGTCTGCCCGAGCGCCTGCGGGCGATTCCCATGCGCCTCGTGGATGGACGGCTGGAGCAGCTCGGCGCGAGCCTCTCGCACCAGCTGTCGCGGGCGGCCGAGTCCAACGCGCTGGCGCTGATCCCGACGGGCGAGGGGGAGCTGCCCGCCGGCAGCGTCATCGACGCCGTGCCTCTCGACTGATCGGCTCCCAGCTCGACGCCTGCGAAGTGGTCGACGGCATCGCGCTACGGTGCGGGCAGTTCACCCCAACGGCACTATCGGAGAAGGCAGGACATGACCGAGTATCGGATCGAGACGGACAGCATGGGCGAGGTCAAGGTCGCCACTGATCGCTACTGGGGCGCACAGACCGAGCGCTCGATCGACAACTTCCAGATCGGCCGCGACACGTATCAGTGGGATCGCCCGATCATCCGCGCGCTCGGCGTGCTGAAGAAGTCGGCTGCCCGCGCGAACAAGGATCTCAGCCAGCTGCCGCCCGACGTCGCGGACATGGTGATCGCGGCCGCCGACGAGGTCATCTCCGGCCAGCTCGACGACCACTTCCCGCTCGTCGTCTGGCAGACGGGCTCCGGCACCCAGTCGAACATGAACGTCAACGAGGTGATCTCGAATCGCGCGATCGAGCTGGCCGGCGGCGAGATGGGCTCGAAGACGCCGGTGCATCCCAACGATCACGTCAACCGCGGCCAGTCGTCGAACGACACGTTCCCGACCGCGATGCACATCGCCGCCGTCGAGGTCCTCGAGCAGGAGCTGCTGCCGAACGTCAAGATCCTCCGCGATACGCTCGACGCCAAGGCGAAGGAGTTCGCCGGCGTGGTCAAGATCGGCCGCACCCACCTGCAGGACGCCACGCCGATCACGCTCGGCCAGGAGATCTCCGCCTGGGTCGCCCAGATCGATGATGCCGTCGCCCAGGTGCGCCACGCGATCAACGGCCTGCTCGAGCTGGCGATCGGCGGCACGGCCGTCGGCACCGGCCTCAACGCCCATCCCGAGTTCGGCGATCTGGCGGCCAAGTACATGGCCGAGGAGACGGGCTTCGCGTTCTACTCCGCCGAGAACAAGTTCAAGGCGCTCGCGTCGCACGACGCGATGGTCAACGCCTCGGCCGCCGAGCGCACCCTGGCCGGCGCGCTGATGAAGATGGCCAACGACGTCCGCCGCCTCGCCTCCGGTCCGCGTGCCGGCATCGGCGAGATCGAGATCCCGGAGAACGAGCCGGGCTCGTCGATCATGCCGGGCAAGGTCAACCCGACGCAGTGCGAGGCGCTGACGATGGTGTGCGTGCAGGTCTTCGGCAACGACGCCGCCGTCGCCTTCGGCGGGACCCAGGGCGACTACCAGTTGAACGTCTACAAGCCCGTGATGGTCTGGAACGTGATCGAGTCGGCCGAGCTGCTCGGCCAGGCCTGCAAGTCGTTCAACGACCGCTGCGCCGTCGGTATCGAGCCGAACAACGAGACGCTTGAGCGCAACCTCAACGCCTCGCTGATGCTCGTGACGGCCCTCAACAAGCACATCGGCTACGACAACGCCGCCAAGATCGCCAAGAAGGCGCATCAGGAGGGCACGACGCTGATCGAGGCCGCCATGGCGCTCGAGCTGCTGACGCCCGAGCAGTACGCCGAGTGGGTCGTCCCCGTGGACATGACCCACCCGGTCGCCTGAGAACGCTGATCCAGCCCGCGCGCCTGATCCACGTCAGGCGCGCGGGTGGGTCGCATGACCCGCGGTCCGCGCTGCTCTTCGGTCGGCGATGCAGGCGGGAATGCGACGAAAGGGTCTGACCCGTTCGTCGCACCGGCACCTACGCCGTGTCGTCGGCGAAGACCCCCACCACGCCGGCACCGACCAGCACCGCGCCGCCGACCACCAGCGCCGCGGGCAGCGCGCCCGTGCCGGCGGCACCGATCAGGGCAGCGAGGTCCGCGCCGCGCAGCAGGAAGATCAGGAAGGCCGTGGCGAGCACGGGGCCAAGGCCCCACAGCAGCCGCGCCAGCCGCTCGCCGGGACGGGGCAGCAGCGTCCAGAGCCAGAGCGCGGGCACGGCGATCAGGACCGAGGCCGGGCTGCCTGCGATCAGGAGCACCGTGGCCACCAGGCCGATCGCGGGCGCGGCGACCAGCGGGACCGAGACGCGAAGACGGCGGACCAGCAGGAACCCGGCCAGCGCGCTGACGCCAGCCGCTACCAGCAGCACGACGAGCAGCCCCAGCCCGTCGGCCCGCGGCCAGTCGGCGCCCGGTGGCGTCTCGATGCCCCCGGCGAGGGACACGGCCCGGGCCGCCAGTACGGCTGCGATGCCGGGCACTCCGCCGACGACGGCGACAAGCAGCGCGCTGCTCCACGCCGCGCGCGACGGCCGCTGCCGCAGCAGCAGGCTGGCGACGGCAACGAGCGGGCCGACCAGCAGCGCGAGCGCGAGCAGCGCGATCGCCCGGCCGGGGATGACGCGGCCCGAGACGGCGACGTACGCACCACTCGGCGGCGCTGGGCGGGGCTCCGCGTCGAGCCGCACCAGCAGCGTGCCGACGGCGGAGCCGATCGCTCCGAGCCGCTCGTCGGAGATCGCCTCCGCACCGGCACCGCCGGTGCCGTCGCCGAGCTGGATCGCGGCGATCCCGGCGTCGAGGAACGGCACCTGCGCACCCGCCGGCGTCGCCGGTGCGATCAGGTCCAGCACCTGGAGCACAGGGCTCTGCGTCCCCGTCGCCCCGGCTGCCGGTTGCGCCCGCAACGACTCCTCGAGACCCTTCAGGAGCACGTCCGGCGTCCGCACACCGCCGGTGCCGGCGAACAGGATCGGCAGCGTGCCCGCGGGATCGGCGATCGCGTTCAGCGCGACGACCGCGACGGGACGTAGGCCGGCGGCGCGCAGCGATCGCAGCAGCATCTCGTTTCCCGCCTGGCCGACCGTGCCGCCGTCGACCGAGGCGAGCACCAGCGAACGCGCGCGTTCCACGCCGCCGAGGTCGCGCGCCAGCTCGACCAGTGCAGCCGTGCCGCTCGCGTTGTCATTGAGCCCTGGCCCCGGCGCGACGTCATCACGGCTGGCCACCAGCACCACCGCCTCCGATGACGCGCCCGGCTCGACGACCCAGAGGTTCTCCATCAGGACCTCGACGCCATCCGGGCCCGGCGCGCGGAAGGCCGCACGGAACACGGACTCGCCGCTGGCCTCGGCGAGCGATCCGGCCACCTGCTGGGCGGCCTGCTGCGCGGTCAGGGACCCCGGCGAGCGATCCGGTGTGCGCTCGGCCAAGCGGCGGGCGTACGCCGCGGCTCGTGGCCCGTCGAAGCTCGGCGCCACGGCCAGCGTCGCCGACGGTCCCAGCGGTGTCCGCACGCTGATCAACAGGATCACGATGGCCAGGAGCGGCGGCACGATGAAGGCAATGCGCAGCACGCGCCCGGCGTTGTCGCGGGGTCGAGACACCGCTTGCATGCTGCCGCGCTGATGATCCACAGGCCTCCTGACGGTAGCATTGGCTCGTGCAGACGCAGCCCGTGGTGCTCATCATCGATGACGAGGAGTCGCTCCAGGAGCTACTGCTCCATGCCCTCGAGCGCGACGGCTACCGCGTGGTGGTGGCGGGGACCTGCGCTGCGGGGCTCGCTGCCTTCCGCACCGAGGCGCCCGACGCGATCCTGCTCGACGTGATGCTGCCGGACGGCTCGGGCCACGACGTCTGCCGCGAGATTCGGACCGCCTCGACGATTCCGATCATCATGCTGACGGCCCTCGACGACGAAGTCGACAAGGTGATCGGGCTCGAGCTCGGCGCCGATGACTACATCACCAAGCCCTTCGGCATGCGTGAGCTGCGCTCGCGCGTCAAGGCAATCCTCCGCCGCGCGGCGATGATCCCGCCCGCGGGCGATGCCACGACCGGCGCGAGCGCCGAAGAGCGCATCGAGCGCGCCGGCGTCGTCGTGGATCGCGTCCGTCACGTCACCACCGTCGATGGCACCACCGTCGACCTCACCTACGTCGAGTTCGAGATCCTGACGACGCTGATCGCGAGCCCGGGCCGCGTCTTCAGCCGCAACCAGCTGCTCGATGCCGTCTGGGGGTCGTCGGATTTCCGCGAGCCGCGCACCGTCGACGTTCACGTGCGCCACCTGCGGGAGAAGATCGAGCAGGATCCGGCCGCGCCGACGCGCATCCAGACCGTGCGCGGCGTCGGCTACCGCTTCGAGGGGTAGACCGTGGACTGGCTCGTCGATCGCGTCTTCCCGTTCCGGCGACTGACGGTCTGGCTCGGTCTCCTGCTGCTGATCGTGATCGTGCTCGCGCTCGCGCTGACGGCGCTGCTGGTGCTGCCATCGCTCGATGAGAGCCTCGTCAGCAATCGCGTCGACACCGTGGCGCGCTCCGCGGCCCAGAGTGCGCCGACGTTCCAGTCGAACTTCGAGAATGCGCTCAGCGGCGCGAGCGGCACCGCCGACACCGATGCCGTGACGGCCGCCTACGGCCAGCTGACGAATACCGACGCCGCCGTCTACCAGGTGCTCAGCGCAGACGAGCTCGTGCCCGTCACCGCGATGGCACCACCCCAGGGGAGTCCGATTGCGATCAGCGCGGCCAGTGCGACCGGGGTCGTGCAGGGCGTCACGCAGAGCGGTGACCGACGCGTCGCCGAGGCGGCCTACCCGATGGACCTCGGTGGCACGCGCTACGTCGTCGTGCTCGCATCGAAGCTCGATGACGTCGACGCCAGCGTCCGCCTCACGATCCGCCGGAGCCTGCTCGGCGCACTGATCGCCATTCCGCTGGCCGTGTTCATCGGCGCGCTCGCCGCGGCGCTCCTGACGCGCCGCCTGCGCCGCCTCGAGCGTTCCGCACGCCAGATCTCCAGCGGCAACCTGAACGAGCCGATCCGCGACCGCGGCAAGGATGAGATCGGCGATCTCGCGGTCGCACTCGATCGCATGCGCGATGAGATCGCCGCGACCGATGCGTCGCGCCGCGCCTTCGTCGCGAACGCGTCCCACGAACTGCGGACGCCGGTCTTCGCGCTGTCCGGCTTTCTCGAGCTGCTCGTCGACGAAGAGGACGAGGCGATGCGCGCGCAGTTCCTCACCACGATGCAGGACCAGGTCGATCGGCTCACGAAGCTGGCGACCGATCTCCTCGACCTGTCCCGCCTCGATGCCGGCAAGGTGCCGCTCGAGCACGAGCCGGTACAGCTCGCCGCCGTCGCCGAGCGCATCGTCGACGACCTCACACCGCTGGCCGCCAAGCGCGGGGCCACGCTCGTGGCCGCTGCGGCGCCCGCGATGGCACTGGGCGACGAGGCACGCATCGGCCAGATCGCGCGCGTCCTGATCGACAACGCGATGCGCCACAACCCCGACGGCGTCGCCATCACCGTCGGCACCACGGCCACAGGCGACGTCGCCACGCTCAGCGTGACCGATTCCGGACCACGGATTCCCGACGAGGAGGTCGCCGCGATCTTCACCCGCTTCTCCCGCGGCATGCGCGCCGGCGAAGGCTCGGGACTCGGCCTTGCGATCGCGTCCGAACTCGCCGTCCGCATGGGCGGACGGCTGCTCCTGGACCAGTCCGGCGAGCACAAGGCATTCCGCCTCGAGCTGCGCGCCGACGACCAGGACCCGCTGTAGCGTCCGACCCCGCCGCCGGACGCGAGCCCATTTCACGCTACGTTTGTGACATGGCACGCGAACGACACCGGCTCACCGTCGTCTCCAATCGCGGCCCGATCCAGTACGCCAGGATCGACGGCGAGCGCGTGGCGCTCCGGGGTGGCGGCGGTCTCGTCTCCGCACTGCGGGGCCTGATCGGCAACCACGACGTGACGTGGATCGTGTGCGCGATCTCCGACGAGGATCACGTCGTCGCCGCCGAGCAGGACGGGCGAGCGCTCGCCGAGGTCGACGCGGTCGGCAACCCCTTCAGGGTGCACTTCGCCGATCCGGCACCGGGCGACTACGCCGCGATGTACAGCCAGATCGCCAACCCGCTGCTGTGGTTCATCCAGCATGGTCTCTACGCATCGGGCGAGGAGCCCGTCATCAGCACGGAGATCCGCGAGGCCTGGGCGGGGTACCGCCGCTACAACGCCGCCATTGCGACCGAGGCCGCGATGGAGCACGACTGCGACGCGCTGATGATCCACGACTACCAGCTCGCGCTCGTGCCCGCGATGCTGCGCGAAGCCGGCGTCGCCGCACCGATCCTGCACTTCACCCACATCCCCTGGCCCGATGCCGAGGCGTGGCATCAGCTGCCGGTCGATCTGCGCACCGAGCTGCTGCACGGCCTGCTCGGCGCAGACATCGTCGGCTTCCACACCGAGCGCGACGTCGCCAACTTCCTCGCCACGTGCGAGGCGCACCTCCCCGATGTCACGGTCGATCGCAGCCGAGCCACGGTGCGCGTCGTCGTCGATCACGTCGCACGCGACGTCCACATCCGCGCGTATCCGATCTCCATCGATCCGGCCGAGTTCCGCGCGCACGCGCGCAACCCGGAGATGATCGCGGCACACACCGAGCTGCTGCGCACCCGCCCCGAGCAGGTGATTCTGCGCGTCGATCGCACCGACCCGTCGAAGAACATCCTGCGGGGCTTCCACGCCTACGGGCGGCTGCTCGACCGACGCCCCGACCTGCACGGCAAGGTGCAGCTGCTGTCCCTGCTCGACCCCTCGCGCCTCGCGGTTCCCGTCTACGCGAACTACCTCAAGCGCATCAATGCGATCGCCGCGGAGATCAACGACCAATACGGCGGCGACGGCTGGCTCCCCATCGACCTGCGCATTGGCGATAACTTCCCCGTGGTCGTCGCCGCATACCGCGAGTACGACGCCCTCCTCGTGAACTCCATCGCCGACGGTATGAACCTGATCTCCAAGGAAGCCCCCCTGTTGAACGAGCGTGACGGCGTCGTCGTCCTGAGCGAGCGCGCGGGCTCGTACGAGGAGCTGGAGCCGTGGGTGCTCGGCATCGACCCGCTCGACGTCGAGCAGACCGCCGCCCAGCTGGAACGCGCGCTCGACCTGCGGCAGCCCGAGCGCGGAGCACGGGCAACGGCCATCCGCGCGTTCGTGGAGACCAATGACGTGGCGCGCTGGATCGACCTCCAACTGCTCGACCTCGAGTTCCTCGCGGAGGCCCGTGCATGAGCGACCCCCTGCTGATCGTCGCCGCGCTCAACGGCACGCGGAGCGCCGAGGAGTGTCCAAAGCTGCCGCTCACGCCGCAGGACCTCGCGGCGGAGGCGAAGCGCTCGGTCGAGGCCGGCGCCGGCATGGTCCACGTCCACGCCCGCAAGGCGGATGGCTCGCCGAGCTTCGACTTCGTGATCGACGACATCGTCGCCGCCATCCGCGGCGCCGTCGACGTGCCGATCTCGATCTCGACGCAGCGTGCCCGCCAGACGTCACTCGGCACCGTCACGGCGCTGTTCGGCGTGCTGCGCGACCTGCCCGACGTTGGCGCCGTCCACGTGCGCGCGCCGGAGCCCGAGCTCCCCGCGCACCGGGAGGAGGCGCGCCAGATCCTCGAGGCCCTCGAGGAGGCCGACGTGCGTCCCGCGCCGGTGGCCGGCAGCCTCGACGCGATCGGTGACCTGCAGGCGCTCTACCACGACCAACTGCTCGGCCGATCGCCGTTTCTGCTGCTGACGCTCGCCGGCCCGACCTCGGAATCGTCGGAGCGCGCCGCCGGCACCCCGCAGAACACGCTGCATCTGATCGACGCCGCCCACTCCTCGCTCGCAGGCCTGCCCATCGTCGCGAGCGGTCACGACGCGTCGAGCCCGATCGTCCAGGCCGTCGCCGCCGCCGCGGGCGAGCACATCCGCACCGGCTTCGAGGACGCCGCGACCCTTCCGGATGGATCGCCCGCGACGTCGAATGCCCAGCTCGTCGAGCACGCTGTGCGCCTCGGCGCGGCGCTCGGTCGTGCCCCGATGCCGCCCGACGAGGTTCGCCGCCTCCTGCGCTGAGGACCCTCGGCGCGCGATACGGTTGGGAGATGACTCGCCGCGTCAAGCTGATCCTCGCCGCGCTCGTCGTCATCGCCGTGGCGTTCTTCGCCGTCGGGGTCTACGGCATCACGCAGCAGACGGATGCGCCCGCCGCACCAACGGAGGCGAGTCCGCTTCCGGCCTTCGAGTCGAAGCCCGCTCCGGCGATCACCGGCACCACTCTGGACGGCCAGCCGTTCAGCCTCGCCGAGTACCGCGGCACCCCGGTCGTGTTGAACTTCTGGGCGTCGTGGTGCGCGCCCTGCCGCCGCGAGCTGCCGGCGATCGCCGCCTTCGCCAAGGCGCATCCGGAGGTGCAGGTCCTCGGCGTCAACTACCAGGACGGCCTCGACGCCGCCAAGGCCTTCGCCGCCGAGAACGGCGTGGCGTGGCCGAGCGTGGTCGATGACGGTCCGATCGGCGCCGCCTACGAGGTGCCCGGTCTACCGGCGACGTACCTGATCGACGCGCAGGGGCGCATCGTCGAGCGCCTGCTCGGGGAGGTCACCGAGGAGCAGCTCGAGGAGCGCATCAAGGTCCTCACGGCATGATCGGCACCATCTCGCTGTCCGGCTTCGGTCTGGCGACGGCGTTCGCCGCCGGCTTCATCTCCTTCCTGTCGCCGTGCGTCTGGCCGCTCGTGCCCGTCTACCTCTCGTACGTCTCCGGCGTCCCCTACGACGAGCTGGGTGCCAATACGCGCCGCGTCGTCACGACGACGCTCGCCTTCGTCGGCGGGTTCACGATCATCTTCGCCCTCTACGGCGTCAGCGTCGGCTACCTCGGCTCGCTCGTGGCCGACTATCGCCGCCCGATCGAGATCGTCGGCGGCATCGTCGTCGTGCTGATGGGCCTCGCTCTGCTCGGCTTCGCCCAGCGCCTCGTCGGCCGCGAGGCGCGTGTGGGGCTGCCGGCCCGCCCGACGTCTCTGGCGGGTGCGGGCCTCGCCGGCGTCGTCTTCGCCGTCGGCTGGACACCCTGCATCGGCCCGGTGCTGACCTCGATCCTGCTGTACGCCGCCACACAGGGCTCCGCCGGCGGCTCGCTGCTCCTCTTCGCCTACGGCATCGGGCTCGGCGTGCCGTTCCTGCTGTCGGGCCTGCTCGCGTCGTGGCTCTTGGAACGGACGGGCGCGTACCGCAAGTACGGCGCCTGGATCAACCGTGCCGCCGGCGTCGTGATGATCATCGTCGGCATCCTGCTGGCGACGGGCGAGCTGACGCGCATCACGCAGCAGCTGAGCGGCTACGGCGTGATCGTGTAGGCGGATGTCCCAAAGGGGTCAGACCTTTATGGGACATGCCAAAGAGTCTCGGGAGACCGGCCGGGCTGCGCATGTCCCATAAAGGTCTGACCCCTTTGGGACATCGGACTCGCGTCCCCGTCCCGCCACCCCGCGCCTCGGTCTCCCACGCCCCGCATCCACCGCGACCCCGCGTGGCCGGGCCCGCACGACCGGCTCAGTCCAGCGCGTACCCGGCCAGCGAGAGATTCATGTGCGCACTGGGGGTGAGCGGAGCCGGCCACGACCCGATGGGGAAGATCCCGAGGCCGATCACCTCCGGCAGCATCAACCCGAACGGACCATCCGAGCGGAGCAGGAAGACGCCCGCCATCTCCGTCTCGTCTCCGAGCTCGTTGAGGAACGTGCCCATGTGCTCCGGCGCCGGGCCGTCGTAGCCCAGCTCCTCCCGCAACTCGCGCACGACCGCATCCAGGTACGTCTCTTCGCCATCGACGTGGCCCGAGCACGCCAGATCCCAGAAGCCCGGCGACGAGTCCTTGCGCAGCGACCGCCGCTGGAAGAGCATGCCCTCCGACGTCTCGACGATCACGCTGACCGAGCGGTGGATCAGCGTCGCATCGGCATGACAGTCGGCACGCGTGCGGTAGCCGAGCACGTTGTCATCGCGATCGACGACGCAGAACACCTCGTCCTGCCGCTGCACGGGGGCCGGTTCCATGGCGCATATCGTATGACGCGATGGCCAAGGTCCTCTCCGTCGTCGGCAACCGACCGCAGTACGTCAAGGCGGCACCGCTCTGCGTGGCGCTCGCGGCGCGCGCCGAGGTCGTCGGTGTCGATACCGGACAGCACTACGACCCCGAGCTCTCGCAGGTCTTCTACGACGAGCTCGGCATCGCCCCGCCGACCCATCGCCTCGAGGTCGGGTCGGGCGCGCACGGCGCGATGACCGCGCGCATCCTCGAACGCATCGAGCCCGTGCTCGTCGCCGAGCAGCCCGACTGGTGCGTGGTCTACGGCGACACCAACTCGACGATCGCCGCCGCCCTCGCCGCCGCCAAGCTCGGCATCCCGATCGCGCACGTCGAGGCCGGGCTGCGATCGTTCGACCGCTCGATGCCCGAGGAGGTCAACCGCGTCCTCACCGACGCGATCTCCAGCGTCCTGCTGGCGCCCTCGCAGACCGGGGCGGACAACCTCGCCGCCGAGGGCATCACCGCCGGCGTGCACGTGGTCGGCGACGTGATGGCCGATGCCGCGCGCCTGTTCGGCCCGATCGCGGAGCGCTCGACCGCGGTCGCCGACCTCGGCCTCGAGCCGGGCGGCTACGTGCTCGCCACGATCCACCGCGAGGCCAACACGCGCCAACCCGCGCTCGGACGCCTCGTCGCCGCGCTCAGCGCGCTCGACACCGACGTCGTCCTCCCGCTCCACCCGCGTACCACCGCCGCCCTGGAGCGCGAGGGCCTCGCCTTCGGCGGCCGGGTGCGTGTCGTTCCGCCCGCCCCGTACCTCGGCTTCACGGCGCTGCTGCGCAGCGCCACCGTGCTCGTCACCGACTCCGGCGGCGCGCAGAAGGAGGCGTGGTTCCATGGCGTGCCGTGCGTCACGCTGCGCGACCGCACCGAATGGGTCGAGACCGTCGCGGCCGGCGGCAACGTGCTCGTCGGCGACGATGCCGAGGCGATCGCAGCGGCGGTCGCGCACCCGCCGCGGCCCGCCGGCTGGCCTCCGCTGTACGGCGATGGCCACGCCGCGGAGCGCATCGCCGACGTGCTGCTCGGCTCCTGACGCGGCATCGCAGGCGCTGAGCCGGGTACCATCCCCACGTGCAGCGCGATGTCGCAGTCGTCGGCGCCGGTTACGTCGGCCTCCCCCTTGCAGTCCGCCTCGCTGAGGCAGGGCGCACCGTGGTATGCCTCGACCCGGCCGCGGACAAGATGGAGCGCCTCAACGCGGGCGACTCGTACATCGAGGACGTCGCCTCCGCCGATCTCAAGCGCCTGGTCGATACGGGCATGCTCGCTGGCACGACCGACGAGGGCGAGCTGCGCGACGCCGATGCGATCCTGATCTGCGTCCCCACGCCACTGGCCGAGCACCGCGAGCCCGACCTCGGCGCCGTGCGCTCCGCCACCGCCGCCGTGGCGCGCAACCTCCGCAAGGGCCACGTCGTCGTGCTCGAGTCGACCACCTACCCGGGCACCACCCGCGAGGTGCTGCAGCCGATGCTCGAGGAGGGCGGTCTCACCGCCGGCGTCGACTTCCACCTCGCGATGTCGCCCGAGCGCATCGACCCGGGCCGCACCGACTTCACCGTCCACACCACGCCGAAGGTGATGGGCGGCCTCACGCCCGCCTGTGCCGAGCGCGCTGCCGCCGTCTACCAGGGCGCCGTCGACACGATCATCCAGGTCTCCTCACCCGAGGCGGCAGAGCTGGCCAAGCTGCTCGAGAACATCTTCCGCACCGTCAACATCGCGCTCGTCAACGAGCTCGCCATGCTGTGCGACCGCATGGGCCTCGACGTCTGGGAGGTCGTCGACGCAGCCGCCACGAAGCCGTTCGGCTTCATGCGCTTCGAGCCCGGCCCCGGCCTCGGCGGCCACTGCCTGCCGATCGACCCCTTCTACCTGACGTGGAAGGCGCGCGAGCACGAGTTCTCGACCGAGTTCATCGAGCTGGCTGGCAAGGTCAACGGCAACATGCCGAGCTACTGCGTCGATCGCATCGCCCGCGTCCTCAACGACGACGCCAAGAGCGTGCGCGGCGCCGACGTGCTCGTGCTCGGCGTCGCCTACAAGAATGACGTCGGTGACATGCGGGAATCGCCCGCGCTGCCGATCATCGAGCTGCTGCGGGAGCGCGGTGCGCACCTCCGCTACCACGATCCGCACGTCGCCGCGATGCCAGAGCTCGATCTCCAGTCGGTCGCCCTCACCCCCGAGGCCGTGGCCGCCGCCGACTGCGTCGTGATCATCACCGGCCACAACGACGTCGACTACGCGATGGTCGTCGACCGCGCGGCGTCCGTGCTCGATCTGCGCAACGCGACGGGCCGCCGCTCGCTCGGAGGCGCCAATGTCCAGCGGCTCTAGCCCCGTCCGCGTCGGCATCATCGGCCTCGGCTACTGGGGGCCGAACCTGGCCCGTGCGCTCGCCTCGACGCCCGGCTGCGAGCTGGCCTACGCCTGCGACCTCGACGAGGGCAACCGCGCCCGCATCGAGGGCCGCTATCCCGGCACGGTGCTGACCGACCGCTTCGACGACCTGCTCGAGGACGACACGCTCGATGCGATCGTCGTCGCCACCGGCGCCCCGAGCCACCACGCCATCGGCATGCGCGTGCTCGAGGCTGGCAAGCACGCGCTGATCGAGAAGCCGCTGGCGCTCACCGTCGCCGACGCGCGCGAGCTCGTCGAGACCGCCGACGCCAAGGGCCGCGTGCTGATGGTCGGCCACCTGCTGCGTTTCCACCCCGTCTTCCAGCAGCTGCAGACGATCGCCGACTCCGGCGACCTCGGTCGCGTCCTCTACCTCTACACGAACCGCCTCAACTTCGGCAAGGTCCGCGCCGACGAGAACGCGCTGTGGAGCCTTGCCCCGCACGACATCTCGCTCGCGCTCGCCCTCGCCGGCGAGCGGCCGGAGGAGGTCTCGGCCCGCGGCGAGGCGTTCCTGCGCGAGGGCGTCGAGGACGTCGTGTTCGGTTACCTGCACTTCAAGAACGGCCTCGTCGCACACCTCCACGTCTCCTGGCTCGACCCCCACAAGAGCCGCAAGCTGACCGTGGTGGGCTCGGAGGGCATGGCCGTCTTCGACGACACGGAGGCCGACCGCAAGCTGACCGTCTACGAGAAGGCGTCGTCGCCGTCGCGCTTCGACACCTGGGGCGAGTTCCAGGCGCTGCGCACCGGCGACGTCAAGATCCCCCAGGTCCCGAACGCCGAGCCGCTGATCCAGGAGACGAAGGCCTTCGTCGACGCGATCCGCGCTGGCCAGGCGACCGTCGCCTCCGGTGACGAGGGGCTCGCCGTCGTCGAGGTGCTGACGGCACTGCAGACGTCGCTCGAGCAGCACGGGGCGCCGATCCGGCTGGGAGCCTGATGGCCGCGATCGACCCCACCGCGATCGTCGAGGCCGGTGTCGAGCTCGGCGCCGACGTCGAGATCGGCCCGTACGCGATCGTCCGCGCCGGCACGGTGCTCGGCGATGGCGTGACGGTCGGCGAGCACGCGGTGCTCGGCAAGCGCCCGAAGCTCGGACCGAAGTCGGTCACCAAGCGCGACGAGCTGCCCGGTCTCGTGGTCGGTGCCGGCTCGACCATCTCCACGCACGCGATCGTCTACGCCGGCACGACGCTCGGCGAGCGCGTGATCATCGGCGACCACGCGTTCGTCCGCGAGCGCTGCACGATCGGCTCCCAGACGGTGATCGGCCGTGGCGTGACCGTCGAGAACGACACC
>JBILWG010000075.1:0-9009 GCA_044369995.1 Gaiellales bacterium | reverse complement strand
AGAGCTATGGCCTATGGATCCCGGGGACCTCCGCCGCGGTTGGCCCCTGGCCCAACGGTCTCAGTCAGTGGGGTCCCCACGGATCGAAGAACGGCGCGAGCAATCCGCAGCTCTACTTCGGCAACAGCGAAGGCTGGTCGATCTCCCCGACGCAGGCGAATGCCGGGTTCACCGCGCAGGGCGTCACGCAGACCCCGCTGACCTGGACACCGGGCGGAGCCTCGAGCGTGTCGAACAACTTCGTCGACGGCCTTCCACTGACGGCTGAGCAGACGATCACTACGACGGCTGGCAGTACGTACTGCCTCTCCTTCTGGATCGGGCACGAGGAGTTCGGCGGCAGTGGGCGCCCGGACGGGATCGCGCGCGTGCAGATCGGCGGGTACGACGACGTCTACTTCAAGGTGCCGACGCTCAACGGCGCGGCCGGGGAGCGTTGGTACACCTTCCAGTTCGACGCCCGGTCGTCATCGACCCGTCTCGCCTTCTCCAGTTGGGGGCACCTCGGCAGTGGCAACTCGTCTTCGACGGAGATGGTCCTTGATGATGTCGTGGTCAACGGCTGCGCTGCGCGGTCGTCGGACGGTGGCGGCTCGAACTCGTCGAGTGGTGGTAGCTCGAACGCGTCGACCACCAGCGGCGGTTCGAACTCGTCGGGTTCCAGCGTCCTGAGCGATGCACCGCGCGTCGCAGTGGGCGATCTCGTGTGGCTCGATATCAATCGCAACGGCGTCAGGGACGCCGGCGAGAAGCCCCTGCGCGGCGTCAAGGTGACGCTGCTGAATCCTTCCGGTAATCGCGCCAAGGACGCATCGGGCAAGGTCGTCCGGGTGAAGACCACGACCAGGGGTGGACGCTTCGTCTTCGACGGGCTCAAGGCGGGGGCGTATCGCATCCGATTCCTGCTCCCGTCGGGTTACCGGTTCACCGTCTACGGCAAGGGGACTGCTGCGACGGACTCGAACGCGCGAGCCATGGCGGCCAATCCGCTGGGCGGCGTGACGCCGACGTTCCGGGTGTACGCCTCCGCGAAGGGCAACACGATCCGCAATCGCAACGGGAACCTCGCAGCGGACTACCTCGACTCCACGATCGACGCGGGTGTCGTGCCTTTCGCGCCGGCGTTCGCGCCGTCGCCGGTCACCGGCTAGCCCTTACGGGCATGTCATCGGGCTGCGCCTCGGAGACGGCGCAGCCCGATAGCAGCGTGGACGGCGGTCGTCGGTCGGCCCGAGTGCGCGCCGCCGGCGGCAGCGCGCCGAGCGCGCCGCTGGACCGCCTCGGCACGCGGCTAGGTCACTCGGGCACGATGTGGCCGCTTGGCGAGGATCCCGACGCCGGTAGCGGAGATTCCGTCCGACGGTCCGGTCGGCGGATCACGACCGTGTGTCGGTGAAGCGAGTCGCACGCGATCCGCGCGTCCGCCGGTCGGGGGCTACCCTCCGACGCCGTAGTACGCGGCGAGCTCCTTGGCTTGCGCATCCGTGACGACGGCACCAGATGGGGCGTATATGGTCTGCTCCTCGTGCGTGAGGAGGTTCACCGTGACCGGCGCCGTGCGCGCCTTCGAGTCGCCGGCGAAGCGGAGCATCAGGCCGGTCTCGGGGTCGATCCAGAAGCGGTTGATCTCGCCGTAGCGGAGCACGAGGGCGGGGGTATCGCGGATCGTCTCCTCCCCGAGGTAGGCGGAGCCCTTCTTTTGCTGGACGAGCAGCGGGTTGTCGCGCTTCTTGGAGCCGAGCTCGAGCAGGATCGCGATCGCCTTGTCGACCGGGTTCGCCAAGGGGTTCGGCTTGTGGCCGATGAACACCGGCGGCTGGTCGGCGGCCTGCAGGACCGTCGCGAGGTCGGGTGCGCTCTGCACGACGATGTCCTGGCGCCACCACACCTCGAACGGCGTGCCCTGCTCGGGCGTGAGGGTGCCGTAGCCGATCAGCTGGTCCCAGTCCATCTGGCCCTTCAGCGTGAAGGCGGTGCCGGTGCCCTCGACGCCGAAGTCCATCGTGAACTCCGCGCCCTTGTTGCGGTAGTTGAGGAACTGCGCGCTCGCGAGGAGCTGCGCCTGGTCGTTCGTCAGCGGCGTGCCGGATGCGTCTGCGGCTGCCGTCGTCGTCGCGGTACCGGTGGTCGCTGTGCCGGCGGAGTCGGCCCCGTCGCCGCAGGCGGCGACGGGCAGGGCGAGGGCGATGGCGAGGAGAGAGAGGGCCCGGCGGGTCACTCGGCGGCGGGTACCTGGACCGCGTTGAGATCGATGACGGGCGGCACCTTGCCCGCGCCACCGGTCGTCGCCATCGCGGAGGTGGGCATGGTCGGCTGCGCAGGCGGCGGCGCCACGTCGAGGTAGTCGATGCCGGGCGGTGCGGGCGTGCGGGGCGGGCGGGGGATGCGGAAGGCGCGTGCCGGCGTGCCGCAGGGCAGCAGCTGCTCGATGCGCTTCGGCAGCGACGTGCCGAACGTGTTGCCCGCGAAGCAGTTGCCCGCCGTGTCCTTCGTGCCGACCGGGGCGAAGACGAGGTCGACGCCGTTGCCCTCCGCGACGTTCCCCTCGACGCGATTGCCGCTCGGCTGGTAGCGCCCGAGGGTCATCACGCCGATGCCGGTGTCCGGGTTCCCGGAGACGCGGTTCCTGATCACCACGTTGCGCTCGCCGCCGCCGATCAGGATGCCGCCGCCGAAGTAGCCGTCCTCGATCTCCGGCGTGTTCGGGTCGCTGTTGTCGACGACGAGGTTGCCGGCCACGATTGTCTCCTCCTGCGGGGCGAGCAGCTCGGCGTCCTGCGAGTTGGGGGTGATGCCGAGGCGATTGCCCCGGAACACCGAGTTGACGACGTAGACGCCGCCCGAGCCGTTGGTGCCCTCGTAGCCGATCGCGTTGCGCTCCGCGGTCACGCGCTGGAGCACGACGTTGCAGGGCTTGCACTGGCCGATGTAGTAGCCGGAGTCCGGGTGGCCCGAGGCGTACGTGTCCTCGATCACGCCGTTCACCGAGGCGAACGCGTAGAGGCCGTAGAGGCCGTTGTTGTAGGCCGTCACGTACGAGATCCGGTAGCCGTCGACCTGCGTGTCGGTCGGGTCGACGGAGTCGCGCGTCGGCGTCTCGCCGCCGTCACCCTCCTCGATGACCTCCTCGACCACGTTTTCGCCGTAGCTCGTGAAGAGCACGCCGTTGTTCGTGAAGTGGCGGACCGTGAGGTTCTCGACCGCGACGTCGTCGACCGTGATGTAGACGCCGTTCTGCAGACGATCGCCGCCGTCGAGGATCACCGCGTTGCGGTCGTCCCCGCGCAGCGTGATGCCCGGCACCTTCACGTGCACCGACTCCTCGTAGGTGCCGGGCGCGACGAGCACGATGTCGCCGGTCTGCGCGGCGTCGACGGCCGCCTGGATCGTGGCGTGGTCGACGGGCACGCGCAGCGTCTGCGGACCGGTCGGTGTCGCGTCGCCGCTGCCGCCGCACGCCGTCAGGAGCAGCACGACCGAGGCGATCGCGAGGGCGGCGAAGGCGGTCGTGCAGCGCACGCGGAAACCGACTGCCCCCTCGCGGCGGGGATGCTCGATCACGGGGAAAACCGATACACCTGTTCGCGGATCAGTCGACCGGTGCCCAGCGGATCGTGACGTTGCGATGCTGAGGCGTCCCGATGTACGGCGTCGCCGCGCCGACGCCGTTCCAGGTGATCCAACTGGTCACGCCCCGGTCGGCGAGGTACTTCGCGACGGCCTCGGCGCGGCGCTTCGACAGGCGCAGGAGCCAGCCGTCGCTGTTGATGCCGTTGCGGCGTGCAAAGCCGGTGATGTAGAGCTGGCCGCCCTTGCGCTTGGCGAGAATGGCGACGCGGTCGAGTTCAGCCTTCGCGGTGGGCGTGAATGCGGCAGACGCGCCGTCGAAGATGACGTTGTCGCCGAGCGGCGAGCCGAGCAGGCGGTAGCCGCCGCTGGGCAGCAGCGTGCGGTTCTTGCGCGTGTCCACGTGACGCACGTTGGCGTAATGGGGCGCGCGCGGCGAGACGCCGTGGCGATTGACGGTGTACGCCGAGACCTTCGCGCCCTTGGGGAGCTTGTCGATGCGCATGCTTGCCTTGACCATCGACGCCGTGACGGGCTTGCGGATGCGGCCAATGACTTTGCCGGTGCGGTCGGTTATGACGAAGATCACCGCGTCGACCTTCTTGGGATCGACGGGGACGGCGAACCACGCCTCGGCGGTGTGGCCAGACCCGTTCTTGGTCACATCGACCTTGTACGGGTCGGGCGGCAGGTTCGGCTTGGGCTCGGCGCCGATGCGGATCGTGTAGGCCGGCCCAGCGGGGCTGGTGATGCCCGCGGGGTTGGTCTGGGTCGGGGTGATCGTCCAGAGGCCGTCGGCGAGCGGGCCGAGCGTGCAGCTCGTCGTGGTCGGGGACGGCACGTACGAGCAGCTCAGTGTGAGACCACCCGGGCCGACGGCGGTCAGCGTGACCCGATTCGGCGCGGTCGCCCCGGGCGCGGTGAACGCGGGCGTCTGGTCCATTGTCTGCGGCACGCCCTTCGAGTCCTTGCCCATCCCTTCATCCGTGCCGACTGGCTTCGGCGTGCCGGGGGCGGCCGGCGGGGTCGCGTTGATCTGGATCACAAGCGGCGCGGACGCCGACGCCTGGTTGCCGGCAGCATCGGTCGCGTCGCTCGCCGCGGCGATGCTCCACGCGCCGTCGGCGAGCGGGCCGAGGTCGCACGAGTCGACGGTGGCCGATGCGACGAAGCTGCACGAGGCGGTCTGGCCGTTCGGTCCGGTCGCGTTGAGCGTGATCGTCTCGCCTGCGGGCACGCCGGGTACACGCAGCGTCGGGGTCGTGTCCGCAGTGTCGCGGTCGGTATTCGACGTGCCGGTGTCGGAGGCGGGGTCGAGACTCGGTGTCGCCGGGCCGGCGGGGGCGGTGGCGTCGATCGAGAGCGTCGGGCCGGCAGTCGCGGGCCCGACGTTGCCGGCCGGGTCAGTCGCGGTTGCCGAGGTCGTCCACTGCCCGTCGGCGAGGGTGCCGAGGTCGCAGCCGGTCGCCTGGCCGACGACGAACGTGCACGAGATGGGCGTGCCGCCGCCGACCGGCGTAGCGGTAACGGTGATCGTGTCGCCGTTGGTGCCGCCGGGCACGTCGATGCGCGGCGTGGTGTCGCTGGTCAGGTTGTCCGTCGACGACGTGCCGGTGTCGGACGCGGCGGCCAGATCGGGGGCACCCGGCGCGCTCGGCGGGGTCGAGTCGATCGTGATCGGCAGCGCCGGCGACGCGCTCGACGTGTTGCCGGCGGGATCGGTGAAGGTCGCGCTCACGTTCCACGTGCCGTCGGCGAGGGTGCCGAGGTCGCAGCCGGTCGCGGGCAGGACGTACGTGCACGTGACGTTCGCCGAGCCGCTCTTGGTAGCGGTCATCGTGACGGTGTCGCCCGGGCTGCCACCGGCCGCGCTCATCGTCGGCGTGGTGTCGCTGGTGAGGTTGTCGGTCGACGACGCGCCGAGGTCGGAGGGTGTAGCGAGGTCGATGCCGCTCGGCGCGTTCGGGGCGCTCGTGTCGATCGTGATCGGCAGGCTCTGCGTCGTCCCCGTGTTGCCGGCAAGGTCGGTGATCGCCGCCGAGATCGCCCACGTGCCGTCGGCGAGCGTGCCGAGCGTGCAGGTGGTTGCTGAGCCGACCGTGTAGGAGCAGATGACGTCCGCCGACCCGGCCTTGCTGGCCGTGATCGTGATCACGTCGCCCGTGGCCTGCCCGGGGAGTGTGATCGTCGGTGTGTTGTCGCTGGTGATGTTGTCCGTCGAGCTCGCGCCGAGGTCGGACGATGCGTCCAGGTCCGGCGTCAGGCCGGAGGGGCCCGTCGCGTCCACCGTCATGGACAGCGGCGTGGCGGCGGCGGAGGTGTTGCCCGCCGGGTCGGTGAGGGTGGCGGAGACGCTCCACGTGCCGTCGGCGAGGGTGCCGAGGTCGCAGCTCGCGGCGGGGAGGACGTACGTGCAGGTGACGTTCGCCGAGCCGCTCTTGGAGGCGGTGATCGTGACGGTGTCGCCGGCGCTGCCGCCTGTGACGCTCATGGTCGGGGTGTTATCGCTCGTGACATTGTCGGTCGGCGAAGAGCCCGTGTCCGACGCGTTCGCGAGATCGACGGCGGACGGCGCCGATGGCGCCGTGGTGTCGACGGTGATCGACAGCGCGCTCGACGCAGCCGACGCGCCGCCGGTCGGGTGCGTATCGGTCGCGGTGATCGACCACGTGCCGTCGGCCAGCGTGCCGAGATCGCAGCCGGTGGCGGGGATCACGTACGTGCACGTCACGTTCACCGAGCCCGACTTCGTCGCCGTCACCGTGATCGTGTTCCCTGCCGCATACGAGCCCGGCACCTCGATCAGCGGCGTGTTGTCGCTGGTGATGTTGTCGGTGTCGCTTGTGCCGAGGTCTGATGCGGCCGCGAGGTCCGGGGCGGACGGTGCCGCCGGGCGCACCGCCAAGGTGCCGCTGCCGGTCGAGCCCGAGTAGGAGCCGCTGTTGGTGGGGGCAAGGCTGGCGCCGGTGCTGAACGTACCCGGAGTGGTGGGGGTGAAGGTGTACGTGGCCTGGTAGGCGCCAGGGCCGATCTTGAAAAAGTGCGACCCACCGAGTGCCGATCCGCCGAGGTACACGAAGCCATCATGGGCGGCGAGGCCCCACGTCTGATTCTGGCCGACGCCGGCGTTGGGGCCGTTCGAGGGGAACCCGGGCTCATACCACGCGCCCATGTATTCGCGGATAACGCCGGTCGGCGAGATCTGGGTGACCTGTTGGTCATTCCCTCTCTCGCAGCCCTGTCCGTACAGGTAGCCGGTCGTCTGGTCGATGGTGAGCTGGCCGGAGTGCCGGTGAAGATGGTTGTAGTAGGGGTCCCAGTTGACGAAGTAACAGCCCGTGTTGGCGAGTTGCGTCGGGGTTCCCCCACCGGCAGGGACCTGCATGATCACCCCGCCCCTATGATGCGCGGCCTCGGTCCACTTGAGGTAGTAGAGAACGCCCGTCGTCTTGTTGATCACCGGGCTGCAGGGGCCGAGCGTGGATACCGGGTCGTAATCCGTCACGTACGTGCTGACCACACCGGCCGGGGTGACCTTGTAGATGTTCCCGTTGATCGAGGATGCGACATACAGGTTGTCACTCGCATCGATGGTCATTCCGCAAGGGCGCTGGATACCGGCTGAAGCCGGCACGAACAGGGTGGACGTCGCGCCGATCGACGTGCGCTTGCGGATCGTGTTCTCCGCCGGTCCGTTGAAGAACGCCTCGAAGATGTTCCCGCTGGAGTCCACGGCGAGTCCGGTCGGCCAGGTCCACGTCCCGTTATGCGACTCCAGTGGTGCGTAGTTCAGTCCGCCGTTTGGCGTGAATTGCTTGACTTGGCAACCTCCATCGCTGCAGCTCGATTCGTTGAACGTGGAGGTGTAGACGTTGCCGAGATTGTCAGTTGTCATCCACCTGATTAGGCCACCATCGGTATTCCAAATACGCGCAGGCGCACCTGATGCGGCCCCCGCGCCGACGGCCTGCCCGGTGCCCACCACCTGCCCGTCGTACGAGAACGTCACCGTGCCCGGAACGCTGGGCGTGGCGGTGAGCGTGACGGGCTGCCCCGCCACGGCCGGCGAAGGGCTCGCCGAGATCGTGGTTGTGGTCGCCGACAGTGCCCATGCGACGGCAGGCGCGAGCAGCGCGCCAAGCGCGAGCAAGAGGACGATGACGGGCACGGGACTGGGGCGACGGCGCGACGACATGCGCGGATTTTCGTGGCGGTGCGCGTGAAATTGGCCGCGCGTGGGCGTATTGCGCTACACGCGTAACGCATGTGGAAACACGTGTAGCCAAATTCCGGTGATCCCGCTCTCCGTCAGCCGTTGCAGACCACCCGCAAACGAAAACGGGCCCGCCTCCCCGGAGGGAGACGGGCCCCAACCTCGAGCGGCCTAGATCAGGCCGAGCTCCTTGACGGCGTCGTACTCCTCGCGGAGCTCAGCGACCGAGGCGTCGATGCGCGGCTTGCTGAACGCGTCGAGCTCGAGACCCTCGACGACGCTCCACTCGCCGTTCTTTGCGACGCACGGCAGGCCGCAGATGATGCCCTTGTCGATGCCGTACTGGCCATCGACGGCAACACCCATCGAGACCCAGTCGCCCTCCGGCGTGCCGAGCACCCAGTCATGGATGTGGTCGATGGCGGCGTTCGCGGCCGAGGCGGCCGACGAGGCGCCGCGCGCCTCGATGATCGCCGCGCCGCGCTTCTGCACGGTCGGGATGAACGTATCGGCGACCCATGCCTCGTCGGCGATCGTGTCCCAGGCGCTCTTGCCGGCGACCTTGGCGTGGACGACGTCCGGGTACTGGGTGGCCGAGTGATTGCCCCAGATGGTCATGTTCTTCACGTCGGAGACGCTGGCACCCGTCTTCTGGGCGACCTGCGTCAGCGCCCGGTTGTGGTCGAGGCGCATCATCGCGGTGAAGCGCTCGCGCGGCACGTCCGGCGCCGAGTTCATCGCGATCATCGCGTTCGTGTTGGCCGGGTTGCCGACGACGAGGATCTTCACGTCATCAGCTGCGTTGTCGTTGATGGCCTTGCCCTGGACCGTGAAGATCGCGCCGTTGGCCTCGAGCAGATCGCCGCGCTCCATGCCCTTCGTGCGGGGGCGGGCGCCGACCAGCAGGCCGACGTTGGCGCCGTCGAACGCCTCGTTCGGGTCGTCGGTGCAGACGATGTTCGACAGCAGCGGGAAGGCGCAGTCGTCGAGCTCCATCGCCACGCCGTCAAGCGCGCCGCGGGCCTGCGGGACCTCGAGCAGACGCAGCTCGACCTTCGTGTCGGGGCCGAGCATCTGGCCGCTCGCGATGCGGTAGACGAGTGCGTAGCCGATCTGGCCTGCGGCGCCGGTGACGACGACCTTGACGGGGCTGGACATAGGTTCCTCCGGGGGAGACTTCAGTGGGGTAATCGTGCCAACACCATGGGTATTCGGCGGCAACGGCCCGT
>JBILWG010000240.1:0-2766 GCA_044369995.1 Gaiellales bacterium | reverse complement strand
CCACGGGGCTGGCGTCAGGCGAGGAGACCGAAGTCCGTCCCGAGCAGTCCGGCCAGGGCGCCGACCAGCGCGGTGCCGATGATCAGCGCCGGGATGGGAATGCCGCGCCGTTGCAGGACGAAGATCACGAGTGCGATCGCCGCCGCGAGCACGTCGATGCCACCGTCGCGCAGGATCGCGTGGTCCGCCAGATAGATGACGAGTACCGCGATCGCGCCGGCGACGACGCCTTGGAGCGCGGCGAGGACGTCGGCAATCGGGCCGCGCTTGGGCACGTGCTCGATCAGCGGGGCGCCGACGCCGATCATCAGGAACGAGGGTGCGAAGGTGGCGAAGGTCGCGACGAGGGCGCCGACGATGCCGCCGCTCGCACCGCCGAGTGTGGTCCAGCCGGCGACGAAGCCGACGAACGAGTTGACCATGATCAGTGGCCCCGGCGTCGTCTCGCCGAGCGCGAGGCCGGCGATCATCTGCTCGGGCGTGACCCAGCCGAAGCGCCCGACCGCGGCGGCGGCGACGAACGGCAGCACGGCGTAGGCGCCGCCGAACGTCACGAGGGCGACGATCGTGAAGAACCCGGTCAGTTCGGCGATCACGCCACCGACGGCAAGCAGGGCGACGACCGCGCCGAGCCAGATCGCTGCGCCGATGATCGCGCGGCGCACCAGCGCAGGGCGGTCGACGGGGCGGGGCGGCTCGCCGGGGTCCTCCTGGTCTTCGAGTGGCAGGAGGGCGGTGGGACGGAGGCGGCCGATCACGTAGCCCGCCAGCCCGCCGAGCAGGACGAGAAGGGGAAACAGCGTGCCGAGCAGCATCGCGATGCCGGCGATCACTGCGATCCCGAGGGTCCAGCGCGTGCGCACGATCTTGCGTCCCATCCGCAGCCCGGCGGCGACCACCAGAGCCACGACCGCGCCGCCCAGCGCGCGCACGATGCCGCTCACCAGGTCGGTCTCGCCGAACGCCATGTAGGTCCACGAGAGCGCGATGATCAGCACAAGGCTGGGGAGGATGAACAGTCCACCGCTGGCGAGGGCGCCGCGGATGCCGTGCAGGCGGTAGCCGAGGTAGCACGCGAGCTGCTGCGCCTCCGGGCCGGGCAGCGCGGTGCAGAGGCGCAAGGCGTGCAGGAACGATCGCTCGTCGATCCACTGGCGCCGCTCGACGACCTCGCGGTGCATCAGGTCGATCTGCGCGATCGGGCCACCAAACGAGAGGCAGCCGAGTCGCAGCCAGACGCGCAGCGCAGCCCCGAACGTCGGGGTCACGTCGTGGCGCCGCCGATCGCCCAGGCGCCGCGCAGGGTGCGGGTACCACCGAGGACGAAGCGAATCAGGATGAACAGCGTGATCCCGACCCAGAGACCGGTCAGGCCCCAATCGAGGTAGATGGTGCCGAGCATGCAGGGAAGGTAGCCGCAGAGGACGGCCACGAGGGTGAAGTTCCGCATAAACGCGGTGTCGCCCGCGCCGACGAGGATGCCGTCGATGGCGAAGACCACGCCGGCGATTGGTTGCATGCCGCCGAACCAGATCCAGGCGGCCCCCGTCGCCTGGACGACGTCCTCGTCATTGGTGAACAGCCGCGGGATGATCCGCCAGCCGGCGAGGATGATGCCGCCGAAGATCGCGCCGACGATCGCACCCAGCTCGCAGAGCCGCCGTGCCGTGGCGCGTGCGGCAACGATCTCGTCCGCTCCGAGCAGCTCGCCGATGAGGGCCTGCGCGGCGATCGCGAAGGCGTCGAGCGTGAGCGCGAGGAAGTACCAGAGCTGGATGGCGATCAGGTGTGCGGCGACCTGCTCTGGCCCGAGGCGCGAGGCAACGGCGGTCGCACTCAGGAAGGTCGCCTCCAAGGCGATCGTCCGGATGCCGAGGTCGCGGGCTGCTCCGAGCTGCTCGATCATGCCCTGCCGGTAGGGGCGCAGCGATACCCGCTCGCGGACGAGGGCCTGCAGGAAGAGTGCCGCCGCGAAGATCTGTCCGACCACGTTGGCGTACGCCGAGCCATTGAGACCCATGTCGAAGCCGTAGACCAGAAGTGGCGCCAGTGCGGCGCTGACGATATTCGACGCAATCAGGTAGAACAACGGCTTGCGCAGCTCCTGCACGCCGCGCAGCCAGCCGCAGCCCGCCAGCACGATCGTCACGAACGGAACGCCGAAGAGCGCCACACGGAGCCAGCCGAGGGCGGCCGCCTGCGTCTCGGGGTGGTCGCCGGCGATCAGGCGGGTCAGCGGGTCGGCGAAGGCCTGGAGGACGATCAGGAGCAGCACGCCGACGATCGCGCCGAGCCACGTGGCCTGGACGCCGCGCTCGACGGCCTCGTGGCGTCGACCAGCGCCGAACAGGCGCGAGGCGCGGCTGGTGGTGCCGTAGGCGAGGAAGTTCATCAGCCAGATGGCGTTGCCCAGCAGCGCCGCGCCGACCGCGAGGCCCGCCAGTGACTCCTTGCCGAGGTGCCCGATCACCGCCGTGTCGACGAGCAGGTAGAGCGGCTCGGCAGCCAGCGACCCGAGCGCGGGCAGCGCGAGCGCGAAGATGCGTCGGTCGGATACGCGCGTCGTCACGGCGGACAGGATGGCAGGCATGGCCGGCCGCGTCGGCGGATGCTCCAACGGGGTCAGACCCTTTTGGCGCATCGCGTGGGGTGGAGGGGCAACGGCAGTCGCCGGATGTCCCAACGGGGTCAGACCCTTTCGGGACATCGCGTGGGGTGGGGGGCAACGGCAGTCGCTGGATGTCCCGAAAGGGTCTGACCCCTTTG
>JBILWG010000239.1:0-2769 GCA_044369995.1 Gaiellales bacterium | reverse complement strand
GCACGTACGCGCCTCGGGTGACGATCCAACACTCACGCTGCCGCAGATCTCTCGCACGCCCGCAGAGGTGCTGAGCGGCGCGCAGTCGCGCTACGGCCCCGTCGCACCGCTCGTGCCGGTGATGGATCTCCTCGATGAGGACATCCGCTTCGCCGTGATCGCCAAGCCATGCGACCTCAACGCGATCCGCAACCTCGGGCGGCGCGACCCACGCGTCAACGAGCAGATCGCCTACCTCCTCACGATCTTCTGCGGCACGACCGCGAGCCGCCACATGCCGCGTGACATGGCTGTGGCGCACGGCATGGACCCCGACGCGCTCACCACGTTCCGCTACCGCGGCATGGGTTGGCCGGGCCTCACAACGCTGGAAGACGCTGCGGGCCAGCGCGCCGAGCTGACGTACGAGGAGGCGTACCTCAACGATGACGAGCCGCGTTGGAAGTACGAGGCGCCGTGGCGCTGCAAGGTGTGCCCCGATCAACTCGGCGAAGTGGCCGACCTGTCGGTGCCCGACGGCTGGCTGCTCGACGATGACGGCACGCCGCTGCACGACGAGGCGCCGGGTGTCAACGTGATCTTCGAGCGCACGGCACGCGGCAGCGAGCTCGTCGAGGCCGCAGTCGCCGCGGGCGCGATCGAGCTCGCGGAGCTCTCGGACCGCGACTTCGAGTGCATGCATGCCGACCACCGGTCGTATCGCCTCGGCGAGCCGGGCCGTCTGGCGGCACTCCGCGAGGCCGGTGCTGCCGAGCCGCGCACGCAGGGCTATCGCTTCGCGCAGATGATCGAGCTGGCGGGCGACGAGTTCCTCGCCGCGCAACGCGATGGCACGCTGGCCCGCATCGCAAAGGGCCAGGCCTCAGAGCCACTCGTCTGAGGCAATCAGACCCAGGAGTGCAGCACGTCGCCGCCGGGGAACGTGTACCCCGACGAGTAGCGATAGGCGCCCACGATCTCCTTCGGCGCCAGCGCCATGTGCTCCTCGATGTCGGACGGCAGGAACGTCAGGTCGCCCTTGCCGACCCACAGCTCTTCACCGAACGTCATGTTCTCGGCCCCGAGGCGCACGAGCTCGAGCACCGACGGCTTGGCGCCGCGCACGATGCTCGGAAAGTGCCGGATGTGGAAGAGCGGGCGCCCCATCGGCGCCGGCAGCTCTTCGCGGGTGATGCGGCGCTCGACCTCCATCGTGCCCTCCACGAGTCGCTCGCCGTGCGCAACGACGTAGCCCTTCAGGCGACTGCCAGGACCGATCGGCTGCTGCACCGGATTGAGCGGGTGGTAGTCGGTGATGTGCACCTGCCCGAACTTCTTGGCGAAGCCCATGAACCAGCCGCGCGCCATCGTGAAGTCGTTGCTCACCCAGATCTGCAGGCAGATCTGCCCCGGCTCGCCCTTGTACGAGCAGTTGACCCAGATCGCGGCCTCCTGATACTGGGTGCGCTCGGGGTTGGTGAAGGCGAGGTCCTGGTCGGCATCCCACACCGACCACCAGCGACTAAAGGCCACGTACGCCATGTCGGGCTCGGGCCCGGGCTCGAGCGGGGCCGGCAAGTACGACGCGATCACGTCGGGGTCGGCGCGGTAGGAGATGTTGAGGTACTCCGTGGCGTAGTGCCAGGGCATGTCGCCGACGATCGATGACTTGCCACCGGGGGTCAGTGGGTAGCTGAAGCCCTTGAGATCGTCGATCGACGTCATGCGTTCTTCCTCCTGCGATTGCGCGGCCAGCCTACCAACGTCATGCGTTCGCTCCGGCGTCGAGCACGCTCCGGACCGACGCTGCCGCGTCGACACCCGTCAGCGCCGCGGTCTCCATCGCACCAAACTCGCCGACCCAGTCGCCGGCGAGGAACACACGGCCTGCGATGCCGCGCTCGAGGGTCTCTTGCACGCGCCATCGACCAGGTGTGGCGTGCGGCACGGCGTACTGCCACGGCATCAGCCAGGTCTCCGCGATGTGCCCCCGCGTCTGCGGGTAGAGGCGGTGCAGGTCGTCGAGGAAGGCACGCTCCATCTCGGCCTCCGACATGCCGGCGAGCGCGCGAGCGCGTCCGCCACCGCCGTAGACCATCAGCAGGCTGCCCTGCTTGGGGGCGCCCGTCGCATGGAGGGCGTTCGAGTGGTTGAAGAACATGTTGAAGCGACAGTCCGGTGTGAGCAGCGAGTAGACGTCGTCCCAGGGCATCGGCTCGGTCTCGTCGGTCAGGATGCTCAGCACCGTCGTGGGGCCGATCGTCACGCGATCGAGTGCTGCCGCGGTGTCGCTCGGCAGCGCATCCCCAAGCAGCGCGGGAATGAACGGCGCGGGAATCGCGAGGATCACCGTGCGCGCTCGCACCGTGCCGGCACCATCGGGCCCGACGTAGTCGATGTCGACGCCGCTGTTGGTGAACGTCACGCGGGTTGCCGCCGTGTGCAGCCGAATGTGCGCAACGAGGTCGCGCCCCAGTGCCTCAGGCAGCAAGCCCGAGCCGCCGCGCATGTTGCGTCCGAGGTCGCCGCTATCCCACACGTGGGCGAAGAGCGTTGCCATCGAGGCCTGCGTGATGGAATTCAGGTCGCCACTGGACCGGTTGCACAACGCCTGGAAGATGCGCTCTGCCTCGGGATGGAGCGGGCCGAGATAGTCACCGAACGACGTGTCTCCCCCAGCTTGCATCGAGCGCAGTCGAATCGTCGCCTCGGTGTCGCCGGGTCGCCGTGCCACTGCGGCCTCGTGCTCGGCGACCGCCTTGCGCACCTTGAGGCCCGCGCGTGCGAACG
>JBILWG010000238.1:0-2771 GCA_044369995.1 Gaiellales bacterium | reverse complement strand
GCGCCAGCGTGGAGGGGAGGCGCTGCGGCGATTCGAACGCGACGAGGGTGATCCCCCAGCCATCGGCCTCGTCGAGCACCTTGCCGATCGCGCCGGCGGCGCGCGGCAGGAAGCCGACGAAGGCGAAACGGTCGGTCGGCAGGCCCGAGGCGACCAGCGCCGTCGTGACCGCATCGGCCCCCGGCAGCACCTCGATGGCGATCCCCGCCTCGATCGCCGCGCGCACCGTGGCGCCGCCCGGATCCGAGACGAGCGGCATGCCCGCATCCGTGGCGAGACAGACATGCGCACCGTCGGCGAGCCGTCGCAGCAAGTCCGGTATCGCGGCCTGCTCGCGGTGCGCCTCGATGGACGTCATGCGCACATCGATGCCGAGCAGGTGCAGCAGCTGTCCGGTGCGCCGCGTGTCCTCGCACGCCACGACATCGCAGGCGCCCAACGCCGCACGCACGCGCGGCGTCAGATCGTCGAGATTGCCGATCGGCGTCGCGCAGATCGTGAGCCGTCCACCCATACGGGCAGGGTACGCGGTCGAATCGGGGAATACGCTGTGCTCGTGAGCGATCGTCCCTATCGAACCTACAAGGGCGGCAAGGTGCGGCCCGACGGGAAGTCCGGCACCAACGTCGCCGTGCCCGAGGCACCGCCGGAACGGCGCGGCGCCATCGAGCTGCCGCCGCCCGGCGCGCCACCCCCGATCGAGCCTCCGCGGTTTCGCTGGTGGAGGAAGGGCGACAGCCCGGGCTGGCGTCCGACCCGGCGCGAGCCGCGCTCGCTGAAGTTCTGGATCGTGTTGATGCTCGTGATCGCCGGCGTGCTGCTGCTGAGCTGGCTGACGCTCGGCCTGCTGGCCGTGCGCTCCTCCGTGACCCAGGCCAACGAGCGCCTCGACCCGCGCGCGCGGGCGGCCCTGGCGCCGGCGGGTGCGCTACTGGCCGAGCCCACCACCATCCTCCTGATCGGCGTGGATGACCAGGCCAACTCCGACACGCTGCAGGTGCTGCGCTTCGACCCCGCGCGCCAGCTCCAGTCGACGCTCGCGATCCCCCGCGATCTGCGCGTCAACGTGCCGGGCTACGGCGACGACAAGATCAACGCGGCGTACGCGGCCGGGGGCTCCGCGCTCGCGATCAAGACGGTGTCCGAGTACACGGGCCTGCCGATCGAGCACGTGATGGTGATCGACTTCGAGGGGCTCGAGCAGGTCGTCGACGCGGTCGGCGGCATCACGGTCGACAACCCCGGCAACATCCGCTCGGTCTTCGGCGCGGAGCTGTACACGTTCCCGAAGGGCCGCATCACGCTGAACGGCGCCGAGGCCCTCGCGTACGCGCGGGTCCGCAAGAACATCCTCAATCCCGCGGATTCGGACGTCAGCCGCGGCCAGCGTCAGCAGGCCGTGATCCAGGCGCTGCGCGCCAAGGTCGCGAGTCCGGGCGGCCTGCTGCGCCTGCGCAACGTCGCCACGTCGCTCGGCGGCACGTTCGCCACCGACCTGACGCTCTGGCAGTTCCTCCAGCTCGGCTACCTCGACGCGCGAGCCTCGCGCAAGCTGCGCTGCAACCTCGGCGGCACCCCGGCGCCGCTCGACGGGCAGGACATGCTGATCCCCGACGGTGCGGGCAATCGTCGCGTGCTCGGCGAGTTCCTCGGCAATGCGGCGGTGCAGCCGGCGGCGTCGCGGTCGATCTTCGCGGCCAAGTGCCGGACCGCGTAAACCGGATCGCAACCCACGCGCCGGCGCCGGACGTCGACACTGACGCCGATCAGTGTCGCCATGTCCCTGCTGTCGCTTTCGCACCTCCGTCGCCCTTGCGTGTGGGCGTCCTTGATGATCCCGCTGGCGCTGGTCATCGCTGTCGCCGACGCTCGTGCTGCGACGCCGGGTCGTGGGCGCATGGTGGCGATCCATACGTCCTACTCGGCGTGGAACGGTGCGACGCGCGCGCTGCGGATCGCCTATCCCGCCGACAGCGACTGGCAGGCGGCGGGTCGTCGTCTACCGCTCGTGATCGCCGTGCACGGTGCAGCCGGCGAGGCCCGCTGCGACGAGTCATTCGGTCGAGCACCGTTGCGGTTCGGGTTCGTCGTCGCCTGCCTGGAGGGCCAGGGTACCGCGACGACGTCGTTCTCCTACGGCGCTCCGGGGCAGATTCGGGACCAGCTGCGTGTTCCGGACCTGGTGCAGGCGCGCCTACCGAACCTGCCGCTCGACCGCTCCCGCGTGATCATCGCGGGGTCGAGCATGGGCGGCCTCGAAGCGCTGCTCGCCGCCGACGCCGATCCCTCCGCGTTCGCAGTGGTGGTTGCGCTCGACGCGCCCGTCGACCTGGCCGCGCACTATCGGCGCGTCGCGCCACCCACGGGAGCCAATCTGAAGTCCCGCGCCATGGTCGCCGAGTGCGGCGGACCGCCGGCAGTGGCGTTCGCCTGCTTCCACGAGCGCAGTCCGCTCCGCCAGTTGGATCGCTTCGGCCCCAGTTCCGTGCCGCTGGTCATGTGGTGGAGCAGATACGACCGGATCGCCGGGTCGCCGGACGGATCCCCTGCCTATATCGCAGCGCTGCAAGAGCGGTATCCCGCCCATCCGATCTATGCCCGCGTTGGTGTCTGGCAGCACGGCCGGGGCCTCTGGTCGCATGGACGCCTGTGGTTACGCGACGCGCTCGCCCTCGCCCGGGCCAATCCGCAGCGTGGCGCGTCGGAGTTCGGGTAGCATCCTCGCGTTCGGCGGCGTAGCTCAGTTGGTTAGAGCAGCGGAATCATAATCC
>JBILWG010000237.1:0-2780 GCA_044369995.1 Gaiellales bacterium | reverse complement strand
CCGGCGTCGACGACGGTCTCGCCGTCGAGGCGCACCGTGCAGCGGCGCATCGGGAAGTCGAAGTGCCCGCGGGTGAAGCGACCCGCGTTCTCGTTGGCGCCCGTCGAGAAGAGGAAGTTGCCCTCGAAGGCCCGCAGCTCGATGCCGTTCGTCTCGCGCTTGTCGACCATCGTCAGGGCATCCCAGCGCGCGGCGGGATTCATGCCCCAGCCGACGTGGCTGACGGCGTACGCCTCCGTCTCGTCGAAGGCGGCGAGGTAGGAGCGAAGCAGATCGGCGTCGAGGTTGTGGCCGTCGATGTCGACCACGCGATCGTCCACGATCGTCAGCCGCACCGGATCGCGCAGGTACTCCTTGAACGTCAGATTGGCATCGCCCGGCGCAAGCACGAGCGTGCCCGCGACCGAGCCGGCAGCAGGAAACGCAACCACGAGACCACCCGGCCAATGCGCCACCGTGCCCGGACCATCCGTCGCGCCCCACGAGCCGGCCGTGAATGCACCCGCCAGGCGGATGCGGAGATCCGTGCCGGCGGGTGACGTGACGTGCATCTCCTCCGCAGCGCGGAGGCGCTCGAGCCCCGCAAGCACGCGCGCCTTGAGCGCACCGTCGTCGGGAGCCCAGCGCTCGAACGCCTCCGGATCCTCGCTCGGGATCATCAGCACGCGCGAGCCAGCACCGAGGATCGCGGGCAGCTCCGGCGCATGCAGGAGTCCCTCGACGGTGCAGTCGAGCACCAAGTCGGCGGCGCACAGCGCGGCCACGGCGGCGGGGTTGCCCTGCAGCGCGATGCTCGAGCCGGTCGAGCGGATCGCCACCGGTCCCGGGTTCGGCGGGGTCGGCATGCGCACGTCGACGACGCGGCCACCGAGGTCCTCCGCCGCCAGCCGCGCCGTCTCGACGAGCGCGGTGCGACTCGTGGACTCGCTGAGCACGGCCACGACCTCGCCGGCGGTGAGCCCGCTCGCGACCAGCGCGCGGCGGAAGACGTCGAGCGTGCGGTGCTCCATCAGGCGGCCTCCACCATGTCGAGATGATCGCGCAGAAGCGCGTTGAGCGCATCCGGCGCCTCGAACGACGTGTAGTGCCCGACGCCGGGGATCACCGCAAGGCGCGCGCCGGGAATGCCCCCCGCGATCGCCTCCGAGTAGGCGGGCGGCGTCTCCTCATCGAGCTCGCCGACAACCACGAGCGTCGGAGAACCGATGTCGCCGAGACGCGCGCGGACGTCGTGCTCGGGCAGCGCGGCGATCGTCTCCCGCAGACCGGCCAGCGGGACGCGCAGCATCGACGCGACCGCGGCGGCGACGGCCTCGTCGGACACGTTCGGGCCCATTACCCCTCGCAGTACCGGCTCGGCGAAGTCGGGCACCTGGGCGCCGGCGTCGAGCGGCGCGAGCCGAGCGGCGCGCCACGCGTCCGGGTCCGTGCCGTCCATGCCGAAGGCCGGACTCGAGTCGACGATCGCAAGCGACCGCACGGCGGCCGGATGCCGCAGCGAGAGCTGCAGCGCGATCATGCCGCCCATCGAGAGCCCGACCACGTGGGCACGGCCACCGAGGCGATCGATCAGCGCGCCGGCGGCATCGGCGGCGGCCGCCAGCGAGAAGTCCGCGAGCGGCTCGGAGAGCCCATAGCCGGGCATGTCCCACGCCACGCAGCGATAGCCCTCGGCAAGCACGGCGAGCTGCGCGTCCCAGCTGGTCCGCGTCGCGCCGAGACCGTGCAGGAACAGCACGAGCGGGCCCTCCCCCGCCTCGCGCCAGGCGATCGGCGCGTCATCGACGTCGCGGAGCACGCTACTCGGCGTCGTCGGGGAAGATGCCGTGGCGCCCGAGGCGATGCAGACACACCTCGGCGCTCCACGGCAGCATGAGGGAGCCACAGCGGGCATCCCGGTAGTACTGCTCGAGCCGGAACTCCTTGAGCATCGACAGCCCTCCGCACGTGCGGATCGCCAGCGAGGCGATCTCCGGCGCGGTCTCCATCGTCGTGTAGCTGGCGGCGAGGGCGCGCGCGACCATGTCGGGCGTCGGATCGACGCGCGCCTCGTCGACGACCTTGTCGAACAGGGCGCGGCTCTTCTCGTACATGATCTGCAGCTCGGCCCAGCCCTGCTGCTTCTGCGGCACGTCGCGGCGCGAGGTGATGCCGGGCGGTGCCTGCGACGACATGTAGTCGCGCACGAAGTCGATGACGGCCTTCGACAGCCCCATGTAGGCGGGCGTCAGCGTCATGTAGACGTACGGCCACCGCTCCGCGAGCTGGTTGTAGATGCCGGGCGGGAGCAGCACCGCATCGTCGGGCGCGAAGGCGTCCTTGAACAGCAGGGTGCGCGAGACCGTGCCGCGCATGCCGAGTGGATCCCAGTCGCCGACGATCTCGACGCCCGGATCGTCGGCGCTGATCGCGAGGAAGAGGATCTCGTCCTCGCTCGTCTCGACGCAGGTGATGTTGTAGTCGCTGGCGGCGCCGGACAGCGAGGCGAAGATCTTGCGGCCGTTGACCTTGTAGCCGCCGTCGACCTTCTCGGCCGTCGTGGCGAAGCCGCGCGTCGCGCCCTGCGCGATGCCCTCGCTGAGCGGCTGCGACTGCAGCGCCTTCTCCTCGATGATGCGTCGGTACAGCTCTGCGCGCAGGGCCTCGTGCGCCGCGCGGTGCTCGTCGCTCATGTCGAGATCGTCGGCGGCGACACCGGTCCAGAGGACGGTCTGCGTATGCATGTTGAACGTCAGCGCCGTCATCGGGCAGTACGAGCCGATCGCCGCACCGATATGCAT
>JBILWG010000013.1:0-23224 GCA_044369995.1 Gaiellales bacterium | reverse complement strand
GTCCGCGGCCCGTGCCCCGCCCGGCTCGTCGGCCTGATGAGCCATCTGGCGACCGCCGATGAGCCTGACCGCGCCTTCGTCGACCTGCAGGCCGATCGGTTTCGCGCCGTGGCCGAGGCCTTCCCCGCGTGTCCGCGCCACCTCGCGAACTCAGCGGCTGCCCTGCGCTATCCGGAACTGGCCTTCGATGCGATTCGCCCGGGACTCGCGGTGTACGGGATCGACCCCATGGGCATCTCGGGGCTGGATCATGGCCTGCAGCCGGTGATGCGCTGGACGAGCACCGTCCGCAGCGTGCGCACGCTGGAGCCGGGTGACTCGACCGGTTATGGCCGCCGCTACGTGGCCGACCGCACCGTCCGCGTAGCACTCGTGCCGATTGGCTACGCCGACGGGTATCCCCGTCGGCTCTCCGGGGTCGGGGAGGTCCTGATCCACGGGCGACGCTGCCCGGTCTCCGCGACGGTCTCGATGGACCAGTTCGCGGTCGTCCTGCCCGAGGGGCTCTCCGTCGTCGAGGGTGATGAGGTCGTGCTGCTGGGCAAGGACGGCAGCAGCCTGGTCTCGGCCGAGGAGATCGCGCGTCACGTCGGGACGGTGCCGTACGAGATCATCTGCGGCGTGCGCGCGACGGTCGAGCGCGGGGATCGCGAGGTGATCGGGTGATCGCCGATGTCGACCCGCGGCTCGCGCAGGCGATCGCGCCCGTGCACGCCGCGTTCGTGGACGATCGGATCTGGCTGGTGGGGGGTGCGGTGCGCGACGTCCTGCTCGGACGTCCTCTGACCGACTGGGATCTCGTCACGACCGGTGATCCAGAGGCGACCGCGCGCGCGTACGCTCGTGCCAGCGGAGCTCCCGTCTTCCCCCTCTCCGAACGACACGGTGCGTGGCGCGTCGTGGGCGAGGATCACGAGGTCGACGTGACGGGTGCCCCGGATGGCATCACGGCGGACCTGCTCCGGCGTGATCTGACGATCAACGCGATTGCCGTGCGCGTCTGCGATGGCACGGTGATGGCCGTGCCGGGCGCGCTCGACGACATCGAGGCGCGTGTGCTCCGCACCGTGGCCGACCACTCGTTCCAGGACGACCCGCTCCGCCTGCTGCGGCTCGTGCGCCTGGCCGTCGAGCTCGAGCTCGACCTCGACCCTGCCACCATGGAGCAGGCGCGGCGAGATGCCGGACTGGCCTCGCAACCGGCAGGGGAGCGGCAGCGTGCCGAGCTCGAGCGGATCCTGCTGGCCCGAGATCCCGTTGACGGCCTGCGTCGCCTGGACGAGCTGGGACTGCTCGCCGTGGTGCTTCCCGAGCTGAAGGCGCTCGAGGGCATCGAGCAGAACCGCTATCACCACTTCGATGTGCTCGACCACACCCTCCAGGTGCTGGATGCGGCGATCGACCTGAGCGAGCATCCCGAGTTCGCCTTCGGTGCCGCCACGCCTGCGGTCGCCGCCGCGCTTGCCGAGACGCTCGACGCCGAGACGGACGTGGCGCTGGCGGTGCGCTGGGCGGCATTGCTCCACGACATCGCCAAGCCGGAGACGCGGCGCGAGTTCGATAACGGCCACATCGGCTTCCCCGGGCACGCGCAGCAGGGTGCCGAGGTCGCGACGACGATCCTGGCGCGATTGCGGTACAGCACCGCCATGCAGCGTTGCGTGGCCGTGTTGGTGCGTGAGCACCTGCGGCTCGGCTTCCTGGTTCCGGAGGGCGAGCTCGATGCCCGCTCCGTGCACCGCTATCGCGTGGCCACGGACCCGTGGGCGATCGCCAGCGTCGTCGTCTCGCTGGCGGATCGCTGGTCGACCCGCGGTACGCGTGCACGGCAGCGGTGGATTCGCCGGCACGAGCAGCTGGCAGCCGCGATGGTGGTGGCGCTCGCCGAGCCACCGGCTGCAGCGCTGGTGCGGGGCGACGACCTGGCCGCAGCGCTGGGCATCGACCCGGGGCCGGCGCTGGGGCCACTGCTGGCCCAGATCGCCGAGGAGCAGGCCGCGGGTAGCATCACCACCGCGGACGAAGCAATCGCCTTCGCCCGTACCGTTGCACCGGACGCCTGAGGAGGCAGCATGAACACCGAGCCCGACGATGCGCCCGATCTGCTGCCTGCCGAGGTGCAGGCGCTCCAGCGGGCGGGTGCGCTGCTCGTGGACGTCCGCGAGCTGGAGGAGTGGAATGCCGGTCGTATCGCGGGTGCGACGCATCTCCCGTTGAGCGAGTTGCCGCAGCGCTGGCAGGAACTGCCGGACGCGGACCAGACGGTGTTCGTCTGCCGCAGTGGCGCTCGCTCCCGATCGGCAACCGATGCCTTCACCGCGGCGGGGCGTCCTGGCTGTGCGAACCTGCTGGGCGGCTGCCAGGCGTGGGTGCAGGCCGGCCTGCCGTTCGACGGGCACGTGGCGTAGCGCTTCGGGAAGCCGTGCTACTGCTCCGGTGCAGCCCGGACGGTAGACTGCGACGAGCTGATTCCGCTCAGTGACGCGTGGTTCCCGCGCACACCCGCCTATGGCCAGTCCCCGGACGCCCACCGCCCGCAACCGTCTCACACGTCGCGTCGTGCCGATAGTGCTCGTCGCCGCCGCGTTGCTGCTGGTGACCTTCTCGATTCGCGCGCAGGCCGATGTCGTGTCGGCGCAGAGCGCTGTGGCGGACAGGACGTCCTCGGTGCAGATCGTCACCGAGCGGCTGACCGCTCCGGTGCGCGACCTGATCGGCTGGTTCGGCGATCTCCGCACGGCCCGTGCCGAGCGCGATCGTCTCGCCGTCGAGAATGAGGCGCTACGGGCGCAGCTCGGGCGTGCTCAGGTCGACGAACAGGACGCGGACGAGCTGCGCGGTCTTCTCAATTACGTCGAGTCGCCGGCGTTCCCCGCGATCGACGCGTACGTGCCGCACGCCGCGCGCGTGGTGGCGCGCTCGCCGTCGCTCACGTCGAGCACGGTCATCGTGGATGCGGGTGAGAATGCCGGCGTTCAGGTCGGCGACCCGGTGCTGGCGGGGGTGGCGGCCACTGCCGACGTCGGCGGTGCGGCACTGATCGGCAAGGTCAGCCGTGTCACGACGGGCACTGCCACTGTGGCGCTGCTCTCCAACGCCGACGTCGCGGTGGGCGCGACGGTCGCCGGAAGGCGTGGCGCGGACGGCATTCTCCAGCCCAGCGCGGCGGATCCCTCCGTGCTCGTGCTCGGCTTCGTCCGCGGATCGAGCGTCGTGCAGCCGGCGGATCGGGTCGTCACCAGCGGCTTCCTGGATCCCACTGGTCGGCTCGGTTCGGCGTACCCGCGCGGGCTGCCGATCGGCGTCGTGAGCGAGGCGCGGCAGAGCGATGCCAACACGTACAAGAGCGTGCTCGTGGTGCCGTGGGTCGACCTCGGCTCCTTCGCCAACGTGGTGATCCTGACCGGGGGTGGCACGTCGTGAGCGCGGCCGATCTGCTCGGCTACGACAGCGACGACGTCGCCGGCGACGAGGACACCGACGAGACGCCTCGTCCGGAGCGCGTCTCGGTGGGCGCGGTGCTGCTCTCTCTGCTGGTCTTGATCGTGGCGATCTACCTCGAGGTCGCGCTGGCGATCGACGCCCGCCTGCTTGGCGCCGTCCCCGCACTGGCGCTGATCGTGATCGTGGCGATCGCGCTGCGCCTCGGACCGCTCTGGGGTGCCGCGGTCGGTTTCGCGTCGGGTCTGCTGATCGACGTGGCCGTGCAGGGGCCCTTCGGCGCCTCGGCGCTGGTGCTCACGCCGATCGGGTGGGCCGTCGGCGCGTGGGCGGAGCGTCGTCGGCGCGTCACGCTCGGCCTGGCGCTGCTGGCGCTGCTCGGGGCGGTCACGGTTGCGGTGGTCAGCGACGTGGTGGTGACGATCGTCATCGAGCAGCAGGGAGTGGCGTGGGGCAGCGTCGGCGTACGCGCGCTGGCGGAGATCGCCTCGACGCTGCTGATCGGCATCGTGACGCTCGCGGTGCTTCGTCGCGTCCTGCGGCAGCCGTCGGAGGAGCAGGCGTGAGCACGCCCCGCACCGACGAGCCCACCCGGGCGTATCCACCGCCTCCGCCACCGCCGCAGCAGCCCGCGGGCAACGAGCTGTTCGATCGCGATGGAGCGCGCCGCCGCGTCATGATCCTCGCCATCGTCGCGGCCGCGTTGATCGTGATCCTGATCCTCCGCCTGTGGTCGCTGCAGGTGCTCGACGTGCAGACGTATCGCGCGCAGGCCAGCTTGAACGGCCTGCGGAGCATCGACGTGCCGGCCTCGCGCGGGCAGATCCTCGATAACACCGGCAAGGTCCTGGTGGGCAGCCGCGCCTCCAACTCCGTGGCGATCGATCCCACGCGCTTTCCCGATCTCCTGCTCGCCTGCGGGCGCGACGTGCAGGGCCCGGTCGATGGGCGCCCCTCCGACGAGCGGGCGCGGCGCATCGCGGAAGCGGTCGAGCGTGCCGAAGGGCTTCCGAAGGCGCGGCAGGCGGCGCGCCTGCAGGCCATTCAGCAGCAGTTGGACGGCGGTCAGCGAGTCCGCGCGTGGGCGGGCTGCACGAAGACGTATCCGCAGCTGCGCGAGCTCGCGGGCATCGTCGGCGTGACCGTGGCCGAGGTCGAGGACGACATCCACACGGCAGCGGTCAAGGCGCCGTTCGATTCGATCATCATCGCCAAGGACGTCGATCGGGACGTGCTCTTCTATCTGAAGGAGCGCGCAGGGCAGTTCCCCGGCGTCCGCATCGTCGAGGGCACGGCGCGCTCGTACCGCGCCACGCGCGGGCAGAACGGCAAGCTCTTCCCGATGGCGCCGCACCTCTGGGGCGAGCTCGGCGAGGTCTCGGAGGAGCAGGTTGCCGACCAGGTCATCTATCGCAACGCGACGGCGGGCGACGTCGTCGGGCAGCGCGGCGTCGAGCGCTACTTCGATCGCTACCTGCGAGGCACGAACGGCTCGCTGCAGCGTCGCGTCGACGCGTTCGGCGATCCGGTCGGCCCGATCGTCCGCTCGCGCGCCGCCAAGCCAGGCGACAACGTCCGTCTCACGATTGACGCCGGCATCCAGACGGCTGCCGAGAACGCGCTGCGCGAGGCGATCAGCTACGCCCGGACGCACGGCCACCCGCGGGCCGAGGGCGGGGCGATCGTCGCCATGGATCCGCGCACGGGTGCGATTCGCGCCATGGCCTCCTTCCCCGGCTTCGACCCCGCGATCCTCGCCGGTGCCGACGGTCAGGCCTACTGGAACGACTTGGCGGGTGACGCCAAGAACTCGCCGCTGCTGAATCGCGCACTCAATGGGCTGTACCCGGCTGGATCCACCTTCAAGCCCGTCACCGGATTCGCGGCTGGTGCGGCCGGGCTCGTGCGTCCCGACGGCCAGGTGCAGTGCACGCCGCAGATGGAGATCGATGGGCAGGTCTACCGCAACTTCGAGACCGACGTCAACGAGCCGATGAACATGATGCGGGCGCTGACCTCGTCCTGCGATACCTACTTCTACGAGCTCGGCAAGCGCCTCTACGATGCCACGCCGCGCTCCGGCGACTTCGAACCGCAGCCGCTCTGGGCGCGACGGCTCGGGTTCGGTGCCCCGACGGGCATCGACATCGGCGGAGACTCGCCGGGCAACGTGCCGGACTACGCCTACAAGAAGAGCCGCTTCGGCGATGATCGCGTCCACAATCGCTGGACCTCCGGCGACGCCGTGCTGCAGTCGATCGGCCAGGGCGATCTCGAGGTCACGCCGCTGCAGATCGCGCGTCTCTACGCGTTGATCGCCAACGGCGGCACGCTCGTCCAGCCGCACGTCGGCGCCTCCGTGTTCGGCCAGGACGGCACGCTCCGCGAGAAGCTCGAGGCGCCGCCGGGGCAGGTGGTCCAGCTCGATCCGTACATGCTGGCGGCAGTCCGCAAGGGGCTCGAGGGCGTGACGGCGAGCGAGGACGGCACTGCCTACAGCGCGTTCCGCGGGTTCCCGATCGCCGTCGCAGGCAAGACCGGCACGGCGGAGAAGCTCGGGAAGCGGGACTTCGCCTGGTTCGCAGGCTACGCGCCGGTCAACGATCCCAAGCTCGTGGTCGTCTGCGTGATCGAGCAGGGCGGCTTCGGTGGCGCGACCGCGGCTCCTGCCGTGCGACAGGTGATGGCGAAGGCGCTCGGCATCGACGAGGCCACGATCGGTCAGATCGCGAGCGCCGAGCAGGCCGGAGTCTACTCGGGCCCCGTGATCGGCACCGATCCAGCGCAGGGTCTGCAGGGCGAGAACAACGCGCCGATCGTGCCCGACACGACCGCGACGACGGGGAGCGCGGGATGAGCCTGGGGCCGCTGCTGCGTCGTGTCGACTGGCTGCTCGTGGCGGCGGTGCTGCTGCTGCTCTACATCGGCGAGCGCGCGGTCAAGGTGGCCACCGTCAACGACCTGCCCGGCGACCCGGGCTTCTTCGATCGCCGGCACATCATCTACATCCTGGCTGGGCTCGTGCTCGGGTCGATCGCGGCCTTCGTCGACCCGAAGCTCTACCGGCGGCTCTTCTGGATCATCTACGGCAGCACGATCGGCCTCCTGATCATCGTGCTCGGCTTCTCCGCCGCGCGCGGTTCGCAGCGCTGGATTCCGCTGCCGTTCTTCACCCTGCAGCCGTCGGAGATCGGCAAGGTGACGATGATCGTGTGCCTGTCGATCATCGTCGCCGATTGCGTGCGCCGCGGAATCAGCGGCTGGAACATGGTGATCCGGGCCTCACTGCTGATGCTGCCGCCCTTCGCACTCGTCTTCATCCAGCCCGACCTCGGGACGTCGATCGTATACGTCGCGATCACGCTGGCGATCCTCGTCGTCGCCGGGCTGCCCGGGCGGAATCTGCTGGTGATCGGCGGCATCGGACTGGCGATCGTCGTGCTGGTGCTCGGCATCCTGCCGACCGTGGGGCTGCCACTGCTCCGTCCGTACCAGACGGAGCGCATCACCGCCTTCCTCGATCCCGACGGCGGCAGTCCCGCCGCGTATCAGGCCGAGCAGTCGATGATCGCCATCGGCTCTGGCGGTCTCGTGGGGCGCGGCGAGGGGGCCAGCCAGACGGCCGGCAACTTCCTGCCCGAGCACCACACGGACTTCGTGTTCGCGGTGGTGGGGGAGAACCGCGGGTTCATCGGGTCGGCCATCGTGCTCCTGCTCTACCTGCTGGTGCTCTGGCGCATCGGACGGGTGATTCCGCGCGCGCGCAACCTCGAGGAGGCATTCATGGCCTCTGGCGTATTCGGGCTGATCGTGCTGCAGGTCACCGTCAACATCGGCATGAATCTCGGGATCGCGCCAACGACCGGAATTCCCCTGCCGTTCATGACCTACGGCGGTTCCAACACCGTCACGAACCTCACGGCCATCGGTCTCACGCTGGCCGTGGGCATCCGCCAGGTTCGCGCTGAGTCGTCGTCGCCGGGCTGGCAGGAGCGCCCGCGTCGCTACGTGCACAAGGCGCTGGAGCCGTCGCGTGAGTAGGCCTGCCGGGTCGAAGGCGCGGGGTCGGTAGACTCCACACGTGGAGCAGTCCGCCCTTCAGCCGCGCATCGAGCGCCTCCTGACCGAGGTCGAGAAGCCCAGCCGCTATATCGGCGGCGAGACGAACGAGACCGTCAAGCCCGACGCGACGGTGCGCGTGGCCTTCGCGTACCCCGATGCGTATGAGGTCGGCATCTCGAATCAGGCACTGCAGATCCTCTACGGCCTCGTCAACGATCGCACCGAGGCCTCGGCCGAGCGGGTGTACTGCCCGTGGCCGGACATGGCCGAGGCCATGCGGCGCGAGGGCGTGCCGCTGTTCACCCTCGAGACGTGGCGTCCCGTGCGCGACGTCGACCTCCTGGGTATCACCCTCCAGGCCGAGCTGACCTACTCCAATGTGCTCGAGTTGATCGATCTCGCGCAGATCCCCGTGCGCAGTGCCGAGCGCACGGACGCCGACCCGATCGTCCTGGCCGGTGGCCCCAGCGCGTCGAACCCGATGCCGCTGGCGCACTTCGTCGACGCGTTCTTCATGGGCGAGGCCGAGGAGGGGATGGAGCGGATCGTCGCCATCCTGGCCGAGGTGGCCGGTCGCGAGGAGCGCCTCGATCGCCTCGCCGAGTTGCCGTTTCTCTACCTGCCCGCACGGGGCGAGCAGCCGGTCGAGCGTGCGGTCTTCGCCGACTTCGCCATCGACACGGCACCGACCAAGCCCGTCGTGCCCTACGCGAGCGCGATCTTCTCGCGGGCCTCGGTCGAGGTGATGCGGGGCTGCACGCGGGGGTGCCGGTTCTGCCACGCGGGCACCTGGTATCGCCCGGTGCGCGAGCGGAAGGTCGAGGATGTCGTCAAGGCCGGCCTCGAGCAGCTCGAGTGCACGGGCTACGACGAGCTGTCGCTCACGTCGCTCGCCACGAGCGACTACTCGGGCGTCTCCCGTGCGATCAAGGAGATCAAGGACGTCAAGCCCGACCTGCACCTGTCGCTGCCCTCCAACCGGGTGGATACGGGGCCGGTGGCGTTGGCCGCGGCGGCCAACACGCGCCAGCGCTCGATCACGATGGCACCCGAGGCGGCGACGCAGAGGATGCGCGACATCATCTGCAAGACGATCACCGGCGAGATGATCGAGAGCGCGATCGACTCCGCCTTCGGCGCCGGCTACACGAGCCTCAAGCTGTACTTCATGATCGGCCTGCCCCTCGAGACCTTCGAGGAGGTGCAGGGCATCGTCGATCTGGGCTTCAAGGCGCGCGAGATCGGACGGAAGCACTACGGCGAGGGCGGCAAGTTCACCGTCCACGTCTCCGCCTCGAACTTCGTGCCGAAGCCGCACACGCCGTTCCAGTGGAGCGGCATGGCGCCCCCGGACCAGCTGCGCGTGAAGCAGGAGTACCTGCGTCGTGCGCTCAAGGGGCGCCAGCTCAAGCTTTCCCTCCACGACGTCCGGACGAGCATGCTGGAAGGTGCGCTCGGTCGTGGAGATGCGATCACCGGGGATGTGCTCGAGACGGCGTGGCGCGCGGGAGCGCGCTTCGACGCCTGGACGGAGCACCACCGCGAGGAGCTCTGGCGCGACGCATTCGCCGCCGCCGGGCGCGACCTCGAGGTGGAGGCGACGCGCGAGCGCGATCCCCTCGACCCGCTGCCGTGGGATCACGTGCGCAGCGGTGTGTCCAAGGAGTTCCTGCTGGATGAGTGGTGGCAGAGTCGCGCCGAACGGCCGACCGGGGATTGTCGATGGGATGGCTGCAGTGACTGCGGCGCCTGCGTCGGCCCCGTGCGGAACCGGTTGGTGGAGGCCTGATGCCGCTCGTTCCGCAGCAGCAGCCGTGAGGATCGAACTCCGTCTCGCCATCCGGGATCGCGCGCGATTCCTGAGCCATCTCGAGATGGTCGATCTGCTGCTGGCCGCGTTTCGCCGGGCCGGCTACGAGATCAGCCTGTCCAACGGCATGCGTCCCCGTCCCGTCATCAGTCTCGCGCTCGCACGCGGGGTCGGTGTCGCGTCGGAGGACGAGCACTGCACGATCGAGCTCGTCGGCGACAGCCACGACCTCGACGAATTGCTCGAACGCCTCGCGGCCACCTGTCCGCGCGGCGTTGTCCCGCTCACTGCCCGACCGGCCGGCCCCAAGGCCGTCGCCGTCGGCGCCACGTATCGCATCGCCTTTGATGCACCGGGCGACCTCATCGCCCACGCCGTGGATGCGTATCGCGCGTCCACGGAGCTTCCCATCGAGCGCCGCAGCCCGAAGCAGCGGCGCACCGTCGACGTGAAGCGCTTCGCCCCCGAGCCGCGGCTCGAGGACAGCGCGGTCATCGTCGACATCGCCATCCACGAGGATGGCTCCGCGAAACCGGAGGAGGTCGTTCGCGCGCTTGCGAGCTGCGCGAGCGTCGACCTGCCGGTGGTCGGAGTCACTCGACTAGCCGTCGCCATGGCGCCCAAACCGGCGCGTGTGGCGGCAACGGAGACCACATGAAGAAGATTCTCATTTCCAGCGACGCCTACGAGACAAAGGCGGCGCTGATCGAAGACGACCGCGTTGTCGAGACGTACATCGAGCGGGAGGAGCGCCGATCGCTGCTCGGCAACATCTACCTCGCCAAGGTCGACACCGTCCTGCCGGGCATGGAGGCGGCGTTCGTCGACGCCGGCATGGACAAGAACGCATTCCTGCACGTCGCCGAGATCCGCATCGACGGCCTCGATCAGCGGGCACGCCGCTCGAAGCGCATCCAGGACCTCGTCAAGAGCGGCCAGTCCCTGCTCGTGCAGGTGACCAAGGACCCGATGAAGACGAAGGGCGCACGCGTGACCATGGACGTCTCGCTGGCGGGTCGCTTTCTCGTCTACGTGCCCGACGGCGAGGGCGGTGGCGTCTCCAAGCGCCTGCCGGACGGCGAGCGGGACCGTCTTCGCGACCTCGTCAAGCAGCTCAAGCCGCGCCTCGGCGGCGGGCTGATCGTCCGGACCGCCGCGCGCGGTGCCGAGCTGGCCGAGCTGGAGCGCGACCTCGCGCTGCTCGAGGACCAGTGGGAGGGGATTCTCGAGCGCATCACGACGGCGAAGGCGCCGGCGCTGATCCACGCCGAGGTCGACATCGCACTCGGTCTCGTCCGCGACGACTTCCGCCAGGACGTCGACGAGCTGATCGTCGACGACGAGGCGATGTACGACCGCATCGTGTCCTACGTGCAGGAGCGCAGCCCGGAGCTGGCATCGCGGGTCAAGCGCCACACCGCGCAGACCGAGCTGCTGCGTCGTTACGGCGGCGACGAGGCGATCGAGAGCACGCTCAAGCGGCGTGTCGATCTGCCCTCCGGCGGCTACCTGCTGTTCGACTACGCCGAGGCGTTCACGATCGTCGACGTCAACACCGGCCGCTTCGTCGGCAAGGGTCGGCTGGAGGACACGATCCTCCACAACAACCTCGAGTCCGCGCGTGAGGTCGTTCGACAGCTGCGGCTGCGCGACCTCGGCGGCATCGTCGTCATCGACTTCGTGGACATGGAGTCGAAGACCAACCGTGACCAGGTCATCGCCGTCCTCAAGGAGGAGCTGGCCAAGGACCGGTCCAAGGTCTACCTCGTCTCGATCAGTCCGCTCGGGCTCGTCGAGATGACGCGCCAGAACGTGACCGATGGCGTCCGCGAGATCATGACCACCGAGTGCCCCTGCTGCAGTGGTGAGGGGCGCGTCCTCAGCGACGAGACGATCGCGCTCGACAACCTGCGGACGCTGCGTCGCCAGGCCACGCTGTCCAGCTCGGAAGCCTTCCTCGTGGAGGTCAACTCCGCCGTGGCGGCGCGGATGATCGGTCCCGGTGGCGCGCGACTCGAGGAGCTCGAGAAGGACACCGGCAAGCACTTCTCGATCGTCGCCCTCGACGACGTGCCGCGGGAGCGCTGCGAGTTCGTGAAGCACGGCAAGGTCAGCGAGGTGCTGGAGGACGCGATTCCCGTCGAGATCGGGCAGGAGCTCGAGGTTGCGCTGTCCGAGCCCCATATGTTCCAGGCGGCCGACGCTGTCACCGTGTTGGAAGGCGGCTACCGCATCGTGGTCGGCGGGGCCGGCCCGTACCTCGGAGAGACACACAAGATCAAGATCGAGCGCGTGGGACGGCTCGAGGCGCACGCCGTGCTGCTCGATGCCACGCCGATCACGGAGGAGGACATGATCAAGATGGTCGATCCTCGCTCCGACGTGCACGAGCCGCCGCGGCTCGTCGGCGAGCGCATCGATCTCGAGGGCAAGAAGCGCAAGGGCAAGCGGAGCCGCACGCCGTCCGCCACGATCGACACGCCGACGGGCGACATGACCGCCTCGGTCGGCGAGGAGACGGAGCCGCTCGACAAGCCGCTCGAGCCCGAGGTGCCTGTCGAAGCCATCCTGCTCGACGAGGACGGCAATCCCGTGGAGAAGCCGAAGCGCGCCCGCAGCCGCCGGGCGCCGGCCGCCGAGCGCGACGATGCTGCAGACGGCGATGCGTCCGAGCGCGACGACCACGAGGGCGATGGTGACGACGAGGACGATGACGGCGAGGCGACCGCTGACGGCGCCCCCCGCAAGCGCCGTCGCCGTGGTCGTCGTGGCGGTGCCCGACGTCGCACGGGCGCGGGCGCGGCAGGGGACACGCCCGAGGTCGATGGTGGTGCCGACGCGGCGGACGCGGATGGCAGTGCCGAGGCACCCAACGCCGCACCGGCCGATGGCGATGCCCCGGCTCGTCCCAAGCGACGGCGCAGCCGCGGTGGACGCGGACGATCGTCTGGGAGCCGCAGCGCGGCTGGCACCAGCGGTGATGGTCCAGCCAGCGAGGCAGGCGACGGGGCGGCCAAGGCGCCGGCGAAGCCGCGTGCACCGCGCGCGCCGCGTGCCGATAAGCCGGGCGGCAGCAGCGGTTCCTCCGCAGCAACGCCCGCCGCGGAGGCCAAGCCCGCTGCGCCTGCCAAGAAGAAGAAGGGCCTGCTCGGCAGGATCCTCGGCAAGGACGATTGATCAGGTGGCAGGGGAGCGGAGCCTCGGGCTCTGCTTCTCTGCTACGTTCCCGCCCGTTGCCGCAGGTTGCGGCCCGTCTGAAGGTCAAGCATGTTCGCAGTCATCGCAGTCGGCGGTAAGCAGTACCGCGTAACCAAGGGTGAGTACCTCGTCGTCGATCGCCTCGCGGTCGATGAGGGTGGCACGTTCACCCCTGACGTGGTCCTCGCCTCCGATGGCAAGACGACCGCGGCCACGGCCGACGCCTGCAAGGGCGTCAAGGTGTCGGCCCGCGTGCGCGAGCACAAGCTCGGACCGAAGATCAACATCCGCACGTATCGGGCGAAGAAGAGCAGCTCGCGCCGCATGGGCTACCGTTCGCGGCAGAGCGTGATCGAGATCGAGTCGATCGCCTTCGGCAAGAGCACCCCGGCCAAGGCCAAGGAGGCAGAGAATGGCGCATAAGAAGGGCCTCGGCTCCTCCAAGAACGGACGCGACTCCCAGTCGAAGCGGCTCGGCGTGAAGGTCTTCGGCGGTCAGACGATCCGCGCCGGCGGCATCATCGTGCGCCAGCGCGGCACGAAGTTCAACCCGGGCGCGGGTGTCGGCCTCGGAGTCGATCACACGATCTACGCCACGCAGGACGGCATCGTCGAGTTCGGCCAGCGGCGCGGCAAGCGCATCATCTCGGTCGTCTCGGCCGAGGCCTAAGCCGGGTAGCCGCCCGTGTTCTCCGACCGGGCGACGATCTACGTCGCAGCGGGGCGCGGCGGTGACGGTGCCGTGGCGTTCCGGCGCGAGAAGTTCGTGCCGCGTGGAGGACCGTCCGGCGGTGACGGCGGCAACGGCGGCAGCGTCGTGCTGGTCGCCGATGGCTCGCTCCGCGACCTGACGGCCGTGCGGCACCATCCGCATCTCACGGCCGATGATGGCCACGGTGGCGAGGGTTCCAACCGGACGGGGGCCATGGGTGTGGATCTGATCGTGCCGGTGCCGGTCGGCACCCAGGTGCTCGACGACGAGGAGACGCTGCTGGTCGACCTCGCGAAGCCCGGTGCCACGGCGATCATCGCCCACGGCGGCCGTGGCGGCTCGGGCAATCGGCGCTTCCGGACCGCCGTTCGTCAGGCCCCCCGCACGGCGGAGCTCGGGGGGCTGGGAGAGGAGCTCACCCTGACGCTGCAGTTGAAGCTGCTGGCCGATGCCGCATTGCTCGGCTTCCCCAACATCGGCAAGTCCTCGCTCCTGCGCCGTATCTCCAACGCCAAGCCGAAGGTCGCGGACTATCCGTTCACGACGATCGAACCGGTGCTCGGCGTCGTGGATCTGGCCGTGGATCGCCAGATCACGGTCCTGGACGTCCCCGGCCTGCTGGAGGGCGCTGCGGAGGGGCACGGTCTGGGTCTCGACTTCCTCGCGCATCTCGAGCGTGCCCGGCTGCTCCTGCACGTCGTAGACGCCGGCCTCGACGTGGAAGAGGCAGTCGCGGGGTTCGTCGCGATTCACACCGAACTCGCCAACTACCAGGAGGCGCTCGCGCTGCGGCCGCGCATCATCGTCTTCAACCGCATCGACCTCATTCCCGAGACGGATCGCGCCGCGCACATCGAGGCGTTCACCGGCGCCCTGGATGCGCTTGGCGATGTACCGGCGATGCGCAACGTGCTGCGCGACGAGCACACCGGCGCCCTCGTGCTCGTGCCCGTGTCGTGCGCGACGGGTGAGGGAGTGCCGGAGTTGACCAGCACACTCGCCCTCGTCGTCCCCGAGCCCGAGGAGGAGCCCGAGGTCGAGGGACAGCTTGCGCAGTACCTCGTCTACCGCCCGGGGCGAGCCGGTGGCTCCCAGGTGCGCGTGCTGCGCGACGAGACGGGCGTCCGCATCGTCGGCACGCCGATCGAGGACGCGGTGCAGAAGGCCACCGACGACCACGCGCAGCAGCTGCTCTGGGACTACATCGAGGAGCGACGTCTGCTGCCGCTGATGGTACGGGCGGGCGCGAAGAAGGGCATCATCGTGAAGATCGGTGACCGCGAGGTGCCCTTCCGTGTCTAGACGCATCGGCGTCCTCGGCTCGATCTGCAACCCGCCGCACCGCGGACATGCGTCGCTGGCTCGCTGCGCCGCCGAGCAGCTCGGCCTCGAGCGCGTGCTGCTGATTCCCACTGGAACGCCCGCGCACCGCGACGAGCCGGACGTGGACGCCGCCACGCGTCTGCGGCTGGCTGAGGCCGCCGCGGCGGATGAGCCGGTGCTCGAAGCGTCTGCGATCGAGGTGCAGCGCCCCGGACCGTCCTACATGGTGGACACGCTCAGGTTGCTCACGCTCGACGTCGGCGCGGCCCAACTGGTGCTCCTGCTCGGCGCAGACCAGTACGCAGCGCTCGACAGCTGGCACGACCCGGCTGGCATTCGTCAGCTGGCGTCGATCGCCGTTGCCCCTCGGGCCGGATCCACCCTCGACGTCGACCCCGGCGTGGAGGAGATCGCGATGGACATCGTGGATGTGTCGAGCACCGAGATCCGACGGCGCGTGTCCGTCGGTGCATCGATCGAGGGGCTGGTCTCCCCACGTGTCGCGCTGCTGATCACGGAGCTCGGTCTCTACCGTGCGTGAACAACCGGTTGCGGCGGACGCGTCCGGTGATACCCTCATGCCATGGCCTGCGCCGAGGACATCCGCTGAGCGATAGCGCGCAGCTCGCCGAGCTCGCCGCCGAGTACGGCGCCGAGAAGCTGGCGACCGACATCGTCCTGCTCGACATGCGCGGCGTCGTGGATTACACGGACTTCTTCGTCGTCATGAGCGGGCGGAACACGCGCCAGGTGCAGGCGATCGCCGAGGAGGTCTCCTTCAAGCTGAAGAAGGAGCACCGGCTGCTGCCGGTGCGGACGGAGGGCATGAAGGAGGGGCAGTGGGTGCTCATCGACTTCGTCGACATCGTCGTCCACGTGTTCGACCCTGAGGCGCGCGAGCTGTATCGCCTCGACGAGCTGTGGGGCCAGGTGCCGCATAGCGAGGTCGCGGAGATGCCCGCCGACGTGTAGCGGCGGCACGTTCGCAGGTCGTTGCTATCCTGCGGCTTCCCGGGGCCATAGCTCAGCTGGGAGAGCGTCTGGCTGGCAGCCAGAAGGTCAGCGGTTCGATCCCGCTTGGCTCCACTTTCGATGACGTCAGATGTACCGCTCGGTGCGGTGCACCTCAACGTCGGCGATCCACGCGACGATCGCGTAGTGCGGGAAGTAGTCGGCGGCGAGTCCGTCGTGAAAGGAATAGCCGCGACGGAGGATGCGCTCGTCCTCGCTCGCCTGCCCCGTTCGGGGATTGGCGAGCCGGACGTGCGACGTCGCCGGCAGGAGCTCCGAACGCACCGGATCGTGCTCGCGCGTGCCGCCAAACGGCGCTCCGGTGGCCCGGCGACGGCCCATCACGTTCTCCTGTTCGGACAGAACGCTCTCGTCCCACGTGCGCGTGATCATCCGGACGCGGCGATAGACCTGATACGTGCCACCAGCCATCCAGGCGGGCGTGTCGGCAGGGTCGACCCAGACGTTGCGGGCCATGCGACCTGCGTCCGCGGGGTTGAGATTGGCGGTCCCGTCTTTGAACCCGAACAGGTTGCGCCCAGACCCGTCCGCTGGATCGGCCGGAGGCTCGTTGAAGCCCGCCTGCACCCATCGCACCGTCGCCCGGCCCGTCGCCATGCGGGCAAGCGTGCGGAGCGCATGCTCGGCCACGAGCCGCGTCTCGGCGCAGCATTGCACCGAGAGATCGCCGTGGGATCGCCCGACCTCGAGCGCATCACCGGAGAAGGAGGGGAGATCGACGAGCGCAGCGGGGCGTTGATCGGCAAGGCCGAAGCGATCATCGAAGAGAGCGGGGCCGAAGCCGATGGTGATCGTCAGGCGATCCGCACGCTGGCTGAGGGCCTCGCCGGTGTCGGCAGGGGCCTTGTCCGGTGCGGCATCATCAGGCAGCGGCAGGCCTCGTGCAAGCAGGTTGATCGCTCCCTGCCAGTCCCGCAGGAGCGCGACCAGCTGCGCCCGGGGCGTCCCCGCGACGAGATCGAAGGCGGCCAGCTGCAGGTGCTCCGGCGGATTCGTGAGGATGCCGGCCTGATGCACGCCGAGGGGTTCGACGACGCTGTGCGGGTCGCAGGCGGGGCGCGCAGCCGCGCTGGCGCGGTCGAGCAGCTCGGCAGGTTGGGCGAGCAGTACGGCGGCACTGCCGGTGACGGCGGAGGCGATCAGGCTGCGGCGGGTGATGTGCGGGATGTCCATGGACGGCTCCAGGTGGATTGACTGCACCGGAGACGGACGGACACCGCAAATCTCACGATCGCTTCCTGAGAGACTCTCAGAAATCGATCGCTACGGAAGATCCATCCGGTTGAGGCGCCAGGTGCCGATCGCCACGGCGATCAGCGTGGTGCCGAGCAGCAGGATCACGCCGGAGGTTGCGGACTGGGTGGGCACGAGATCGGTCTGCAGGCCGAAGATCCCGCCGTCGCTGATGGCGCGCGCCCAGGCGGTCATGCTGACGCGCTCGGCAGAGGGGGCGACGGTTGCGATCGCACCCTCCCAGACGAGGATGTAGATGATGCCGGCGACCAAGGCGCGCTTGAGCAGGAGGCCGACCGTGATGAACACGCTGGTGTAGACGAGTGCGACGAGCAGCGTGCCGACGATGCCGCGCAGGATGCTTGGGGCTCCCACCCCGAGATGCGTGCCGAGGATCACGATGGCGACCAGCGCGGGCACGAGCAGGACGGCACTGCAGACGAAGGCAGCGAGCGTCTTCTCGGCCACGATGCGCCACCGGGAAAGGCGCGCGGTGGCCAGATAGACGATGGTGCCGGACTCCCGCTCATCGCCGATGGCGGTGACGGCCAGCACCAGCGCAACGAGTGGAGCGACCGTGGTGATCAGCAGTCGACCGACGATGATGGCCTGGCTATCGGGAGAGACATCGCCGCGTACGATCGCGATCCCCACGAACACGGGCACGCTCAGCACGGGCAGGAGCAGGGCCAGAGAGCGACGGCGGAAGAGCAGCGCGCGGATCGTCAGCAGGGTCACGGTCATCGCCGCACGCCCCTGGCGCGTTGCGTGAGGTAGCCGTAGACGCTCTCGAGATCCTCGTCGGTCGACTCGATGGCACCAATGCTGCACCCGCAGTCGACGGCGAGCTGTGGCAGGGCACGCGCGAGGCCGACGGGATCGCTGGTCTCGACGATCAGGGCAGCGTCGGCGATCTCGAGCTGTTCGACACCGGGCAGGCCCGCCAGCGCCGCGCCAAGCGGGCGTGCCGGTGAGGCGGCGATCTGCACGCGGCGCGGTCGCTCGTCCATCAGCTCGCGCAGGGCATGCGGCGCGCCCTCGGCGACGAGCCGGCCGTTCACCAGCACCAGGACGTTATCGGCCACGCGCTCGACCTCGCCGAGTACGTGACTCGAGAACAGGGTGGCCACGCCCTCGGCGCCGAGTCGCTGCAGCAGCGCGATCACGGTCTCGCGCTGCTGCGGATCGAGACCGTTGAGCGGCTCGTCCAGAATCAGCACCTGCGGCTGGTGCACGAGCGCCTGGGCGATCTTGACGCGCTGACGCATGCCCTGGGAGAAGCCCTTCACGTCGCGCTCGGCGACATCCGTCAGATCCACGGTCGCCAGCGCGGCGCGTGCCGCGCCGGTGGCATCCTTGACACCCCGCAGGCGAGCACAGGCCTCGACCACCCCGCGCGCGGTGAGGCCGCTCCAGAGCCCATCGCCATCCGGCACGACCCCGATCGCCCCGCGTGCCGCACCGCTGCGTCGAGGATCGAGGCCGTTGACCCGCACCGCACCCTCGTCCGGGCGGGCAAGGCCCGTGGCAAGGCGGATGGCCGTGGACTTGCCGGCGCCGTTGTGTCCGAGCAGTCCGGTCACGCCGGGCTCGAGGACGAACGAGACGTCACCCACGGCGACCGTATCGCGAAACCACTTCGAGACGCGGTCGAACTCGAGCAGCGGCGTCATGCGTCACTCCGGCGATAGCGCAGCGCGAGGATGCCGACGCAGACGACGACAATCAGGGCGTTCGAGATCACGAGCAGAGGCGTGTCAGGCGTCTCCATGCGCTGCAGAGGACCATCGCTGACGGCCGCGGCCGGTGCCTCGCCGATGATCTTCTGGGCGAGCCACACCGGCTGGAACTGCAGGTTGATGATGTCGGCATTGGGGCCGAGGTCGAGCGGGCCACGCAGCAGGCCGCCCGTCAGCCCGGTCAGGAGCAGCATCAGCACGAAGCCCACGGTGGCGAACGCCCGTCTGCTCGTCAGCGAGGCGACCGCAAGGCCCATCAGCGTGTAGATCAGCGCGATCAGCACACCGCCGATCACGAGGGTGGGGAGCTCGCGAAGGTGCGAGCCGATGTAGCCCAGGGGATCATCCGAGAAGAAGACATTGCCCACGTAGAGAAAGGCCAACGGCAGCGTCGTGACGGCGAGGAGGGGCACGGCCGAGGCGAGGATCTTGCCCATGACGTACTCCCGTGGACTCATCGCCGTCGACAGGTAGAGGTCGAGCACCCGACTGCGACGATCGGGGCAGAGCGTCTCCGGGATGACAATCGCGGCGTACGCGAGGATGGCGAAGGCGACGAGCTGGTAGTAGGTCGCGAAGGGGATGATGTCGCCCGGCAGGCGATCGGACAGATCGGAACCGAGCAGCGCCTTGATGCCCAGCACCGTGATCGCCGGTCCGAATGCCACCAGAGCGAGACCGACGGGGACGATCTTCGCGGTCCACGGGCGCCGGGCGCCGAGCGCTCGCAGTGCGCTCCAGCGCGCCATCGACGCGATCGCGCGGCGCGCGCTGCCCTTGATCTCGCCGTCGTAGGGGCGGTAGCGCACGTCGTGGATGCGCGCCTTGTTCACCCGATCGCCTCCAGCAGCGCCTGCTCGATCGAGGGACCATCCGGATGCAGTCGACGCAGCCCGACGCCGGTGCTTGCGGCGACGTCGCGGACGAGATCGCGCTCGCGATCGCCGCGGATGGGAATGCGGATGGTGCGTTCGTCGATCAACTCCGGCGCGAGCCCGGCGGCGGTGAGGCCGGCTGCGAGCGGCGCCACCGGCTCGACGGTCTCGGCGCGCAGGACGTCGGCCTCGCCAGCACTGGCTGCCAGTGGGCGATCGAGCGTGACCGCACCCTGGCGCAGGACGATCACGTGATCGCACGTCCGCCGGATGTCGTCGAGGATGTGCGACGAGATCAGCACCCGCACGCCGAGGTCGTGGGAGACGCGGCGGATCACCTCGAGCATCTCACCGCGCTGGATCGGATCGAGACCATTGGTCGGCTCGTCCAGGATGATCAGCTCCGGAGCATGTACGAGCGCCTGCGCGAGCTTGACGCGCTGACGCATGCCGAGCGAGAACGAGCCGATCACCCGCGAGCGCTCCTCCTCCAGACCCACGGCGAAGAGGACCTCGGAGGCGCGGCGGATGGCATCGGTGCGCGACAGTCCTCGCAACTCGGCGAGGTGGCGGACGAGATCGGCGGCCGTCAGCTCCGGCGGCAGGCACTCGTGCTCCGGGGCATAGCCAATCCGCCGTCGGATGCGATCGCCGTCGGTGCGCGTGTCCTCGCCGAGCACCTCGATCCGGCCGGCATCCAGACGGACCAGACCGAGGATCGCCTTCATCAGCGTCGACTTGCCCGCACCGTTCCGGCCGAGCAGGCCCGTAGCAGCGGCATCGATCCGGACGGAGACGTCGTCAAGAGCAGTCACGCCGCCGTAGCGGCGGCGTGCTCCGTGGACGACGATGGCGGGAGCCGTGGTCACCGACACAGCCTAGGTGGTGAACGTCGCCGCAGCGGTGATGTCACGGGTTCCGGACCGTCGTCCGGAACCCGTGACGGGAACCGCTCTGCGGCTAGGCCGCGGTCTTGGCGTTGTTCTTGACGCCGAGCACGAGGATGATGCCGAAGCCGACCTTGGCCAGGACATCGATCACCGCGAAGACCAGGATCTCCCCGGTCAGATCGATCGTGCTGGTGCCCTCGGTGCCGAGGACCCAGAGGATCGGGTAGATGAACCAGAGCACGGTCAGGATGCCGAGCAGGCGCATGTACAGCGGGGTCATGCGCGCCTCGAGCTGCTGCTTGACGGGACCGAACAGCGCCCACAGGACGAGCAGGAAGAACACGCAGCTGATCGCGTACCAGATCCAGCGATCACCGTTGTCGCCGCGCAGCGACGCCACGAGGCCCGTGGCGATCATCAGCACGTCCGCACCGAGCACCCAGCCGATCAGGCCATTGCGCGAACGAGCCGCCTCGCCGCCGCCGGTGATCGGTGCCAGACCGATCGTCAGCAGGCCGAGCAGGAGCAGCGGCGTCGTGACGAGCCAGTCGAGGTAGCGGGCGTAGTACACCGGCTCTCCGCCGATCTCCCACATGCCCGTGCCCGTCGCCATGGCGAGGTAGGCACAGGCCGCGATTGCGCACACGAAGAAGCTCGCCGTCACATGATGTCGCTCATGATTGGGCAGGCTGAAACCGATAGCGGCGATGATCACCGCACCCGCTGCCATGCCGGCTGTACCCAGCCAGAGAATCAGCTCTTGCGTGGACGTTAGTTCCATTGTGCTCTCCTCAGAGGTAGACGATTAGCGCCTCGAACGAAAGTTCGCAGAATCGCTCGGACCGGCTCAATGGGCGAAACCCGTCATCCCTGAGGCCCCTAAGTGGGGTGCTCGACATCGACGCACCGTATTCTGCCGCTGTGGAGCGCTACGACCCCCAGGCCGTCGAGACCCGCTGGCAGCAGGTGTGGGCAGACGAGAAGGCGTTCGAGACGCCCAATCCGGCGGATCCTGCCACGGACGACTCCCCGCGCGCCTACGTGCTCGAGATGCTGCCGTATCCCTCCGGCGATCTCCACATGGGGCACGTGACCAACTACACGATGGGTGACGTCGTCTCCCACTTCCGTCGCCGCACCGGGCACAAGGTGCTGCACCCCATGGGCTACGACTCGTTCGGTCTGCCGGCGGAGAACGCCGCGATCAAGACCGGCGGCAAGCCCGCCGAGGTGACGGCGCGCAACATCGCCCGCATCCGGGAGCAGATGCTGCGCATGGGCTGGTCGATCGACTGGAGCCGCGAGCTGTCGACGTCGGATCCCGAGTACTACCGGTGGACGCAGTGGATCTTCCTGCGCATGTTCGAGCGCGGCCTCGCGTACAAGCGCGGCGCCGCCGTCAAGTGGTGCCCGCAGGATCAGACGGTCCTGGCGAACGAGCAGGTCGTCGACGGCCATTGCGAGCGCTGCGGCACGGAGGTCGAGGCGCGCGATCTGGAGCAGTGGTTCTTCCGCATCACCGACTACGCCGATCGCCTGCTCGACGACATGGAGAAGCTCGAGCAGTGGCCCGAGCGCGTCCTCACGATGCAGCGCAACTGGATCGGGCGCTCCCATGGCGCGGAGGTGCAGTTCTCGGTCGTCGACGGGGATGAGGCGATCCCGGTCTTCACGACGCGTCCCGACACGCTGTTCGGTGCCACCTTCTTCGTGCTGGCGCCGGAGCATCCGCTGATCAGCGACCTCGTGCGCGGCACCGCTGCCGAAGCCGAGGTGACCGACTACGTCCGTCGGCGTGGCGCCGAGTCCGTGGCCGACCGGATGCGCGACGACCGACCCAAGACGGGCGTCGACACCGGACGTCGCGTGCTCAACCCCGTCACGAACGAGGAGATTCCGGTCTGGGTTTCCGACTACGTCCTCGTGGAGTACGGCACCGGCGCGATCATGGCCGTGCCCGCGCATGATGAGCGCGACCACGCCTTCGCGCTGGCCTTCGGTCTGCCGATCCGGCAGGTTGTCGCGACGACCGACCCTGACGTCGACGTGCAGGCGGTGGCCTTCACGGGCGCGGGCGACGACGCCGTGCTGGTGAACTCGGGCCAGTTCGACGGCATGACGGTCGCCGAGGCGAAGGCGGCGGTTCCGGCCTGGCTGGCCGAGGACGGCCGCGGCGAGCAGAAGACGGCCTACCGCCTGCGCGACTGGCTCGTCTCGCGCCAGCGCTACTGGGGCGCGCCGATCCCGATCATCGACTGCCCATCGTGCGGCCTGGTCCCCGTGCCGGACGCCGACCTGCCCGTGCGTCTGCCCGAGATCGAGGACTACGCACCGAAGGGGCGCTCGCCGCTCGCTGCCGCGGAGGAGTGGCGCGCCGTGCCGTGCCCGAGTTGCGGTAGCGCGGCGCAGCGCGAGACCGACACGATGGACACGTTCGTCGATTCCTCCTGGTACTACCTGCGCTACGTCAACGCCCATGACGACATGGAGGCCTTCGCCAAGGGCGATGTCGATTGGTGGCTCCCGGTTGGCCAGTACATCGGCGGTGTCGAGCACGCGATCCTGCATCTGCTGTACAGCCGCTTCTTCACGAAGGTGCTGTTCGACGCGGGCTACCTCGGCTTCGAGGAGCCGTTCGCGAACCTCTTCACGCAGGGGATGATCTACAAGGACGGCGCGAAGATGTCCAAGTCCAAGGGGAACGTCGTCGCTCCGGACGAGATCGTCAACCGCTACGGCGCCGATGCCCTGCGGATGTACGTGCTGTTCATGGGGCCGCCCGAGCAGGACAAGGAGTGGTCCGACAGTGGCGTACTCGGACCATCACGCTTCCTCGATCGCCTCTGGAAGGCAGTCGATCGCATCGCCGCCGCCACCTCCGGTGGGCCGCTGCCCGCGGCACCGCAGGG
>JBILWG010000074.1:0-9070 GCA_044369995.1 Gaiellales bacterium | reverse complement strand
TCAGCAGCACGTCGGGGCGCAGCAGCCCGAGCTCGGCCATCAGCTCCACCGGGTGGACGCCCGACGCCTCGACCTCGGCCAGCGCCTGGAGCGCGACGGCGACCGGGCCGGTTCCCGTGGCGATCGCCTCGAGCTCGCCCTTCGACTCGGCGACGTGCGTGACGATCGCGAGCCCCTCGGCCAGCGCCAGCTCATCGAGCGCTCGATAGAGCGCCGGCGTAACGGTGTACGGCGCGTGCGGCGAGCTGCCGACGCGCACGAGCGGCGACGCGTCGGCGCGAAAGTCCTGAATGCGCTGCCAGGCCTGGGCGGTGATCGGCGCGGGATCCTCGCCCTTGCCGCCGAAGGCCTCGATCGCGACGATGCCGCGCAGGCCAGCCTCGCTGGCTGCCCGCACCGAGGCCCCGGCAAACGACGCGTCGGCAATCGTGCCGACGCCCGACCGGAGGTTCTGCAGCGCACCGAGCGCCGCGGCGGCCTCGACGTCACCCGGCTCCAGCCGCGGCCGCCGGGCCACGTGGTCCGCGATCCACGGACCGAACGTCATGCCATCGCCGAAACCGCCATAGGTGGCGTACTCGAGGTGCGTGTGCGCGTTGACCAGGGCTGGCAGCAGGATCGCCGCGCCGAGCTCCTCCACGTGCGCGGCGGGATGCGCGTTCAGCACGTCGGCACGCGAGCCAACCGCCACGATCGCGCCATCCACCACGGCGACGGCGCCACCACGCAGCGGCGGCGCCCCGATCGGCACCACGTGGTCGGCGGCGTAGACCTCGGTCACGCTTCGCCGCCGGCAGCGTCGACCTCGGTCGTCGCCTCCTCCGGCAGGTCATAGTCGAGACCCTTGCGGCGTTCGACGAAGAGCGCGACGTAGATCGACAGCTCGTAGAGGCCGAGCAGCGCCGCGAAGATGATCAGCATGGAGACGACATCGCCGCCGGGCAGTGCCGCCGCGACGATGGACATGCCGAAGATCGCGAACCGCCGATGCTTGCGCATCCAGTCGGAGCGCATCAGCCCAACGGTGCTCAACACGAAGACGCCGGTCGGCAATTGGAAGATCAGCCCGCAGGCGATCAGGATCGTGACCACGAAGGCGTAGTAATCGCCCGCCTGCACCTGCCGGTTGTAGAGCTCCGAGTCGAAGCCGATCAGGAAGCCGAGGGCGGACGGCAGCACGAGGAAGTAGCCGAACGCGAGGCCCACGAAGAAGAGGCCGGAGGCGGCGCTCAGGTAGGGCCACGTGCGGCGGTCGTGATTCGGGTCGAACGCCGGCATCACGAAGGCGTAGATCTGGTAGATCAGCACGGGAATCGCGAGGATCACGGCACCCGCCAGCGCGACCTTCAGCGAGATCGTGAACGGCTCAGCGACACCCAGCACGATCGGATCGGGGACGCTTGCCGGCAGCGGCCGATTGAGGAACTCGATGATGCGCTCGTGCTGCCAGAAGCAGAGGCCGAAGCCGACGGCGAGCGTCAGCAGGCTGATGATGATGCGATTGCGGAGCTCTTCGAGATGGTCCGTGATGTGGACCTGCTCGTCGTGCTGGACGCGCCGAGTGCTGCGAAGGCCGGAAAGCATTGTCTCGTCGCGCGCGGGAGCGCTACTCCACCGGGGCTGCGACGTTGGATGCAGGCGCGGCAGCGGGCGTCGCGGCGGCGGCGGGCGCTGCCGCCGCGGGCGTCGGGGCGGCAGCAGGGGCCGCAGCCGCTGGCGTCTCGACCGGCGTCTCGGCCACCGGCGCAGCGGCCTCGGCAGCCGGGGCAGCCGTCTGGGCGACCGTGGCCTCGACCTCACCGGCCAGGCCCTTGCGGAAGTCGCGCATGCCCGAGCCGATGCTGCGGCTGATCTCGGGCAGCTTCTTCGGACCGAATACGAGCAGGCCGATCACCAGGACGATGGCGATCTCACCGATTCCGAAGTCAAAAGGCATTCCGAGCTCCTTGCTGCAGGGCGAAGGCTACCACCGAACGGGTGGCGATGAGATAGGCGCACCCCCCTGTGCAGCGGCCTCCTCGAACGGCCGGTAACGCCGCTCGCTCTCGGCGAGACGCGGTGCCGTCCAGCGGGCCGGTAGGCACCTGCATCCGCACGTCGGGGCGGCGACGAGCAGCGTCCAGCAGCAGATCCCGCCGGACGCGCGCGCGATCGCCTGTCTGCCGCGTGCGGCGCGCCGGCAGCGGCGTCAGGACTGCGGCGGAGCGTTCTCGGCGGCAGGTGCCGGCTGCTCGGCGGCGGGCGCCGCAGCGGCCTCGGCGACGGGAACCTCGGCAGCCGCCGCAGTCGTCGTCTGCACGACCGGCGTCGTGGCGGCCTCGACCACCGGAGCCGGTGTTTCGTCCGGCTCGCCGGAGAGTCCCTTGCGGAAGTCGCGCAGGCCGGAGCCGACCCCACGTCCGAGCTCGGGCAGCTTCTTCGGCCCGAAGACCAGCAGTCCGACGATCACGACAATTGCGATGTGCCACGGCGAGAGAGCGCCCATATCCCTACCTCCTACCCTGCACGCTACCACCGCTTGGGCGCAAACACCTAGTGCAGGTCCCGACGGCCTCGGGAAACCCGTCAGGCACGAGGAACACACCATGCGGCGTGGGACGGGTACCGTTCGGCCAGCGTGAGCACGTTCTTCCTCATCACTTCGGCGGTGCTGGCGGTGCTGACCGCGGCGACGATCATCGCGTTGGCGCGCCGCACGCCCGGTGCAGCGCACCTCGCCCGGATCGTGCTGCCACTGGCGGTGCTCGCCCTGCTCGCGCAGATGGCGTTCGGCCACTGGTCGCTGGCCGGCTTCGCACTGCTCGCCGCCGTGATCGTGTCGGCCGGCGCACTCGCCGTGCGCGGTCGGGGCCGTGACCACGCACTCACCTGGGTCGCACTCGCCGTGTTCGCCGCGACGGGGCTGGCCGGTGGCTTCGGACTGCTCGCACAGAGCCTGTGCGATGCCGGCAGCGCGTACAACTGCGCCGGCACCGGGCCCGACATCCTCGCCCTCACCGGCTGGGCGATCGCCTTCGCCGCCTACGCCTATCTGGCCAGCGGGGCCCTACGACGATGATCGCTCTGCTGGGGCAGACGGTGCGCGACGAGATCGTCCACGCCGACGGGAGCGAGGAGGTGCGCTGCGGCGGTGCTCCCGTCTTCGCCGCGCATGCGCTCGCCAGCGCCGGCATCCGGGGCATCGTGGTGACCAAGGGCGGCGACGACACGCTGCACGGTGATCTCAGCCGACGTGGGCTGCCCGTCCTGATCGGACCCGCCGCCGCGACGTTCGTCAGCCGGCTGGCGCTGAAGGAGCACGGCGAGCGAGATCACGAGATCGCCGCGCTCGGCGATCCGTTCACGCCCGCCGACATCGACGGCTGGGCGCGCTCGTCACTCCACGACGCATCCACGGTCGTACTCGGTACGCAATGGCGCGGTGATGTCCCGCCGGAGACGCTGCAGGCGCTCCACGCGCTTGGCCGCCGCATCGTCCTCGACGCCCAGGGACTTGCGCGTCCGGGGCTCGGTCCGGTTGCCCCTAGCGGTCCGCTCGACCCGCGCTGGGTCGCCGGTGTCGACGCGATCAAGTTCTCCACCGAGGAGGCCCAGGCGCTGCTCGGTGGCACGGACGCCGCCGCGATGGAGCGAGCCGGCGTGCCGATCGTGCTGATCACCCACGGCGAAGGCGGCGTCGACCTCTGGACGCGTGACGCGCCCACCGCCACGCACATCCCGGCCGAGCGCATCCCGCGCCTGGCCGACACCGTCGGGGCCGGCGACATGTTCACCGCCCTGTTCGCCGCCGCGCTCGACCAGGGCGCAGATCCTCACGCGGCGGCCACCACGGCAGCCCACGGCGTGGCCGAGATCCTGCGGCTGCGGACCTAGGCGAGCGCGCCGCCGCGCAGCGCGGCGAGCAGGGGCTCGAGATCGGCCGGCGGCGGATCGCCGGGCGCGAGCGGTGCGACGTGCTCGCGCACGAGCGCATGGACGGGCGCGAGGTTCGGACCGAGCCGATCCACGCCGCGCAGATCGATCGCCTGGCAGGCGATCACGCACGAAATCGCCGCGGCGCGGAAGCCGAGATCCGTCAGCTCGGCCAGCCGCCGGGCACCGAGCCCCGCCATCGTCATCCGATCCTCGATCATCTCGGACTGCGAGGACGAGCCCGTCTCGGCCGAGACCGGCTGGATCAGGAGGCGCGCCTCTGCCGTCAGCGCCTGCAGCGGCCACGCCATCTCCGACAGCCCGTGTCCACCCGTGTCGCCGGCTGGCTCAAGTCCCGCCGTAAGTCCGGTCTCGCTCGCCTGCATCAGCTTGATCGAGCGCTCGTTCTGGCTCGTCAGGCACGGCGCAAGCGCGATCCGCGCGAAATCGAGCACCGCCGCCAGCGCCTGCGGGTCGAAGTTCGCGACCGGCAGCATGCGGTCCTCCTCCATCAGCGCGAGCGGATTCTGCTGATGGGCGTTCAGCTCGATCGAGACCTGGCGGATGCAGAAGGCGAAGGTGTCGTAGGCGGCGCCCAGCACGGAGCCGGCGTCGCGAAACGAGAGCGCTGCGTGCAGGTGTCGCGGGTCCTCCCCGAGGCGGGAGTCGACCAGCAGGTGCCCGATCGAGGCCAGCGCGCGGCGATACCCGGGGTACGGACGCACCTCGCCGGCCGCCGGGTGGAACGGCGACGGGTTGGCGGCGTACGCCTCGAGATCGAGCGCGGCCAGCGTGACGAGTGTCTCGAGCAGGATCTCCGCGTCGTACAGGGCGAGCGCGGCATGCGCCGTGACGTAGGAGCTCTGCCCGATCAGCGGCAGCGCCTCGCCGATGGCGAGCTCGGTACCGTCGAGCAGACCCGTCACGAGATGGGCCAGCGGCATGATGTCGCCCATCCCCGTCGTGCCGTACATCGGCACGACGATGTCGATCCCGTCGCTGAGGCGCTGAGCGATCAGCTGGGCGATCTCGGGCCGGACGTTCGACCGGCCGGCGGCGAGCTGGTTGAGCAGCAGGATCGCGGTGGCACGCACGACATCGGGCGGCAGTGCGGGGCCTTGACCCGTCGCGTGCTCGCGCAGCAGCCGCTGGTTGAAGCGCTGCAGCTCCGCCTGCTCGAACGAGCGATTCTTGCGCACGCCAACGCCGGTCGTGAGGCCGTAGACGGCATCGCCGCGCTCGGCGATGTGCTCTGCGAACAGGCGATTGACGCGCATGCGCTCCAACGCGTCGCCATCCAGGCCGATCGGCCCGGGCGCGCGCGCCGCCTCCACCAGCAGCGGCAGCGAGAGATCGTGACCCGTCAACGTGAGCACATCGGCACTCTACGTGAAACGGTTCACATCAGGGGCATTACCGACGCGCGATGGACGCCACACCCGCGCGGCAAGCGCCTCCTCGCCTACCCTCCATCCCATGCAGCCGCCCGTGATCACCCTCGCGGAGTGCTCCAAGCGCTTCGGCGAGCGCCTCGCGCTGCGCAAGGCGTCGCTCACCGTCGCCGCCGGCGAGACCGTGGTGCTGCTCGGGCCCAACGGCGCCGGCAAGTCGACGCTGCTCCGGCTCGCCGCCGGACTGCTGCGCCCGACCGCCGGCTCGGCGCGGATCAACGACGTCGAGGCGATCAGCGCACCGAAGGCGCTGCGCGCAGGCATCGCGTACGCAGGCCACCAGCCGCAGCTCTACCGCGGGCTGACCGCACGGGAGAACCTCGAGCTGCACCTGCGCCTGCATCAGACCAGCGCGGACACGGGCGCACTGCTCGAGCGCGTCGGCCTCGGCGACCGCGCAGACGAGCGCATCGACGGGTTCTCCCGCGGCATGCTGCAACGGCTCGCGCTCGCGCGCGCGACCGCGCACCAGCCCGCGCTGCTCCTGCTCGACGAGCCCGCCAGCGGTCTCGACGAGGATGGGCGCGCCCTCCTCGACGACACGCTGCGTGCCGGGCTCGGCGTGCGGACGCAGCTCGTCGCGAGCCACGACCACGACCTCGCCGCACGTCTCGGCGTCCGCATCCTCCGCCTCGACAACGGCGGCCTCGCATGATCGGCGCCGCCCTCGCCATCGCCCGCGTGAAGCTCGTGCTCGAGCTTCGCCGCCGCGAGGTGATCTTCGCGATGCTCCTGTTCATCGCCGCGACGATCGTGATCGTGCACTTCGCGCTCAGCGGCGACACGGGGGCCGGCACGCGCGCCGCCGCCGGCATGCTCTGGGCGGCCGTCGTCTTCACCGCCGTGCTCGGGCTGCTGCGCACGTTCTCGGCCGAGCACGAGGGCGGCGTGCTCGATGCGCTCCTGCTTGCTCCCATCGACCGCGCCGCCATCTGGCTCGGCACGGCGCTCGCGCAGTTCGGCTTCCTCGTCGTGATCGAGGTCGTCGCCATCCCGGTCTGGTGGGTGCTGTTCTTCCAGAGCGATGGACCGAGCGTCGGCACGGTCGTGCTCGCCCTCCTGCTCGCCAACATCGGCATCGCGCTCGTCGGCACGTTGTCCGCCGCGCTCGCGCTCGGCGCACGTACCCGCGACGTGCTGCTGCCCGTGCTCGTGCTGCCCCTCCTGATTCCCGTCGTCCTCGGCGGCGTCACGGCCACCTACGGGGCCTTCGGCGAAGAGGTGGGAGGCCTACGACCACTCGGCTTTCTGGCACTCTATGACCTCGTGTTCATCGCCCTCGCGTGGGGCACCTCGGAGCACCTGCTCGGCGACTGATATGCGCACCACCCGGCACCTCTCGACCACCATCCCGCTCGTCCTCAGCATCATCCTCGTGCCGTTGACGATCGCGATGGCGTTCTGGTGGACGGGCGAGGACGTGGATCAGGGCCTCAGCCAGAAGATCTTCTACTTCCACGTCCCCATCGCGCTCACGTCCTACGTCGCGTTCGGATTCGGCGCCGTCAGCGCCGCCATGTACCTCTGGAAGCGCACCGAGGTCTGGGATCTCCGCTCGTACGTCGGCGTGCACTCCGGCACGATCTTCGGCACGCTCGTCCTGATCACGGGTCCGCTCTGGGCGAAGGCCTCGTGGGGCGTCTGGTGGAACTGGGGCGACCGGCAGCTCAACGTCTTCCTGATCCTCTTCCTCTACTACTGCGCGTACTTCATGCTGCGCTTCTCGCTCGACGAGGGCGAGCGGCGGCGCTCGGCCTCGGCGATCTTCGCGCTGCTTGGCATCGGGCTGATCCCGATGTCACTCCTCGCCGTGCGCCTCGCGGAGACGCTGATCCACCCGACGGTGTTCACCTCCAGCGGCGCCGCCATGCCGGGCTCGTTCCTACTGACGTTCCTCGTCGGGATGGCTGGCATGCTGAGCCTGATGGTCCTGCTCATCTCCGTCGAGCTGCGCGGCAAGCGCGCTGCCTCACGCGTCCTGCAACTGCAGCGCATCAGCCGAGGCGAGGACGCATGACGCTGCGCGAAGCGGTGCCGTGGGTTGCCGGCGCGTACCTGCTCGTCTGGATCGTCGTCCTCGCCTACGTCGGCATCATCGGCCGCAAGCTCAACCGCCTCGAGCAGACGCTCGACACGCTTGAGTCCCAGCAGCCCCCGAGCACGCCAGACGCATGAGCATCGTCCGCCTCGGCACGCGAGGCTCTCCGCTCGCGCAGGCCCAGGCGACACTTGCCGCCGACGCGCTCAGCGCCCTCGGCGCGCAGGTCGAGCTCGTGATCGTCTCCACCCGTGGCGACTCCGCCCAGACCACCCCGCTCGGCGAGCTCGGCCCCGGCGCCTTCGCCTCCTCGCTGGAGGAGGCGCTGCTGGCCGGCGAGATCGATGTCGCGGTGCACTCCTCGAAGGACCTCACCGGCGATCAGCCCGACGGCCTCGAGCTGGCCGCGTTCCTCGAGCGCGCCGACGCCCGTGACGCGTGGTGCGGCGAGGCGCGCTCGTTCGGGGAGATCCCCGTGGGCGCCCGCGTCGGCACTTCGTCGCTGCGCCGCATCGCCGCGCTCCGCGCCGCCCGTCCGGACCTGACGATGGTGCCGATCCGCGGCAACGTGCAGACGCGCCTCGATCACCGCACGACGAGCGATCTCGATGGCGTGATCCTCGCCGCCTGCGGCCTCGAGCGCGTCGGCCTGGAGCACGAGATCGGCTTCCGCTTCCCGCTCGAGACGCTCGTCCCGGAGTCCGGACAGGGTGCGATCGCCCTCCAGACCCGCGTCGGGGACGGCGGGCTCGTCGCCCCCGTCGACCACCTCGAGACGCGCCGCGCGGTGCTGGCCGAGCGCGGCGTGACGCGTCGCCTCGGCGGCGGGTGCCGCGTCCCCGTCGCGGCGCACGCGCACCGCAGCGGCAGCCAGTGGCACCTGATCGGCTGGGTCGGCTCGCCCGACGGCATCCACACCATCCGCCACGAGGCCACCGGCGACGAGCCCCACGCGCTGGTCGACACGATCGTCGATCGCCTGCTGCACGACGGCGGCGCCGAGCTGCTGGCGGAGGGTGGCGCATGACCGTCTACCTCGTCGGCGCCGGCCCTGGCGATCCAGGCCTGATCACCGTCCGCGGTCTCGACCTCGTGCGACGCGCCGACGTGCTCGTGCTCGACCGCCTGGCCGGCGATCAGCTGCCGCTCGAGGCGAAGCCCGGCTGCCTGCTGATCGACGCGGGCAAGGCACCCGGGAAGGTCGCGATGACGCAGGCGGAGACCAACGCCTGCCTCGTCGAACACGGCCTGACCGGCGCGATGGTGGTGCGCCTCAAGGGCGGCGATCCGTTCGTGTTCGGTCGCGGCTCGGAGGAGGCCGAGGCACTCCACAAGGCCGGCGTGGACTACGAGGTCGTGCCCGGCATCTCGAGCTCGATCGCCGCGCCATCGGCCGGCGGCATACCCGTCACCCACCGTGGCATGTCCACGCACCTGACGATCGTCACCGGCCACGAGGACCCGGAGAAGCCCGAGACGCAGACCGACTGGGCGGCGCTCGCGCAGGCCGGCGGCACCCTCGTGCTGCTGATGGGCGTCGGTCGGCTCGGGAAGATCAGCGACGCGCTGATCAGCGGCGGGCGCTCCGCCGACACGCCGGTCGGCATCGTGGAACGCGGCACGCTGCCGACGCAGCGCGTGACGACCGGGACGCTCGGCACGATCGCGC
>JBILWG010000073.1:0-9094 GCA_044369995.1 Gaiellales bacterium | reverse complement strand
GTGGGCGCGCTCGCGCGAGGTGATGTCGCCCGACGCCATCACCGGGACGTCGACGAGCGAGACGAGCTCTGCCGTGAGCGAGTGGTCTGCGTGCCCGGTGTACATCTGCTTGGCGCTGCGCGGGTGGAGGGTCAGCGCCTGCGCGCCGACGGACGCGAACAGCGGGCCGGCGATGGCGAAGTCGCGCGAATCGTTCGCCTCACCGCGGCGCATCTTGACGGTGACGGGCACGGGGACGGCGTTGACGACGGCCTCGACGACGCGTGCGGCGTTCTCGGCGCCGTGCGACAGCATCGTCGCGCCGGCGCCGGTCTTCGTGACCTTGCGCACGGGGCAGCCCATGTTGATGTCGATGATGTCGGCGCCGGCGTCAACGCACATGCGGGCGGCGTCAGCCATCAGCTGGGGATCGGCGCCGAAGATCTGCACGGCGAGCGGCTTCTCGTCGGGAGCGATCCGGAGGTAGCTCTTGGTGCGCTCGTTGGCGTGGCCGAGGCCGCAGGCGGACACCATCTCGGAGCACACGAGGCCCGCGCCGTGGCGGCGGCCCTGCCGACGGAAGGCCTGCACGGAGACGCCCGCCATCGGCGCGAGCACGATTCGACTGGGAATCTCGACCGAGCCGATCATCCATGTGTCGGTCAGGCTGCGTACGTCGATGGCCATGCGCGCAGGGTATCGGAGGCTCCGAGCGGGCGACCCCTGTACCATGACCGGCGTTCGGCGTCGTGTTGGCGTCGAGAACGAGATCTGCCGGAGGCACCGTGGCCAAGGAAGTCGTCCTCACCGCCGAGGGGTATCGCGAGCTCAAGGAGCGCCTTGACTATCTGACGACCGAGCGTCGTCGCGAGATCGCCGAGGCCATCAAGGAGGCGCGCGAGTTCGGCGACCTCTCCGAGAACGCGGAGTACGACGCCGCCAAGAACGAGCAGGCCGTGCTCGAGGACGAGATCGCGGAGCTCGAGGAGCAGCTGCGCGACGCGAAGATCGTCGAGAAGGGCGACCAGCCGCGCGGCGAGGTCGCGATCGGCTCGACCGTCACGCTCAAGGGACCCCGCAACAGCGAGCGCAAGTTCAAGCTCGTCGGTTCGGCCGAAGCCGACCCCGACCAGAACCGGTACTCCAACGAGTCGCCGATCGGTCGCGCGGTGCTGGGTGGGAAGAAGGGCGACAAGGTCGACGTCGTCACCCCCAAGGGCATCGTCAAGTACGAGATCACCGCGATCTCGCGCGCCTAGGCGGCGCCCGTGGACTTCGCGTCCCTGCCGCACCGCTTCGGCGATCGTGATGCGATCGGCGAGCTGCGCAGCGCGGAGGAGCACCTCGAGGCGGAGCAGTCCGGCAGCCGCTCGTGGCGCGTGTCCGGTCGCGTGCTGGGTCGGCGCGGCCAGGGCGGTGTCACCTTCATCGACCTCGAGGACGTGTCGGGACGCATCCAGCTGCTGGTCGAGCTGGAGCGGCTGGGCGAGGAGGCGTACGAGGAGGTGCGGACCGTTTCGATCGGCGATCTCGTCGGCGTCGCGGGCACCGCGTTCCGCACGCGCCGCGGCGAGTTGAGCGTGCAGGTGGCGGAGTGGCAGTTCCTCGCACCCTGCCGGCTGCCGTTCCCCGATCGTCATCACGGGCTGCAGGACGTCGAGGTGCGGCATCGTCAGCGCTATCTCGACCTGATGACCGACGCGACGGCGCGGGAGCGCTTCATCGCGCGAGCGCGGATGATCGCGAGCATTCGCCGCTCGCTGGACGAGGCCGATTTCGTCGAGGTCGAGACGCCGGTGCTGCAGCCGCTCTACGGCGGTGCGGCCGCGCGTCCGTTCGTCACCCACCACAACACGCTCGATCGCGACCTCTACCTGCGCGTCGCCACCGAGCTGTACCTCAAGCGCCTCGTCGTCGGCGGCCTCGAGAAGGTCTACGAGCTCGGCAAGGATTTCCGCAACGAGGGCGTCTCGCACAAGCACAACCCCGAGTTCACGATGCTCGAGTTCTACGAGGCCTACGCGGACTGCGAGGACGTGATGGGGCGGACCGAGCGACTGGTCGTCGCCGCGGCGGAGGCCGTCTGCGGCACCACCAAGGTCATGATCAAGGGCCAGGAGGTCGAGCTGGCGGGCCCGTGGCCGCGCATCACGCTCGGCGCGGCGATCGAGGCGAAGACGGGCATCAACCCGATGACGCTCGGACGCGACCCGGCGCCGCTCGAGGCCTATCTGAAGAGCCAGGGCATCGACACCTCGCGCGACAAGACGTGGGCGCAGCTCGTCGACCACCTGCTCTCGCACTTCGTCGAGCCCACGCTGATCGCCCCGACGTTCATCGTCGACTACCCCGTCGAGCTGTCGCCGCTGTCGCGCCGGAAGCCCGGAGAGGAGGGCGTGGTCGAGCGGTTCGAGGCGTTCTGCGGTGGCATGGAGATCTCGAACGGGTTCTCGGAGCTCAACGATCCGGACGACCAGCGCGCCCGCTTCGAGGAGCAGGCCGCGATGGGTCGGGCCGGCGACGACGAGGCCCACCCGGTCGACGAGGACTACGTGACCGCGCTCGAGTACGGTCTGCCGCCGACCGGTGGCGTCGGCCTCGGCATCGACCGCCTGGCGATGCTGCTGACGGGACAGGACACGATCCGCGAGGTCGTGCTGTTCCCCGCCATGCGCACCTGATCCGGGCTTCCCGCAGCGTGATCCGGGTGTAACCCGGAAGCCGGCTCGCACGACCGTCAGGGTACGCACCACGCTCTGGTAGTGTGGGCGCCCAGTCGGTGATCCGGTGGAATCCGGTTGCCGAAGCCCTGCGAAACAGGGGGCAGGAGGCCAATCATGTTCGAGCGATTCACAGAGCGTGCACGTCAGGTCGTCGTCCTTGCGCAGGACGAGGCGCGTGCCCTCAAGCACAACTACATCGGCACGGAGCACATCCTGCTCGGCCTGCTCCGTGAGGAGGAGGGCCTCGCCGCGCGCGTGCTCGACTCGCTCGATATCACCGTGGAGGACGTGCGCGCCAACGTCGCGCGCATCGTCGGCCAGGGCGAGGAGGTGACGACGGGCCAGATCCCGTTCACCCCGCGCGCCAAGAAGGTGCTGGAGCTCGCCCTGCGCGAGGCGCTGTCGCTCGGCCACAACTACATCGGCACGGAGCACATCCTGCTCGGCCTCGTGCGCGAGAACGAGGGCGTCGCCGCCCGCATCCTGCTCGACTTCGATGCCGACGCCGAGAAGATCCGCAACGAGATCATCCGCATGCTGTCGGGTCCGGGACGGCGCTCGCAGTCGGGTGGCGCTGCCGCCCCCGCCGGCGCCGGCTCGCCGGAGGCGAAGAAGTCGTCGAAGCTGCTCGACCAGTTCGGTCGCAACCTGACCAAGCTGGCGACCGAGGGCAAGCTCGACCCCGTCGTCGGCCGCCATACCGAGGTCGAGCGGATGATGCAGATCCTGGTGCGCCGGATGAAGAACAACCCGGTCCTGATCGGCGAGCCGGGTGTCGGCAAGACCGCCGTCGTCGAGGGTCTCGCGCAGCGCATCTCAAGCGGCCAGGTGCCGGACCTGCTCAAGAACAAGCAGATCTACACGCTGGATCTCGCGGCGCTCGTGGCGGGTTCGAAGTACCGCGGCGAGTTCGAGGAGCGCCTCAAGAAGGTGATGAAGGAGATCGGCCAGCGCGGCGACATCATCCTGTTCATCGACGAGCTGCACAATCTCGTCGGGGCGGGTGCCGCGGAGGGCGCAATCGACGCGGCCAGCATCCTCAAGCCGGCGCTGGCGCGCGGCGAGCTCCAGACGATCGGCGCGACGACGCTCGACGAGTACCGCAAGTACCTCGAGCGCGACTCCGCCCTCGAGCGCCGCTTCCAGCAGGTGCGTGTCGAGGAGCCGAGCGTCGAGGACACGATCCAGATCCTGCGTGGCCTGCGTGATCGCTACGAGGCGCATCACCGCATCCGCATCACGGACGAGGCGATGGAGGCTGCGGCCGAGCTGTCGAGTCGCTACATCCAGGATCGCCACCTGCCCGACAAGGCGATCGATCTGATCGACGAGGCGGCCAGTCGCCTGCGCATCAAGACGATGGCCGCACCGCCCGCCCAGCGCGAGCTGGAGGAGGAGATCGAGCGCGTCCGCAAGGAGAAGGAGGCCGCGATCGAGGGCCAGGACTTCGAGGCGGCTGCCAACCTCCGTGACGAGGAGCGCAAGCTCGCCAACGAGAAGCGCGAGGCCGAGGAGAGCTGGTCCGAGGGCGAGGGTGCCAAGGAGCAGCCGTCGATCGGTGAGGAGGAGATCGCCGACATCGTCTCGATGTGGACCGGCATCCCCGTCTTCAAGCTGACCGAGGCCGAGTCGCAGAAGCTGATCCGCATGGAGGAGGAGCTGCACAAGCGCGTGATCGGCCAGGACGTCGCGATCGCCGCCGTGTCGCGTGCCATCCGCCGCGCGCGTGCGGGCATCAAGGATCCCAAGCGCCCGTCGGGCTCGTTCATCTTCCTCGGCCCCTCCGGCGTCGGCAAGACGGAGCTCGCCCGGACGCTCGCCGCGTTCCTGTTCGGCGACGAGGGCGCGATGATCCAGGTCGACATGTCCGAGTACATGGAGAAGCACTCCGTGTCGCGGCTCGTCGGTTCGCCTCCCGGCTACATCGGGTACGACGAGGGCGGCCAGCTGACGGAGGCCGTGCGTCGGAAGCCGTACTCCGTGATCCTGCTCGACGAGATCGAGAAGGCCCATCCGGACGTCTTCAACATCCTCCTGCAGGTGCTGGAGGAGGGCAAGCTGACCGACTCGCAGGGACGCAAGGTCGACTTCCGCAACACCATCGTGATCATGACGTCGAACATCGGCGCGGCCACCATCGCCAAGAACCAGAACTTCGGCTTCTCGCAGGCCGAGGACGAGAGCGGCCAGTCGTACGACGACATGAAGGGCAAGATCATGGGCGAGCTCAAGCGGGTCTTCCGCCCCGAGCTGCTCAACCGCATCGACGAGGTGATCGTCTTCCACAAGCTCTCGCGGGAGCAGATCCTGCACATCGTGGACTTCATGCTCAACCGTCTGCGCGAGCAGCTCGAGCAGCACGAGGTCACGATCGAACTGACGGAGAGCGCCAAGGAGCTGCTTGTCCAGGAGGGCTACGACCCGGCGATGGGAGCCCGGCCGCTGCGCCGCGCGATCCAGCGCATCCTCGAGGATCCGCTGGCCGATTTCGTGCTCGCGCAGCAGATGCAGCCGGGCTCGACGATCTTGGTCAACCGCAAGGACGGTTCGGACGAGGTGACGATGGATATCGTCCCGCCGACGCCCGACGCGCCGCCGGCGGATCTCGCCGAAGTCGGGGAGTAGCTCCCCGCGTCATGCACCGCACGTCACTGAGCCCCGGGCAACCGGGGCTCAGTCGTTGTGGGGCTCAGCGACAGGCGCTGCAGATGCCGCGCAGGGCGATGTCGTGCCCGGTGACCTCGAAGTCGACCCGCTCGGCGACCCGGTGGATGGCCTCCTCGAGCGCGTCGTCGTGGAAGGCCTCCACCGCACCGCAGCGCGTGCAGACGAGGTGATGATGGTGCTCGCCGCCGGGGTGCGTCGGCTCGAAGCGCGCGACGCCGTCGCCCGTGTCGACGCGGGTCACGAGCCCCATGCCGTGCAGGAGCTCCAGCGTGCGGTAGACGCTGGCGATGCCGATCGTCGAGCCGGTGTCGCGCAGACGGGTGTGGATCTCCTGGGCACTGGCGCAGCAGGTCTGGGCTGCCAGCTCCGCGAGGATGGCGCTGCGCGCGCCGCCGGAGCGGGTGCCGGCGCTCCGCAGGGCAAGCGTGGCGTGGGGGAGCCACGCGTCAGTCGCGTGGCGGTGCGCATGGTCTGTCTCGGCCATGGGCAGAGCGTAGAGGACACGGGCCCCAGGGCTTACTGATAACGATTCCCATTATGTGCTAGGATGTCGGCATGCCGTTCCTCCCCGCACCGTTCGATCAGCCCTATCTGCTCCGCGCACTGCTGGAGTTGGCGCTGCTTGCGCCGATCGCGGGTGCGCTCGGCGTGCTCGTCGTGCTGCGGCGCCAGGTCTTCACCGCGCACGCGATCGGCGTCGGCTCGCTCCCCGGGGTCGTGCTCGCGGTGACGGTCGGCATCCCGGTGCTGCTCGGCGGCGTTGTCGCCGGCGGACTGCTCGCGCTCGGCGCGCTGCGCCTCGGCGCCGATGCGCGCCGCGGCGACCCGAGCACGACGACCGGGGTCCTGCTCGCCGGCGCGATCGGCGTCGGCGCTCTGCTGATCTCCGCCGGCGTCGGCGGCAGTGGCGCCCGTATCGACGGACTGCTCTTCGGCACGCTGATCGGGATCACCGATGCCGATCTCGTGCGGGCCGCGATCATCTTCACCGTCACGGTCATCGCGCTGCTCGGACTCGGTCGCGTCTGGGCCTTTGCCGCCTTCGATCCGTCGGCGGCGCGGGCTGCCGGGCTGCGACCCGGACGGCTCGACCTCCTGGTCGCCGTCCTGCTGGCGCTCGTCATCGTCTTCGCCGTCGAGGCGGTCGGCGCGGTGCTCGCCAGCGCGCTGGTCGTCCTGCCCGCCGCAGCTGCCCTCCGGCTGACGCGGCGCATTCCTTCGGCGATGCTGCTCGCAGCGGTCTTCGGACTGATCGCAGGGACTGCTGGGGTCCTGATCGCAGACCGCTGGTCCCTGCCGTCCGGTGTCGCCGTCGTGCTCGCCGCCGCGGCGCTATGGCCGCTCGCCGCGGGGATCGCGTACGTGCGCACGCACCGCCGCCGCTCGTTGGCGGGCCTGGCGCTCGCATCCGTGGCCATCCTCGCCGCCTGCGGTGGCGGCTCGGGGACGACGGCGGAGTCCACCGGATCCGACACGACTGCGGGGAGTGTGCCCGTGGCCGGTGCGCTCTCGGTGGTCGCGACCACGCCGATCGTCGCGGACTGGGTGAAGGCCGTCGGCGGCGACGACGTCACCGTGACCACGATCATTCCCGCCGGCGTGGAGACGCACGACTTCGAGCCGACTCCGGAGGCCGCGCGTGCGGTCGACGGTGCTGCGGTCGTCTTCTCGAGCGGCGCGGGGCTCGACGAGTGGGCCGACCAGTTGGTCGAGGCCGCCGGGAGCGGTGTGACGCTCGTCGAGTTGGCGCCCGAGAACTCCCTTGCGGCACCGGCGGAGGAGCCGGGGCATGCCGCCGACGCGGATGACCACGGACATGCCGCTGACGCTCCGGCGGATGAGCCGGCCGCCGACGCGCATGGCCACGGTGACGTCGATCCTCATTACTGGCACGATCCGACGCTCGTGCAGCAGTCGGTCGCCGCGATCGCCGCAGCGCTCGCCACGGCCGACCCGGCGCACGCCGCTGCCTACGAGGAGCGGGCCACCGCCTACGAGGCCGAGCTGGCCGCCCTCGATCAGGAACTCGCGGCGGCCGTTGCCGGCGTGCCCGCCGACCGGCGGCTCCTCGTCACGGATCACGACGCCTTCTCGTACCTCGGACGCCACTACGACATCGAGCTGATCGGCGCTGCGATCCCCTCGACCTCCGGGGCCGCGAGCGCCGACGCCAAGACGATGGCCGAGCTGATCGATGTGATCAAGGAGCGTGGCGTACCTGCCGTCTTCTCCGAGAGCACGGCGGATCCGGCGGTCGCCAAGGTGCTCGCCGACGAGGCCGGCGTGCCCGTCATCGACGGCCTGTTCGCCGACACGCTCGCCCCCGCGGGCGACGCTGCCGGGACCTACATCGGCATGATGCGGAGCAACGTGCTCCTCATCGCCGAAGGTCTCAAGGGTTGACCCCCGGAGCAACGCTGCTCCAGGTGGAACGTCTGGCTGTCGATCGCGATGGCGTGCGCGCGCTCGCCGACGTCTCGTTCGACCTCGTCGCCGGCGAGCTGATCGCGATCGTGGGGCCGAACGGGGCCGGCAAGTCGACGTTGCTGCTCGCGCTGCTCGGACTGCTGCCCTCGTCGGGCACGTTCGACGTCGCCGGGGGCCTGGCCTTCGTGCCCCAGCACGGCCCGGCCGACGCCGACTTCCCCGTTACTGCCCTGGACGTCGTGCTGCAGGGAGCAGCTCCGCCACGGCCGTTTCGACGCATCGACGCAGCGGCCCGCAGCGCGGCTCGCAGTGCGCTCGGCGAGGTCGGCCTGGCCGACAGCGGCGACCGTCCCTACGGTTCGCTGTCGGGCGGACAGCGCCAGCGAGTGCTGCTGGCGCGTGCGCTCGCCCAGCGGGCTCCGATCCTCTTGCTCGACGAGCCCCTGTCCGCCGTCGACGCGCCGTCGGAGCAGGCGATCATGGCTGCGATCGCCGCCGAGCAGGCCCGCGGCGTTGGCGTCCTCCTCGCCACGCATGACCTCGCGCTCGCGCGCTCACGGGCCGATCGCGTGCTGCTGCTCGCCGGGCGCGTGCACGCCTTCGGACCGCCCGGCGAGGCGCTCGGCGTGGAGCAGCTCCGGTCCGCGTACGGCGGGCGCATGCTCGTGCTCGATGATCAGGGGCTCGCCGTTGCCGACGACCACTGTCACGATCACGATCATGGGCACGGCGCGTGCTGAGCTGGGTGCTCGACCCGCTGCAGTACGGGTTCATGCAGCGTGCCCTGCTCGAGGTCGTGCTGATCGCGGTGGCGTGCGGCCCGGTCGGTGCGCTCCTGTCGCTGCGGCGACTGGCCTACGCCGGTGATTCGCTGAGCCATGCGCTCGTGCCCGGTGCAGCCGTCTTCATCAGTTTCGGGCTCAGCGGTGAGTGGGGTGCGGTGCTCGGTGCGCTGCTCGCCGCCGTGGTCACCGCGTTCCTCTTGCGCCGCGATGACGTCCGCGAGGACGTGGTGGTTGCGCTCGTCTTCTCAGTGGCGCTGGCGGTTGGCGTCGCACTCTTGTCCCTGACCGTTCCGGCGCAGCGCTCGCTCGCCGTGCTGTTCGGGGACATCCTCGCCGTTGACCGTGGCGACCTGATCGGTGGAGCGATCGCCATGGCGATCGTCTCTGGCGTGGTCCTGGTCGGCAGTCGTGCAATTGCCCTGACGTCCTTCGACCGTGGCTGGGCACGCACGATCGGCATCCGTGTCGGTCTGATCGATGCCGCCCTCCTGCTCGCCACCGCGCTGGCGCTCG
>JBILWG010000072.1:0-9114 GCA_044369995.1 Gaiellales bacterium | reverse complement strand
ACCGCAGCGATTCGCAGCCAGATGCCCTCCGTCACGAACGCCGTGTACTTCAACACCGGCACCTTCGGGCCGTTTCCACTCGCAGTCAGAGACGCGATGGCCGCGCATGTCGATGGCGTCTGGAATGTCGGTCGGATCGGCGATGAGCGCTTCGCGGAGCAGTCGGCCATCGAGGAGGGCACACGGGCCGCGCTCGGCCGGGTCGTCAACGCGCCGGCCAGCGAGATCGCGCTCGGCCACTGCACGAGCGATGGTCTCAATCTCGTGGTGGGCGGCATCGAGTGGCAGCCCGGCGATCAGGTCGTGATCGGCGACTTCGAGCACCCCGGTCTGACCGTCCCGCTGCAGGTCATGGGCGAACGTCGCGGCATCGAGGTGATCACGGTGCCGATCACCTACGCCGAGGATCCGGCGCAGGTGATCAGTGACGCGCTGACCCCGCGCACGCGGCTCGTCGCGCTGTCGCACGTGATCTGGACGACGGGGCGGATCATGCCGATCCCGCGCATGTCCGAGATCGTCAGCGCGCATGGAGCGGTGTTCCTCGTCGATGCCGCCCAGGGGCCCGGCTGCATCCCGGTCGACGTCCAGACGCTGGGCTGTGACTTCTACACGATCAGCGGCCAGAAGTGGCTGTGCGGGCCGTCCGGCACGGGCGGCCTGTGGGTCAACCCCGGGTCGCTCGATCGCATCGCGCCCGCCTTCCCCGGCTATCCGACCATGGAGAAGACGCCCGACGGTCCGCGCATGTGGGGCAGCGCCCGGCGCTTCGAGCCGGGCACCGTCACGCACACCGCACTCGTCGGTCTGACGGCCGCGATCGAGTGGCGCGAGTCGGTTGGTGGCTTCGCCGAGACGCACGCCGTCGCCATGCAGCGTGCGAGCTATCTGCGTGATTGCCTACCCGAGGTGTCCAAGGTGATCGTCTCGCACGTCGACGCGCCATCGCCGTTCGTGGCGTTCGAGCTGGAGGGCATGCCCGCACCGGTCGTGGTGCGCAAGCTCGAGGACGTCGGCATCATCGCTCGCTCCCTGCCCGGTACCGCGCTGACGCGGATCGCGGTCGGCTGCTGGAACGACGAGTCGGACATCGACCGCCTCGTGACGGCGCTCGGCGCGCTCTAGGTGTTCTGCCTCCGCGTCTGCGCGACGCTCGTCGTCGCGAGGACGTGCAGGTGATCCGTGTGGATGGCACAAAGGGGTCAGACCCTTTTGGGACATCCACACCCGGTCACCCGCGTGCCGCATGGCGACGCCGGCACTTCAGTTCCCACCGCAATCCCCACCCGAGCCGTCGCGGGGGCGCGGAGGCGGAACATCTAGGTCGGCAGCCCCAGTTCCGCGCTGATCGGCTGCAGCGCGGCGACGACGTTGCGGATGTGGTCGTCGAGTTCGATGCCGAGCAGCTCGGCGCCCTCGTAGACGTCCTCGCGGCTCACGCCGGCCGCGAAGGCCGGCGTCTTCAGCTTCTTCTTGACGCTCTTGGGCTCGAGGCCCTCGAGGCCGGTGGGGCGGACGAGGCCGCAGGCGTGGACGAACCCGCTCAGCTCGTCACACGCGAACAGCGTCTTCTCGAGCTGCGTCTCCGGCGCCACGCCGGTGTGCTGGGCGTGTGCGAGGATCGCGCGGCGAAACCAGTCGGGGTAGCCGCGCTCGGCGAGGATCGCCTCGCCGGCCTGCGGATGCTGTTCGAGCGTGGGGTGGATCTCCCAGTCGAAGTCGTGCAGCAGCGCGACGTTGCCCCAGGCCTCTTCGTCCTCGCCGGCGGCGCGCGCGTAGCTGCGCACGGACGCCTCGACGGCGAGCGCATGGCGGCGCAGGGCTTCAGATTGGATGAATTCGCAGACGATGCCCCAGGCGGCGTCGCGATCGTGGACGAGGTCGGTGCTCATGCCGCAAGCGTAGCCAGTTCCGCTCTGCTTGCGGACTGCCCGGTACCATGCAGCGCGTGACGGCTCCGGCTACCCGCAGCACGCTCGGCGATCTCCTCGTGATCGAGGGCGGCACACCGCTCTCCGGACGCGTGCAGGTCGGTGGCAACAAGAACGGCGCGCTGCCGATCATCGCGGCCTGTCTGCTGACGGAGCAGGAGTGCGTGATCGAGAACGTCCCGCGCATCCGCGACGTCGAGGTGATGGCCGAGCTCGTGGCCTCGACCGGTGCCGACGTCGAGTGGCTCGAGCGCAACACGCTCCGGATCAAGGCCGCCGGTGAGATCGCACCGGCGATCGACCGCGCGTTGAGCGTGCGCATCCGCGCCTCGATTCTGCTGGCTGGACCGCTGCTGGCGCGTTGTGGCGAGGTGCTGGTGCCCCCGCCCGGTGGTGACGTGATCGGCCGTCGTCGCATCGATACCCACCTGCACGCGTTCGCCGCTCTGGGGGCGGAGGTCGAGGTCGATCGCGACTTCACGCTGCGTGCGCCGGGAGGGCTCGTCGGTACCCGCTTCTTCATGGACGAGCCGTCCGTGACCGCCACGGAGAACGCGGTGATGGCCGCGGTGCTCGCCAAGGGCGACACGACCCTGATCAACGCGGCGTGCGAGCCGCACGTCCAGGACCTCTGCCGCTTCCTCGTGGCGATGGGCGCGGAGATCGACGGCATCGGCTCCAACGTCCTCTGCATTCACGGCCGCGCCAGCCTCGGCGGCGCGCGCCATCGCATCGGCCCCGACCACATCGAGGTCGCGTCGTTCATCGGGCTCGCCGCCGTCACGCGCGGGGAGCTGGTGATCGAGGACGTCGAGCCCGAGGACCTGCACCCGGTCGTGCACGGCTTCGAGCGTCTCGGCGTGCGCATCGAGCTCGACGGCCGCACGCTGACCGTCCCCGACGATCAGGACCTGACGATCCGCGACGACTTCGGCGGCCAGGTGCCGAAGCTCGAAGACGGGCCGTGGCCGCAGTTCCCCGCCGACCTCACGTCGATCGCGGTTGCCGTCGCCACGCAGGCCAAGGGCACCGTCTTGATCTACGAGAAGATGTTCGAAAACCGTCTGGTCTTCACCGACAAGCTGGTCTCGATGGGCGCCCGCATCGTGCTGTGCGATCCGCACCGCGCGATCGTCACGGGCCCGGCCCAGCTGGTTGGCGAGCGCGTCGACAGCCCCGACATCCGCGCCGGCATGGCGATGCTGATCGCGGCGCTGGCCGCGGAGGGTACGACGACGATCGGCAACGTCGGGCAGATCGATCGCGGCTACGAGCGCATCGATGAGCGCCTGCGTGGGCTCGGCGCCCGCATCACGCGCATCAGCGGCTGATCACCCCGCGTACGTCCAGATGGCGTGCTCCGGGCACGCCTCGTGGATCTGCGCGTCGTTGGTGAGCAGCTCGGCGCCGAGTTCCTCGGCGAGCGCGGCGTACGTCGCGTCGTAGGAGGAGAGCCCGCGCCCGCTCCACCGGGCGACGTCCTCGAGACGCGGGTCGATTCGCGTGATGGCAAGCTCCTCGAGATCGCGCACGAGTGCCAGCAGTGCGAACTCCGGCATCCGATGCCTTCGCGCTGCCGCGTTCAATACCTCGAGATCGATGAGCGGCGGGGCGATCACATCCAGCGTGGCATCGCTCAACGCGTCGACGACGAGCGCATCATCCCCGTGTTGCGCCTGCGGAACGAGCACGGGGAGCAGGACGGACGCATCGATCACGAAAGGACGTTTGCTCACGGCTGCACCGGCGTGCGGCGCTCGGCTGCGCCATTCGCGATGGCCTGCTCGATCTGGTCCGTCCGCTCCTCGCGCATGGCGCGGATCTCCGCGACCACGTCGAAGGGCTCTTGGGGGCCGTGCTCGGCGAAGATCTCGCGAATGCGCGCGATGGCCTCCTGGCTGCGACGAATCCGCGCATCGACCTCGTGGGCGAGCGCGTCGTCGACGAGGTCGGCGATCCACGCGCTGCGGGTCTTTCCGGCCGCGCTCGCGGCTGCGTCGATGCGGGCGAGCTGCGCGTCGTCGAGCGAGAGGAGCACTTTCTTGCGCATGCACCAACTATATCTGGATATCCGGATGTCGTGCCAGCCGTGGTCTGTACGATCCTCCGGCACACGAATGCGATCAGGAGAACGACGTGTCCAAGGAGATCATCCGCACCGACAACGCGCCCGCCCCGTTCGGCGGCGCGCCGTACAACCAGGCCGTCAAGACGGGCAACCTCGTCTTCCTGGCCGGCCAGATCCCGATGGATCCCGCCACGGGCGCCCTCGTCGAGGGCGGTATCGTCGAGCAGACGCACACGTGCTTCGACAACGTCGCTGCGATTCTCGAGGCCGCCGGCTCCGACCTGTCGAAGGTCGTGCGCGCGCAGGTCTACATGATCGATCTCGGCGAGTTCGGCGAGATGAACGCCGTCTACTCCGAGCGCATGGCCGAGCCGTTCCCGGCTCGCTCGACGTTCCAGGTCGCGGCGCTGCCCGCGGGTGCGCGCGTCGAGATCGAAGTCGTCGCGGAGGTCTAGCGAGATGGGCGCGCGCGCAGGAGGGTCTGACGCGCGCGCCCTGCTCGCCGGCTCGCCTCGCATCCGCGAGGCGGTGCCCCTGATCGCCGAGGCCGCCGAGCCCGGCCAGCGCGTCGCCCTGGTGGGTGGTGTGGTGCGCGATCTGCTGCGCGGCGAGGAGCCGCACGAGGTCGACGTCGTCGTCGAGGGTGACGGCATCGCCTTCGCGACGCGCCTCGGGGCGCTGACGTCGTCCGAGGTCCGTACGTACCCGGCGTTCGGCACGGCGACGGTGCGCTCGAGGCCACCGGTCGATGTCGTCACGGCGCGGACCGAGGTGTACGCCCAGCCGGGCGCGCTGCCGGAGATCTCGCCGGCCACGCTGGAAGCGGACCTGCGGCGCCGCGACTTCACGATCAACGCCATCGCCGCGGTCGTCGCCGGCCCGGACGCTGGCGTGCTGCTCGATCCGTTCGACGGGGTCGCCGCTGTCGCCGCGAAGTCGCTCAGCCTCCTGCGTCCGGACGCCTTCGAGGAGGACGCCACGCGGCTGGTGCGCGCCGCGCGGTATGCCGCACGGCTTCAGTGCGCGCCCGACGCCACGCTCGTGCACGCCGCGAAGGCGGCCGCGCACGGTGGCTTCGTGCGGCTGACGGGCCAGACGCGCATGGTCGATGCCTTGCGGCTGGCCTTGGAGGAGCAGCACCCCGCGCCGGTGATCGGCCTGTTGGCCGAGTGGGGCGTGCTCGACGCGATCGAGCCGGGCTTCCACGCGGCACCGGACGAGGTGGCTGCGGCGTGGACGATCGTGGAGGACGAGGCGCGCGACGCCGACCGTGTGGCGCTCGGCTTCGGTCTCCTGCTCGCCGGCGTCGAGCCGGAGCGGCGCAGGGAGTGGCTGGCCTCAAGCGGACTCGAGCGCAACACGATCCGCTCGGCGATGGCCGCTGCTGACGCCGGTGCGTTGCGCGCCGCGATCGCGGGACGCGCCGACGCCGATGTGGACGCCGCATGCGGTGCCGTGCCGTTGGAGGCGGTGATCGCCGCCGGTGGCGACGAGGCGGCCCGCTATCTGGGGCGTCTGCGCCACATCGCACTGGCGGTGGACGGCGTGGACGTGAAGCAGGTAGCCGGGGTGGAGGGCGCGGAGGTGGGGCGGTTGCTGACCGAGCTGCGCCGGGCCCGAGTGGACGGCGGGGTCGCTCCGGATCGCGACGCCCAGCTGACCTGGCTGCGCGCGCGGTAGTCGATCGTCGCGGAGGGGACGGCGTTGAGTCGTCGACGATCAGCGACCGGAGCCGGCGACGAGTCCGAAGCCGAGGAAGAGCACGGCGACGATCAGGGCGAAGATGCCGGCGTAGAGCAGCGACGAGGAGCGCATCATCCACCCGCCAGTCGGATCAGCACGTCCTGAATGGGTTCGCGGATCGCGGTGATGACGTCGTAGAACGGCGGGAAGAAGAAGAGCAGGCCGAAGATCACGATGAACCCGTACTGGTCGAGACGGCCCCACGCCTCGGCCATCTCGCGCGGCATCACGGCGGCGAGGACGCGGCTGCCGTCGAGCGGGGGAATCGGCACCATGTTGAACACGGCGAGGAGCACGTTGGTGGCGAACGCGTAGTAGAGGAATTCGCCGAACAGGCCCGTCGCGTCGGGGAAGATCTGAATGGCGATCAGCGCCGTGATGTACGCGATCACGATGTTGACGATCGGTCCGGCGATGGCGACGATCGCCATGTCCTGGTGCGGGCGATTGAAGAACCGCGGCTGCACTGGAATCGGCTTGGCCCACCCGAACATGAAGCCGGACGTGAGGTACGTGATCGCGAACATCGCCGTGCCCATCGGGTCGATGTGCTTGACGGGATTGAACGTCAGGCGCCCCAGCATGCGCGCCGTGGGGTCGCCGAGCCGGTTCGCCATGTACGCGTGCGCCATCTCGTGCAGCACCATCGAGAACACGAGAATCGGCACCAGGAGCGCGAGGATCGCGAGGTTGTCGGCAGACAGGCGTTCGGCGAAGTTCGGCATGCACCCGCAGCGTAGCCCGAGTATCGGTACCCTCACGGCATGCCGCTCGCCTGGGACAGTTTCGCCGCGTTTCCGCTGCTGCGCTGGCAGGGTCCGGCCGGTGTCGTCGCGGCCTTCACGAGCCGGCGTGGCGGGGTGTCGGAGGGGCCGTTCGCGTCGCTCAACCTCGGGTTCACCGCGGGTGATGAACGCGCCGCCGTCGCCGAGAATCGCCGCCGTCTCTGCGCCGCCGTCGGTGCCGATCCGGCAAGGACGGTGCAGAATCATCAGGTGCACGGCAACGTGGTCCACGTTGCCGAGCCGCTGCTCGGCGGCTATCTCGACCCGCAGGGCGAGCTGCCGCAGGCCGACGCGCTCATCACGCGCGAGCTCGAGCTCGGCCTCGTCGCGCTGTCGGCCGACTGCGTGCCGATCGTGATCGCCGCGTTGGATGGCTCGTCGCTCGGTGTCGTCCACGCCGGGTGGAAGGGGCTCGTCGCGGGCGTGATCGAGGAGACCGTCGCCGCGCTCGGCCCCGGCGCCTATGCCGCCGCGGTCGGTCCGTGCGCGGGCCCGCTCGCCTACGAGGTGGGGGAGGACGTCGCCGTGCAGCTGCGCGAGTGCTTCGGCGACCGCGTCGCCACCGGTGGCACCGCCGATCTCGCCGCGAGCGCCGGTACGGCGCTGATCCAGGCGGGTCTGTCGCCCGACGCGATCGAGATCGCCGGGCTCTGCACGATCACCGATGCCGACACCTTCTTCTCGTATCGCCGCGACGGCGCCACGACGGGGCGCCAGGGCGTCATCGCGTACCGTGAGGAGCCTGATGTCGAGGAATCCTGATGACGTGAAGGCGGGCGTCGCCGCCACGCGCGAGCGCATCGCCGCCGCCGCCGCTCGCGCGGGACGCGACGCGAGCGAGATCGAGATCGTGGCGGCGGTCAAGTACCTCGCCGCCGAGGATCTGCCGCTCCTGCACGCTGCCGGGATCACGCGCGTGGGGGAGAACCGCACCGATCAACTGGTCGCCAAGCAGGACGCGTACGGCGACCTCTTCACGTGGGACTTCATCGGGCACCTGCAGAGCCGCAAGGTCAGGGAGATCGCCGGGCGCGTCAATCTGATCCACTCGTTGTTCACCGAGTCGACGGCTGCCCAGATCGAGCGTCGCTCGCCCGCGCCGCAGGATGTCCTGATCGAGGTCAACACGGCAGGCGACCCGGACAAGGATGGTGTCGCACCGCAGGAGCTCGACGCGCTGCTGGAGCTGCTCGCGCCGCTGGCGAACGTGAACGTGACGGGCCTGATGACGATGCCCGCATTCGCCGCGGATGCGGAGCAGTCGCGCGCCGCGTTCGCCGCGCTGCGCGAGCTCGCCGCGCGCTCGGCGGAGCGCTGGACGGGGACGCACCGCTTCCAGGCGCTGTCGATGGGGACGAGCCAGGATTTCGAGGTGGCCGTCGAAGAGGGTGCGACGCTCGTGCGGGCAGGAAGCGTGCTGCTCGCGCCGTAAAGAGCAAAAAAGCGGATATCCGTCCGCCTGACCTCTACACTGATTCCTATGTCCAGCATCTGGCACCGCACCCTCGTCTACTTCGGCCTTGCTGAGGACGAGAGCCTCTACGACGATGACTTCTCCACGGTCCACGACGATCCGGAGCCCGCACCGCGCAAGTCATCGGTCCGGCGCCTCGATCGGCGTCGCTCCTCGACGCCCGCGCCCGATTACGACGACGCCTTCCACGAGGAGGAGACGGCTGCTGGTCGGCCGCGTCGTGGCACCGCCACCGGCGAGATCGGGGTGCTGCGCTCCGCGCCGGAGAAGAAGGCGCAGGGTGCCGTGCGGGTACACGTGATCGCGCCGCGCTCCTACAACGACGCGCAGCAGATCGCCGATCGCTTCAAGAACGGCGTGCCGGTGATCGTCAACCTGCAGACGTCCGAGCCCGACCTGTCCAAGCGGATGATCGACTTCAGCTCCGGTATGACCTACGCGCTCGACGGCGCGATCCAGCGCATCGCCGAGAAGGTCTTCCTGCTGACGCCCGCCAACGTCGAGGTCTCGGCGGAGGATCGCCAGCGCCTCGTCGATCAGGGCTTCTTCAACCCCAACGGGTAGCGGTCGCCAGCGCGCCCCGGTAGGGTGCCGCTGTCACTCCGGGAGGAGACACCGTGACGCTGGATGAGTTGCGCGACCTTGTCGCCAAGGGCGAGATCGATACCGTCGTCCTCGCGATGACGGACATGCAGGGCCGCCTGCAGGGCAAGCGCCTCGATGCCGACGCCTTCGTCGACGAGATCGCCGCGCACGGGGCCGAGGCGTGCAACTACCTGCTCGCCGTCGACATGGAGATGGCGACGGTGCCCGGCTTCGCGCTCACCAGCTGGGAGTCCGGCTACGGCGACTTCGTGCTCAAGCCCGATCTTTCCTCGCTGCGCCCGATGCCGTGGCTCGAGGGCACGGTGCTCTGCCTCGCCGACGTCATGCACCACGATGGCTCGCCGGTGGTGGAATCGCCGCGGCAGATCCTGCGCGCCCAGATCGCGCGTCTCGCCGAGCGCGGCTGGAACGCGAAGATCGGCTCCGAGCTCGAGTTCGTGCTGTTCCGCGAGTCGTACGACTCGGCGCGCGAGAAGGGCTATCGCGACCTCAAGCCGGCCAACGCGT
>JBILWG010000236.1:0-2802 GCA_044369995.1 Gaiellales bacterium | reverse complement strand
CACGCCGCCCGACAGCTGCTCCGTGTGGAAGCGCGCCTGCAGCCGGATCGTGCCCTGGCCCTTCTCGTACGCCTCGAGCAGCCCCTCCGGGTCCACCACGATGCCGCCGGTCGGAAAGTCGGGGCCCGGCATGACCTTGAGCAGGTCCTTCAGCGACGCATCGGGGTTCTCGGCCAGCTTGATCGCGGCGGCGCACGCTTCGGCGAGGTTGTGCGGCGGCACCTCGCAGGCCATCGACCAGCCGATGCCGCGCGAGCCGTTGACGAGCAGGTTCGGGAACGTGACGGGCAGGACCCAGGGCTCCTGCTTCTTCTCCGTGAAGTTCGGCTGGTACTCGCGGACGATCTCCGGGCGCAGGTCGCTCAGCCAGGCAGTGGCGGCGGGGGAGAGGCGGGCCTCCGTGTAGCGGTAGGCGGCGGGCGGATCCGAGTACTCCTTCGGGCCGACGCTGCCCCAGTTGCCCTGGCCGTCGACGAGCGGCACGTTGAGCACGAAGCCCTGCGCCATGCGCACCATCGCGTCGTAGACCGCGGAGTCGCCGTGCGGGTGGTAGTTGCCGATCACGTGGCCGACCGTCAGCGCGGACTTCTGGTACGGCCGGCCTGCGCGGCCACCGAGCTCGTCCATCGCGTGGATGATGCGGCGCTGCACCGGCTTGAGGCCGTCGCGCACGTCGGGGAGGGCGCGCCCGAGGTTGACGTACATGCCGTACGACAGCGCCCGCTCGAGCAGCGCGTCGGAGGCGTCGATCGAGTCGCCCTCCCAGTCGAGGCGCGCGATGCCGCTGCCGTCGTCCTCGCCACCATCGCCGCTGCCGGCCTCGGTGTCTCCGTCGTCGTCGCCGTCGTCGGGATCGGTCTCGGCGATGTCGACCAGCACCTCGGTGGCCGCAGCGTCGATCACGGGCGCCTCCGAGGCAGCCTCGTGCTCGGCCGTCGGCTCGTCGGTCTCCCCGACGGAGAGGTCGAGCTGCGCGTCGTCCGGGTTCGCCTTCTTGCGGCTCACACCAGCACCTCGGAATCGGCGGCCGACTCCTCGAGCCACGCGCGGCGCGGCGCCGGGTTCGAGCCCATCACGAGATCGACGGTCTTGGCCGCTTCGGCGGCGTCCTCGATCGAGATCTGCTGCAGGCGGCGCGTGGCCGGGTCGAACACGGTCTCGCGCAGCTGGTCGGGGTTCATCTCGCCGAGGCCCTTGAAGCGCGTGACGTTGTCGCCGGTGCGCTTGGTCTTGGCGAGCGTGTCGCGCAACTCGTCCTCGGTGTGCACGTAGACGGCCGAGCCGTCCTTCAGCGAGATGCGGAAGAGCGGTGGGCGCGCCAGGAAGACGCGGCCGCCGGCCAGGAGGTCGGGGAAGAGCTCGTGAAACAGCGTGATCAGCAGGTTGGTGATGTGCGCACCGTCGGCATCGGCGTCGGCCGTGATCACGACCTTGCCGTACCGCAGCTGGTCCTCCTCGAGCGTGGCCACGAGCGTGGAGCCGATCACGTCCTTGCGGCCGCCGAGCGCCACGAGGATGGAGTCGACCTCGGCGTTGTCGAACGCCTTGCCGTTCTTGGCGCCGAGCACGTTGAGGATCTTGCCGCGGATCGGCAGGATCGCCTGTGTCGCGTTGTCGCGGGCCTGCTTGGCGCTGCCGCCGGCGGAGTCGCCCTCGACGATGAAGATCTCGCGCTCGATGGTGGGAATCGAGGGGTTGTCGATCGTGTCGGCGAGCTTGCCCGGCAGGTTCGAGTCGCTCATGATCGACGTCGCCGCGTTGCGCAGTTTCTTCGAGATCTTCGTCTTGGCCAGGCGCACGTCGCGCGCCAGCACGACGCGGTCGAGCACCTTCTTGGCGTCGTCGGCGTTCCTCTTGTCGGCCAGCCAGTCGGCCAGCGCCTGGCCGGTGAAGGCCGCGACAGCGGTCTGCGCCTCCTGATTGTTGAGGCGTCCCTTCGTCTGGCCCTCGAACTGCGGATCCTCGAGCATCACGGAGATCGCGCCGGTCAGACCGTCGGCGACGTCCTTGGCGTCGAGCGACTCGCCCTTGTCCTTCTTCAGCCGGCCCGCGTCGTAGGCGGCCTGGTTGAGGACGCGCGTGAGTGCGCGGCGCAGGCCGGAGACGTGTGCGCCGCCGTCGACGGTGTTGACGACGTTGCAGAAGGAGAAGACGCGATCGTCGGGCGCAAGAGTCCACTGCAGCGCTATCTCGATCGGAATCCCGCCCGATTCGCCGCTCAGGGAGATGATCGTGGGATGCGCGACGTCGCGGCTCTCGTTGAGCTCGTGCACGTAGTCGGCGAGGCCGTTGTCGCTCTTGTACGTGTGCTCGGCGCCGTCGGGCGTGCGCAGCGTGAACGACAGGCCGCGCACGAGGAACGACTTCTCGCGCAGGCGCTGCTGCACCGTCGTGTTCGAAAGGTGCGCGTTCTTGTCGAAGATGGTGCGGTCGGGCGTGAACTTCACGGTGGTGCCGGTGCCCTCGCCCTTCTCGAGCGCACGCACGTCCTTCACCGGGCCGTCGGGCACGCCGCGCTGGTAGCGCTGGCTCCACAGGCGCTTGTCGCGCCGCACCTCGACCTCGAGCCAGTCGGACAGCGCGTTGGTGACGCTCGCGCCGACGCCGTGCAGACCGCCGGAGACCTTGTAGCCGCCGTCGCCGAACTTACCACCCGCGTGGAGCTTGGTGAAGACGAGCTCGAGTGCGGAGACCTTCTGCTCGGGGTGGATATCGACCGGGATGCCACGGCCGTCGTCGGTGATCGTGATGATCTCGCCGTCGTCGATCTGGACGACGATGTTCGAGCAGCGGCCGGCCAGC
>JBILWG010000071.1:0-9189 GCA_044369995.1 Gaiellales bacterium | reverse complement strand
GGCGCGGACACGCGGGGAAGGCCTCGGCCACGGCGCGAAACCGATCGGCCTGCAGGTCGACGAAGGCGCGGTCAGGCTCATCGGCGGTCGCCAGATGGCTCATCAGGCCGACGAGCCGGGCGGGGCGCGGGCCGCGGACGAGCTCCTCCCCCACCTGCAGAGCCAGCTCGGGCGCAAGACCCCAGCGCCCCATGCCGGTGTCGACCTTCACGTGCACGTCGATGTCGTGCCGGTCGCGCAGACGCACCCAGGCCTCCGGCGTGCCGATCGTCACCGCGACGCCACCGATCTCCGCGACCCCATCCTCCTCGCCAGCGGACAGCGGCGAGAGGACCAGCAGCGGCACATCGGGCAACTCGGCGCGGACGGCGCGAGCCTCGTCCAGCGTCGCCGTGCAGAGACGCGTCGCCCCCGCCTCCACCGCGGCGCGCCCGGCATCGACCGCTCCGTGACTGTAGGCATTCGCCTTGATCACCGGCCAGACCTCGGCACCGCCCGCCGCCGCCAGCAGGCGCTGGACGTTCGCCGCCACGGCAGCACGGTCGATCTCGACCAGGCTGCGCTGGCGCGAGGGCGCTATTCGGAGCCTCCCCCGAACTCGAAGCGATTGAGCGCGGAGACGACGTGACCGCGTGCGATCACGCCGACGTACGCCCCGTCCCGCAGCACGGGCAGCATGGACACGCCCTCCTTCGCCATCGTCTTGGCCGCCTCGTGGATCGTCTCGTCCGCCGTGGCCGTGTGGACATCGGTGGACATCAGGTCGGCGACCGTCACCGCGAAGGCCTTCTCGACGTGCCGCTCCCACGAGCCGAGGCTCTGCACGTAGACGACCCAATCGAGGAACGGAGCGACGTAGGGCACGTGCTCGTCGGCCTCCACCTCCTGGTACAGCAGATCCTGATCCGTCACCACGCCGACGACGGCGGTTCCGTCGACGACGGCCACGCTGTCGAGATCCTGCGTGGCGAGCAGGTGGACGAGATCCTTGATCGTCGTGGTGGACGTCACCGTCGGGCGGTCCGTGTCCATGAATTCGCTGACGGGACGATCGATCACAGGGAGCTCCCAGGTTGGGCGAGCACGGCGAGGTGCTCGAGCAGGTCTCCGGCAATGATAGCCCCGCCGGGTCGCGCCGCCGCCGCCGCCCGCCCGGCGGCCACGTGCGCCGCCGCACCGGCACTGGCAGCGGTCCACGCATCGGCTCCGCGCGCCATGCACGCGCCGATGACCCCGGCGAGCACATCCCCCGAGCCGGCGGTGGCAAGCGCAGCGCAGTCATCGAGCCGCACCGCCAGCCGCCCATCGGGTGCGAGCACGAGGGTGTCGGCGCCCTTCAGGAGCGTGACGGCACCAGTCAGATCGACCAGATCCCGCAGCGACTGGAGGCGTCGAGCGGCCAGCGCCGTCGCCTCGATGCCGAGCAATCGGGCAGCCTCGCCGGCATGCGGTGTGATGACCGTCGCCGCTGTGCGGTCCGCGATCAGCGATGGCTCGCGCGCGACCCACCAGAGTGCATCGGCGTCGACGACGAGCGGGCGGTCCAAGGCGAGCGCTGCACGCACGAGCATCTCAGCCTCCGGGGCGCGTCCGAGCCCCGGCCCCAGTACGACGCACGCGGCACGCTCGGCATAGCGTTCGATCTCGAGGTCGGGTCGGGCGGACGGCAGCGGACGCACCATCACCTCGCGGGCGAGCGCGGCCACCGTCGGCTGCACCGACTCCGGTGCCAGCACGGTCACGACACCCGCACCGGCCCGCAGAGCCGACGCAGCGACGAGTGCTGGCGCACCGGCCATGCCGACTGCGCCGCCGACAACCAGCACTGCCCCGGCGTCATACTTCGAGCCGCCGCTGGTCCGCCCGGGCAGCAGCGTCCGACCATCTCGAATGCCCACGGCCGCAGGCGCGACCGGCGTCTCCTCGGGAATGCCGATCGGCACCACCACGACAGTACCCGCGAGGTCGCACCCAGGCGCGATGCAGAGCCCGAGTTTGCCGGCATGGAAGGCGACGGTGACGTCGGCCTGGATGGCAGGATCAGCCTGCTCGCCCGTGGCCGCATCGACGCCGCTCGGCACATCGAGCGCGACGACGGGCAGCATCGCCTCGCGGATCGCCCTGATGGCAGCGCTCGCCCCACCGGTTGGCGCGCCACGGGCACCGGTGCCGAGCAGTGCGTCGATCACGAGCTCGGTGTCAGCGAGGTCTGCGCCGAGCTCGCCATCAGGTCGTTCCACCACCGTCACGCCCGCCGCCACGGCGCCGCTCAGCATCAGCGCCGCATCACCCGTGGACGCGCGCGCGGCGACGCGCAGAACGCGCACCGCGCGACCGTGCGCGGCAAGCAGCCGCGCCACCTCGAAGCCGTCGCCGCCATTGTTGCCCGCACCGCACACCACGACGATGCGCTGCGCACGGGGAAAGCGCCCACGCACCACGCGCGCCGCTGCCGCCGCGGCGGCCCGCATCAGAGCCTCACTGGAGCAGCCGAGCGTGTCGATGGCGTGGGCGTCGACCGCCCGCGCGCCCTCAGCGTCATACAGCGGTATCAGCGCAGGTGCAGGAGCCATGGCTGGAGCCTACCGCCGTCGGAGCCGCAGGGCGCGCCCCGTCGCGGCAGGCAGCGGCCCACCACCGAACCACCTGCGGCGTGCTACCCCCGTGCGGGCTAGGCGCTGGCCTTGGCCGCGGTCATCACGGCCTCGGCGATCTTCGCGTACCCCGTGCACCGGCAGAGGTTCCCGCTCAGCGCCAGCCGAATCTCCTCCTCCGAGGGATCCGGGTTCTGCCGCAGGAGCGCGTGAGCCGAGACGAGCATGCCCGGCGTGCAGTAGCCGCACTGGACGCCGCCGGCCTCGAGGAACGCGCTCTGGATCGCGCTCAGCTCGTCCCCGTCGGCGAGTCCCTCGACGGTGGTCACCTCGGAGCCCACGGCCTGCAGGGCGAGGTACGTGCACGCGTTGACGGGTCGCCCATCGACCATCACCATGCAGGCGCCGCATTCGCAGTCGTCGCAGCCCGTCTTGGTGCCGGTCAGTCCGATGTCCTCGCGAATCGCGTTGAGGAGGGTCGCGTCGCCCTCGAGTTCCACGGGATAGGCCATCCCGTTGACATGCAGCGTGGCGGCGTGCTTCATCGTGCAGAACCTTCCATGAAGACCGGCGTGGCCGGGATCGGGAACTCCTCGCCGCGGGCACGGCGAACAGCGACATCGACAGCGCGCTTGGCGATCACGCCGATCATCGCGCGCCGGTAGTCCTCCTTGGCGCGCAGATCCGAGATCGGCGAGGCATCGTCGGAGGCACCGGCGGCGACGGCCTCGAGCGCAGCCGCATCGCCACGCGTGCCGATGATCGCGGCCTCGGCCGCCGGGCTGCGGAGCAGCGTGGGACCAACGGCGGTCAGGGCCACCTTCGCTGCCGTGATGGTATCGCCGTCCAGCGTGACGCAGGCGCTCGCGCCGACGATGGCGATCTCCATCGCGCGACGGTACTCCAGCCGGACGTACGCGCTGCCGGAGTGCGCGGGCAGAGCGGGCATCGAGACATCGACGAGCAGCTCGCCGGGCTGGGCCGACGTCCTGCCAGGCCCGGTCCACAGCTCCTCGACCGGCACGCTGCGATCGCCGGCGCCAGAGCGCAGCGTGGCGGTCGCGCCCAAGACGATCAGCGGTGCCCCGGTCTCCATCGCAGGCGAGGCGTTCATGACGTTGCCGCCGATCGTGCCCACGTTGCGCGTGGCATGGGAGCCGACGATCGCGGAGGCGTCGGCAAGCGCGGTCCACGTGCTCCGCACGGCGGCGCTCGCCGTGATCTCGGCGTGCGTGACGAGTGCTCCGAGCGTCAGATCGCCCGAGGCATCGATGCCGCGGAGCGCGTCGATGCGGTGAATCGCCACCACGTTGGCGGGCAACTCGCGTCCGCCGCGCGCCTGCACGATCAGGTCGGAACCACCGGCCACGACCTTCGCGCTCGACCCATCGCCGATCAGGCTCAGCGCCTCATCGACCGTCGTCGCCGTATGGAATGCAACGTCACCCACCGAAACCGTCCTCCCTGCGCGACGCACGTCGACGCATCTGCTGGCTGGAAGCGTACGCGGAGTGGCGGCGGAACGAAAGCCCCATGCGCCCCCACGGACGAAGGGGTACTGTTCCGCCTCAGGAGGCCGCCCGACCCATGACCGATTCCGACGAGCCCGACAACCCCTTCGCCGCCGACGTTCCCGGCGCGGAGGTGCAGCCCGCGACCTACGTGCTGTTCGGCGCGTCCGGCGACCTGGCCGCCAAGAAGCTGCTGCCCGCGGTCTACAACCTGTTCGTCGAGGGGCGGCTGCCCCAGCGCTTCCGTCTGCTCGGCGTCGGCTCGCGCATGCCCGAGCACACCTTCCGGGAGCACATGATCAACGCCGTCACGCAGCACTCCCGGACGCCGGTCGACACGGCGCAACTGGACCTGCTGCTCGAGCGCTGCGACTACATCCAGGGCGACTTCACCAAGCCGGCCCTGTTCGAGAAGCTGAAGACCCGCCTCGCCGCCGGCGACAAGGCGGCCGGTGGGCCGACGCGTCGCCTCTACTACCTCGCCGTCGCACCGCGCTTCTTCGGGACGATCGCCCAGTCGCTGCACGCGGTCGGATTGGCACGTGGCGCGGATCCCGAGTCCGTGCTGATGATCGAGAAGCCCTTCGGCCACGACCTCGAGTCGGCGATCGCGCTCAACGACGAGGTCACGGCCGCCTTCGACGAGGCGCACATCCTGCGGCTCGACCACTACCTCGGCAAGGAGACAGTGCAGAACCTGCTCGTCTTCCGCTTCGCCAACGGCATCTTCGAGCCGCTCTGGAATCGCCGCTACATCGATCACGTGCAGATCACCGCGGCGGAGGACCTCGGCACGGGTGGGCGGGCCGGGTACTACGACCAATCGGGTGCGATCCGCGACGTCATCCAGAACCACGTGATGCAGCTGGTCGCCCTGACGGCGATGGAGCCGCCTGCCGTCTTCGACGCCGACTCGATTCGCGACGAGAAGGAGAAGGCCCTCAAGTCCATTCGCTGCGTCGCCTCCGCCCGCGGCCAGTACACGGCGGGCGACGTCGACGGCGGTCCGGTGCCGGGCTACCTCGAGGAGGAGGGCGTTCCCCCCACCTCGACGACGGACACCTTCGCGGCACTCAAGCTGGAGGTCAACAACTGGCGCTGGGCCGGCACGCCGTTCTACATCCGCGCCGGCAAGCGCATGCCGCGTCGCTCGACGGAGATCACCATCGCGTTCCGTCCCGTGCCGCACAAGCCCTTCGCCGACGCCAAGGTCGCCCAGAGCATCCGCCCGAACCTGCTGACCCTGTCGATCCAGCCGAACGAGGGTGCCTCGCTGCGCATCGAGGCGAAGGCACCGGGCGTTGCGCAGGAGCTGCGCCCCGTCCGCATGGACTTCCTCTACGGCGAAACATTCACCCGCGACACGCCCGAGGCGTACGAGCGCCTGATCCTCGACGCCCTGCGCGGCGATGCGACGCTGTTCACCCGCGCCGATGAGGTCGAGCAGGCCTGGCGGATCGTCGATCCGGTGATCGACGCGTGGCAGCGAAGCGAGGTGCCGCTGGAGCCGTACATCGCCGGCACGCCCGGCCCGCCGGCCGCCGACGCGCTGATCCGCGCCGACGGCAGGAAGTGGCGGCGACTATGACACGCGTCGCGACCGCGGTCCGGGAGCTATCCAGCCGGGGGCTGCACTGGACGGCCAAGGGCACATCGACCGACGTCGTCGCCGATGCGCTCGCCAAGCTGCTGCGCGAGGCCGATCACCTCGGGGGCGATCACGTCTCGCTGCGCACCATGAATCTGATCGTGGCGCCCGACCCGCACAAGACGAACGCGCATCGCGCGTCGATGCAGGAGACCGCGCTCCACCCCGCGCGCATGATCCGCCTGACCGAGCACGCCGAGGATCGCCTCGATGCCGACGTGCGCGTGCGCCTGATCGAGCTCGGCGAAGGCGGCATGCAGGTGCTGGTCGAGGACATCGTGATCACCGCCAATCAGAGCCGCCTCGCCCACGCCACCTCACTCGTGGCGCCGCTGCTGGCACGCGGGCTGCCGACCGTCGCCTGGCTGCCGGGGTACGACCACGGGCAGATCGAGGCGGCCCTCGCGATTACCGCGCACGTCACAGTCTTCGACAGCGATCGCGATCCCGATCCGGCCCGCGCCATCGGCTTCGCGCATGGCACCGCGCTGGAGCATCCGTCGCGGGACCTCGCCTGGCTGCGCACCTTCGGGTGGCGCCAGCGGATCAGCGCCGTGTTCTCCAGCGAGCACGCCCAGGGCACCCTTGCCTTCGCACCCTCCGGCGACGTCGTCGGCAACGTGCAATCGCCCGCCGCGATGCTGCTCGCCGCCTGGATCGCGGTCCGCGCGAACGTCAATGTCACGCTGCGGCCCGGATCCGGCACCGAGCTGGTCGAGGCCGTCACGATCGCGGGGATCGCGATCCCGCCGGGGAACGGACCGGCGTGCAGCGCAGGCCTGCTCGGCGAGGCGCTGGACACCGTCTACAGCGCGCCCCTCGGGTACGAGGATGCCCTCAAGTCGCTCGACCGCGTCGCGATCGTCGCATGACGCCACACGCGGTCCTCGCCGGCGACATCGGCGGCACGCACGCGCGGTTCGCGCGCGTCGTACCGGGCGACGGACCCGTCGCGCTCCAGCAGGCGCAGACCTACGACGTACCTGGTTCCGCGTCACTCGAGGCGCTGATCCGGCAGTACCTCGCGGACCATCCCGGCCCAGTGGCCGCGGCGGCGATCGGCATCGCCGCCCCCATCGTCGGCGGCCACGCCCGCCCGATCAACCTGCCGTGGGCTGTCGACGAGGCCGAGGTGCGTGTCGCCATCGGCTGCGACCGCGGCTACCTGCTCAACGACCTGCTCGCCAACGCATGGGGCATCGGCGAGCTGGGCGCCGCACAGGTCGAGGAGCTGCAGCCCGACCGTATCGGCCTCGGCGGCAATCGGGCCGTGTGCTCGGCCGGCACCGGCCTCGGCATTGCCGGCATGGTCGCGATCGGCGACACGTGGCACCCCTTCTCGAGCGAGGGCGGACACATCGACTACGGACCGCGCGACGCCGACGAGGAGGCCCTGCTGCTCTGGCTGCGCCAGCAGCACCCCGAGTGGGGCCACGTCAGCGCGGAGCGCATCGTGTCGGGCCCCGGGATCCACGCGATCTGGCGGTTCGTGACGGAGACGGGTCGGGCCACCGCCTCCCCCGAGCTGCTCGCCGGCATGGCTGCCGGCGACCCCAGCGCCGCCATCTCGGGCGCTGCGCTGGCCGACTCGGACCTCAGCGCGGTCCTCACCCTCGAGCTGTTCGCACGAGCCTACGGCGCGCAGGCCGGCAACCTCGCGCTGGTACTGCTCGCGACCGGCGGCATGTACATCGGCGGCGGGATCGCACCACGGATTCTGCCGCTGCTGCGCCGCGGCGGCTTCCTCGATGCCTTCCACGCGAAGGGGCGCTACAACGGCCTGCTCGAGCAGATCGCCGTCCGCGTCATCCTCGACGACCAGTGCGCGCTCCGTGGGGCGGCGCGATTCGCCCTGACGACGATGGCCGACTGACCGTGGAGATCCGCAATCGCGATCGTGATGCCGCGCCGTTCGTGACGGCCGACGGCTCGACGATCCGCGAGCTGTTCCACCCCAACGACACGTCGGCGCGCAACCAGAGCCTGGCCGAGGCGACGCTCGCCGCCGGCACCGCGACGACCCGGCACTATCACCGCGTCGCCGAGGAGCTGTACCTCCTGCTCGCCGGCGAGGCGATCATGGAGGTGGACGGCGAGACGCGCGTGGTCGGCCCTTCAGACGCCATCCTGATCCCTACCGGCAGCTGGCACCAGCTGACTGCGACGACGGACGTGCGGCTGCTCTGCTGCTGCGCACCGCCGTATCAGCACGACGACACGTACTTCGCGTAGCGGCCCGCCACGTGGCACGCGCCAGCGGGGCCGACGCGGTATCGTTCCGCTCATCTCAACGGAGGAACAACCGTGGCAGCAACGGGCATCGATGGAATCAGCGAGATCCTCGGCGACAAGGCCGACTATCTCCTCGGACATACCTGCACGACGATCGACAAGGGGCGCCTGCACCTGCCGGGCACGGATTTCGTCGATCGCGTGATGCGCGAGACCGACCGCCCGGTGCCGGTGCTGAAGAGCCTGCAGCAGATGTACAACCACGGCCGTCTGGCCGGTACGGGGTACCTGTCGATCCTTCCGGTCGATCAGGGCATCGAGCACTCCGCCGGTGCCTCGTTCGCGAAGAATCCCGACTACTTCGATCCGGCCAACATCGTCGAGCTCGCGATCGAGGGCGGTTGCAACGCGGTAGCCTCGACGCTCGGTGTGCTCGGGTCCGTCTCGCGCAAGTACGCGCATCGCATTCCGTTCATGCTCAAGCTCAACCACAACGAGTTCCTCAGCTATCCCAACGGCTACGACCAGATCATGTTCGCCTCGATCCAGCAGGCCTATGAGATGGGTGCGACGTCGGTTGGCGCGACGATCTACTTCGGCTCCGAGGAGTCGAAGCGACAGATCATGGAGGTCTCGGATGCGTTCCAGGCCGCCCACGAGCTCGGCATGGCGACGGTGTTGTGGTGCTACCTCCGCAATTCGGCCTTCTCGCCGAAGGACGGCGGCCCCGACTACCACACGGCAGCCGACCTGACGAGCCAGGCCAACCACCTCGGCGTGACGATCCAGGCCGACATCATCAAGCAGAAGGCACCGGAGACGGCTGCCCCGGGCTTCCTCGACCTCAAGTTCGGCAAGACCGACAAGCGCGTCTACGAGAACCTGATGTCGGATCACCCGATCGACATGACCCGCTACCAGGTCGCCGGTTGCTACATGGGCCGCTCCGGCCTGATCAACTCCGGCGGCGCCTCGGGCGATAACGACCTGCACGATGCCGTCTACACCGCGGTCGTCAACAAGCGCGCCGGCGGCATGGGCATGATCTCCGGCCGCAAGGCCTTCCAGCGTCCGCGCGCCGAGGGCATCGAGCTCCTCAACGCAATCCAGGACGTCTACCTCTGCAACGACGTCACGGTCGCCTAGACCGCCGTCTTTGCAGAGGGGTCTGGCCCCTTTGCTTAAGCAAAGGGGCCAGACCCCT
>JBILWG010000070.1:0-9203 GCA_044369995.1 Gaiellales bacterium | reverse complement strand
ACCCGCCCTCTGGCACCCACGTGGCGCAGCCAAAGGCGTCGAAGACGCTGACGAGCATCGAGACGACCGTGCCGTCAGAGTCGGCGACCGTCACCGACGTCGTGTGGTTGTAGCCCTTGGCGTGATCGACGCGGCTCGCGCGATCGGCAATCGGAATCGAATCGGCCAGCGCCATCAACTCGGCGTCCGCACCGTCCTGGGTGATCCGATCGCGGAAGGCAAAAGCGCCCGTCATGGCCTCGACCGCGCGGTGATGCGCGACCGGCGAGGCATCGGAAGCCGGCTCGGCGCTGAGGCGCCGCAACGCCATCGTGAGCAGCATCGCCTGCGAGGACGGCGGCTGGGCCAGCACCGTCACCCCGCGATAGTCGGTGGCGACGGGCGGGCGGATCACGCTCTCGTGCGAGGCAAGATCCTCGAGCGACATCGCGCCGCCCTCGCGGGCCATGGCGCGGACGATCGCCTCGGCGATCGGACCGTTGTAGAACGCCTCGGCCCCGCCGTCGATGACAGTCTGGAGCGTCGCCGCGGTCTCGGGCAGCTTCACGATCGTGCCGGCGCCCTTGTCGCGGGCCTTGACCCACGGCGAGCCGTCGGCACCGCCGCGCGAGAGGCGCTCGACGTAGGCGAGCAGCGCATCCTCGGTGTCGCGCGTCATCGGCACGCCATCACGGGCCAGCTCGAGCGCCGGCGCCAGCACCTCGGCGCGCGTGAGCGTGCCGGCCTGCTCGATGAGATCGCACACGCCGCGGACGAAGCCCGGCACTGCTGCCACCTGCGCACCGTCGGTTGGCAGCGGCAGCTGCAGGCCGGCCGGCGCCTTGCCCACGCCGTTGATCGCCGTCGTCGTGCCGTCGGCCTTGCGGATGATGCAGAGCAGATCGCCACCAAGGCCACAGGCATCGGGCAGGATCACCGTCAGCGCCGCAGCGGCAGCCGCAGCGGCATCGGCTGCATTGCCGCCGGCCGCGCCCACACGGAGGGCTGCCTGCACGGCGAGGGGATGGCCGCAGGAGACCGCAAGGTGCTGGCCTTCGATGCGAGGACGGGGGAGGCGCTGAGACATAGCGCGAGCATGCCACATCGCGGGTGCTATCGTCAGCCTCGGAGGAAGGGGAAGTCCGGTGCGAATCCGGCACGGTCCCGCCGCTGTAAGGATCGTCCGCTCGTCGCGGTGCCTCGGCACCGGTCACTGGATCCTCGGATCTGGGAAGGCCAGACACGCGGCCTCGGCAACGAGGAAGTGCGATCCGAGTCAGAACACCCGCCTCCGAACCAGACGGACCCGTCTGGACAATCCTCGAGAGAAGGACGTTCGATCATGCGTACGAGGCATCTCCTCGTGGCGGCAGCCATTGGCGCCGTCGCCCTCATCCCCACCACCGCCAATGCGGCCACCCTGCGCGTCGTCTCCGACGCCAAGAACGTCTTCGGAGCCACCGCAACCGACGTGTCGAGTGCCAGGTCCTACGTGGACTCCAAGGGCAAGCGGCACGCACTCAAGGCCAACACCGCGATGGGCCAGATCGTCGCGACGGGGCTCCCGTACACAGCCGTGTTCGACGCCTCGTACAACGCGGCGTACCTCACCCGCATCGTCGGCGCGTCGGCCTCGGCCACTGGCTACTGGGCCTTCTTCGTCAACGGCACGCTGTCGATGACGGGCGCCACGGACACGCAGCTGAAGGCGTCGGACGAGGTCGTCTGGCTCGTCGACAGCGACTACTCGACGAAGAACGGTCCGTACACGTACGACCTCGATGCCAAGGCCAACGGCAACGGCACCGTCACGTTCAGCGCCACGCGAATCGGCGGCGCCAAGGCGATCGTCGCCGGCGGGGCACCCCTCTGGATCAACGGCGCCAAGGTGGGCAATCTCGCCGCCGACGGCACGCTCACGATCATGCCGTCCGGTGCCTGGACGGCGCAGATTCCGGCCAAGGGACGCATCGCGGCGTCCGAGACGCTGGCCGGCTAAGTCGTGCTGCGGGTCGTCCCCGCATTCCTGCTGATCGCGGCACTCGCTGCGGCCTGCGGCACATCGAAGACGCAGCCCCTGGCGCAATCGGCGCCGGGGGCTCGCGTCAACATGACCGCGGACTGGGGCGCGACGAAGGTCGCCAGCGGCCGGGGGAAGCCCGGGACGGTGATCGCCGCGACGCGCTCGGTCGCCAAGGTGACGACCAGCTACGGCGGCCGGTACGTCACAGGCATCGACGGCGAGGAGGGGGACGGAACCCGGGACTGGGTCTTCTGGGTGAACGGGATCGAGGCGCCGGCGGGCGGCGCAGATACCACCATCGCCGCAGGCGATCGCGTCTGGTGGGACCTTCATCGCTGGAACGGCCGTGTGCACGTGCCCGCAGTGATCGCCGAGTGGCCGATGCCGCTGACGCGTGGCCTCGGCGGCCTGGCAGCCGGCGTGTCCGCTGACCCTCCGCTCTCGACTGCACTGCGGACCGCCGGCGTCGACGTCGCCCAGCCCGCCGCCACCCGTGGCCCACGCGCCATCGTCGGCGGCAGTGCCGAGCTGATGGATCGCGACCCGCTCTGGGGTCCGGCCGTCGCCGATCCCAATGCCTCGGGACTCACCGCGTGGATCGACATCAAGGGCTACGTGCAGGTGTGGAATGCAGACCTCGGCCGTGCGCAGGAGGTGCCCGACGGCGTCGCGGTGATCGTCGCGACCACCGACGGCTACGCGGCCACCGACCCACCCGTGGTGGTGGTCGCCGGGGTCACCCAGGCCACGGCGAAGGCCGCCGCGCAGGCCCTCGTGCAGCGCCCCGAGATCGTGCGCAACGCCACGGCGATCTGCCTCGACGCCGACGGCAACGTGGTCTGCCGTGGCGGCAGCGGGCGCGTGCAGTGAAGGCGCCTCTGCCGCCGCTGCTCGTCGCGATCGCATTGATCGTGATCGCGCTGGGCACCTCGCAGCCGCTGATCGTGGGAGCCGCCTTCGTCGGCGCGCTCCTCCTGCACCACGCCGCACCTCCACCGCACCGCCTGATGCTCCGTGTCGCGCTCATCTCGGGCCTCTTCATCTTCCTGCTCAACCCCTTCGTGGCCGTCGAGGGCGACCACGTGCTGCTGAGCGGACCGCACTTCCTCCTCTTCGACTTCGAGATCACCAGCGAGGAGCTCCTCTACGGCCTGGTCGCGGGCCTTCGCCTCGCGACAGCGATCCTCGCGACGGCGGCCTTCCTGCGCCTGGCGGATCCCGACCGCACCCAGGCCCTGGCGAGTCGGATCGTGCCGCGCTCGGCGCTGACGGTTGCACTCTCGGCACGGCTCGCACCCACCCTGCGCCGCGACGCGACTGGCCTGCACGAGTCGCTGCGGCTGCGTGGTGCTGGCCCCAGGCATGGACGCCGCGCGGCCATCCGGCAGGGCGCCGTGCTGATCGAGCCGCTCGTCGCGTCGAGTCTCGAGCGCGGCGTCGACATCTCCGAGGCGATGGTGGCCCGCGGCTACGGTGCGGGCACGATGACACGGCTGCCCGAGCCCGCCTATACCGGCGGGGAGCGGCTCGGACTCGCCGTCGGCAGCGTCGGCTGTGTCGTCGGCCTCGCGCTGATCGCCGGTCTCGTGCCGTACGCGATCTACCCGCTCGCCGATCCGCTGCTGAGCACCACCGGCCTCGTCGTGGCCGGCGGCGTGCTGCTCCTCTCGCTGGTCGGTGCGGGTGCGTTGAGGACGCGGGCATGAGCGCAATCGCGACCGAGGACCTGCGCTACCGCTACACCGCCGACGCGCCCTGGGCGCTCGACGGCGCGACGTTCGCCGTCGAGCCTGGCGAAATCGTATTGCTCCAGGGCGAGTCGGGCAGCGGCAAGTCGACGCTGCTGCGCGTCCTGGCCGGCCTGGCCCCGGCCTTCCATGGCGGCGAGGCCGGTGGCGGCGGATCGGTTGACGGGCTGGACCTGCGTGCCGTCGAGCCAGCCCAGTTGGCCCAGCGCGTCGGGTTCCTCTTCCAGGATCCCGAGACGCAGGCCGTGATGGCCGAGCCCGTGCGCGACGTGGCCTTCAGCCTCCAGTGCCACGGCTACCCCGCTGCCGAGCTACTGCCGGCGGCCCGGACGGCCCTCGCGAGGATCCAGTCCGAGCACCTCGCCGGCCGTCGGATCGACCAGCTCTCGAGCGGCGAGCGCCAGCGCGTGGCGCTCGCCGCCGTGCTGGCGCCTGAGCCCGCGGTGCTCCTGCTGGACGAGCCAACCGCGCAACTCGACGACGACACCGCCTGCGAGCTGGTCGGCGAGCTGCGTCGGCTGGCCGATAGCGGCCTGGCGATCGTGATCGCGGAGCACCGCCACGACCGTGTCGGCCACCTGACTGATCGCGTCATCGGCATGCGAGCCGGGCGACTCTGCGAGGCGCCGATCCACGCCGAGCTGCCCGCTCTCGCATCGTCTGCTGCGGGAGGCGCCCCGCTACTGGCGGTGAACGGCCTTGTCGTCGAGCGCGGCGAGCGCGCGGTGTTGCGTGGCGCGACGGCAGCCGTACCGGCCGGTGGCGTGGCGGCGCTGATCGGCCCGAACGGCGGCGGCAAGAGCACCCTGCTGCGCACGCTCGCGGGCCTCGAGCGGCCGACTGCCGGCACGATGGTCGTCGACGGTGACGACATCACGATGGTGGCGGTCGAGGAGCGTGTGCCACGCGTCGCGTTCGTCCCCCAGGATCCCGGTCGGCGGCTGCTTTGCGAGACCGTGTACGACGAGGTCCTGCTCGGCCCGCAGACGGTCGGCTCCGACCCAATGCCCGCGCAGCGGGCGCTTTCGGATCTGGACCTGGAGCACCTGCTCTCACGGCATCCACGCGACTGCTCCGTGGGCGAGCGCGAACGCGTCGCCATCGCCGCTGCGCTCGCCCTCGATCCGCAGGTGCTGCTGCTCGACGAGCCAACCCGCGGCATGGATCCCGCCCACCGCGCGACGCTGGTGAGGGTGATTCGCGCCCATGCCGCCCGTGGCGGCTGCGCCGTCATCGCCACGCACGACCTCGAGCTGGCGCGTGCCTGCGCCGATCGGCGCTGGGAGCTGGTCGATGGCCGCCTCGACGAGACGGTGGTCGCATGAGCGCCGCCGCGATCGTCGCGCTCGGCGGGCTCGCGGCCCTGATCCTGGGCCTCGTCCTCTACGAGCGCACCCGCGGTGGTGCGCGCGAACTCGGGCTCGTCGCCGTGCTGGTGGCCGCCGCCACGGCGGGCCGCATCGCCTTCGCAGCCATCCCCAGCGCGCAGCCCGTGACCGCCATCGCGATCGTCACCGGCGTGGCACTTGGTCCACGAGCGGGCGCAGCCGTCGGGGCCGGTGCCGCTCTGCTCTCGAACACCTTTCTCGGCCAGGGCCCCTGGACGCCTTGGCAGATGCTGCTGTGGGGGCTCGCCGGAGCGAGCGGCGGTTGGCTCGCCCCTCTGCTCCGGCGCAGCCGGATCGCGCTGATGGCCTTCGGCGGCGCCTGGGGGCTCGTGTTCGGAGCGGGCATGGACATCTGGCAGTTGGCCGCCTTCGGCCCGGCGCTGACGCTGTCGGCCTTCATCGCCGTGCACGCCCGCGCCGTACCCTTCGACATCGTGCACGCGCTCACCAACGTCATCCTCCTCGGTGTCGCCGGCCTGCCCTTGATCGCCCTGCTCGAGCGGAGCGCCCGCCGCATGCGCGGACGCTGGCTGCCGGCAGAGGAGCGCCCATGATGCGGGTGGTCCTGCTGACGCTCGGCCTGCTCCTGCTGGCTGCTCCGGCCCACGCAGCGAGCCTCTCGTCGGCCGGCGGCTATCTGGCCGGCAGCCTCGATCGCCAGGGCTGCGCCCGAGAGCCCGGTGGTGTGTCGTCGGCGAACCTCACCGCCTGGGTGACCTTCGGCCTGGTCTCCGCCGGGCGCAGCGCCGCCCGACCCGCCGACTGCATCGAGCGCCACGCCGATAGACTGCAGGCGCTGACGGACATCGAGGTGGCAACGCTCGCCCTCGTCGCGGCCGGCCGTAACCCGCGGAACGCGGGCGGCCGCGATTTTGTGCAGACCATCCAGTCCTCGCTGCGCGGCGGGCGGATCGGCACGCTGGTGGCGACCAATCAGTTCGGCATCTTGGCGCTGAAGGCGGCCGGCGCGCCTATTCCAGCGTCCGCGAAGCGGACGCTGCTTGCGGATCAAAACGCGGACGGCTCATGGCCTGTCGGGGTCGGCGGCGATGGCGACTCGAACCTGACCGCCACGGGCATCCAGGCAGCGATTGCCGCAGGGATCTCGCGAACCGATCCCGTTATCACGCGCGCCCTTGCGTCGCTGAAGCGTTTCCGGAGCCGCGGCGGCTACGCGCTGTCGGCCGGCTCGCCACCTGACGCACAGTCGACCGCCTGGGTGCTCTCTGGTCTCGGCAGCGCAGGGCGTTCCGACGCCGCAGCGCGGAGCTACCTCGCCGGCTTACAGGCTGCGAATGGCTCCTTCGCCTACCAACGCGGCACGGCAATCACGCCCGTCTGGGTAACGGCGCAAGCGACGATGGGCCTCGCCGGCCGCAGCTTCCCGCTGCGCCCCTGAGGCGGATGTCCCAAAGGGGTCAGACCCTATTGGGACATGCCAGGCTCGGCCGGTCTACCGGCGGCGGCTATGTCCCAATAGGGTCTGACCCCTTTGGGACATCCGCACCACGGCTTGACCCCGCATCCACCAGGGCCGAGTCGGCGGCAGCTAGACGTCCTGGTTGGTCGGCTCGTCGACCATGCCCCACACGCCCATCTGGCGGAACTTCGCACGGCGCGCGCGGCGGCGCTCGGCGGCGGGAATCATCTCGGCCTGCGCCAGCGACTGGCGGATGGCGTCGTCGAGCAGCTTCGCCGCAGCATCGACATCCTCGTGGGCACCGCCCTTGGGCTCCTCGACGATGCGGTCGATCACGCCGAGGTCGAGGCACGCGCTGGCCGTGGGACGGAAGGCGTAGGCGGCCTTGCGGGCCTGTCCCGCGTCCTTCCAGAGGATCGCAGCGCAGCCCTCGGGCGAGATGACGGAGTAGATCGCGTTCTGCTGCATCAGGACGCGATCGCCGACGGCGATCGCCAGCGCACCACCGGAGCCGCCCTCGCCGATGACCGTGGCGACGATCGGCACGCTGGCCTGGCAAAAGGCGAGGATCGAGCGGGCGATCATGCCGGCCTGACCGCGCTCCTCGGCGTTGACGCCCGGATAGGCCCCCGGCGTGTCCACGAACGTGATGATCGGATAGCCGAAGCGATCGGCCAGCTCGACAGCGCGGATCGCCTTGCGGTACCCCTCGGGATGCGGCATGCCGAACATGCGGCGCGTGCGCTCGGACAGATCGCGACCCTTCTGATGGCCGATCGCCACCACGGTCTGGCCGTGGTACCGCGCCAGCAGGGTGATCAGCGCCTCGTCGTCGGAGAATGCGCGGTCGCCGCGCAGCTCGAAGGCGTCGGTGAAGAGGCGCTCGGCGTAATCGAGCGTGTACGGGCGATCGGGATTGCGAGCCAGCTGAACGGCATCCCAGATGTGGGACTCCTCGGCGCGCGCCTCGAAGCGCTTGCGGAGGCGGCGGACCTCGTCGCTGACCCTAACCACGTCGTCGCCCCAGTCCCAGGCGCCCGAGCACCCTGTCGATCGGATTCGCCTCGCCCTCGATGATCGTCATCAACGGCTCGCTGTCGCCGGTGGGCTCGTCCTCGGTCGGCGAGAAGAGCATCAGCAGCTTGGCGAGCTCGCCACGCAGCTCGCGGCGCGGCACGACCGCGTCGAGCTGGCCGAGGCGCAGGTTGGACTCGGCACGGCCGAAGTCGGCGGCCACCTTCTCGCCCGTCGTCTGCTCGACCACGCGCGGGCCGGCGAACGACAGCAGGGCGCCGGGCTCGGCGATGACAACGTCGCCGAGCGAGGCGAACGAGGCGATCACGCCGCCCGTCGTCGGGTGTGCGAGCACGGAGATGTAGGGCAGACCGACCTCGCGCAGGCTGTCGACTGCGCCGACGGTCTTCGCCATCTGCATCAGCGCCAGGATGTTCTCCTGCATGCGCGCGCCACCAGAGCCGGTGACGCTGATCAGCGGGACGCCGTAGGCAGCGGCATGATCGGCGGCGAGGCAGAAGCGCTCGCCCATGACGCTGCCCATCGAGCCGCCCATGAACGAGAAGTCCATCACGGCCAGCGCCGTCTCGCGCCCCACGATGCGCCCATGGCCCGCGACGAGCGAGTCACCGAGTCCCGTCTGGAGCTCGGCGTCGGCGAGGCGATCCGTGTAGGGCTTGAGGTCCACGAAGGCGAGCGGATCGGCTGCGCGGAGGTCGCCACCGATCTCGACGAACGAGCCGGGATCGACGAGCTGCTCGATGCGCTCCATCGCGCCCACCACGAAGTGGTGCCCGCACTGCGCGCAGACCCGCTGCGCGTGGCGAAGCTCGTCATCGCGGTAGTGCGAGCGGCACTCGGGGCACGTGTTCGGATGACGGCGTCCGCCGCCCTCCTCGCCGCCCGAGCGCTCGACATTGACCTCGACGGGCGTCACAGGTCGCGCTGCTCCCGGAAGCGCTCGATCACGAGCGAGGCGTTGTGCCCGCCGAAGCCGAAGCCATTGGACAGGGCGATATCGATGGTCTGCTCGCGCATCACATTCGGAACGTAGTCCAAGTCGCACTCGGGATCCGGATGATGCAGGTTGATCGTCGGCGGCAGGTAGCCCCCCTGGATCGCCAGCACGCAGATCGCGGCCTCGGTGGCCCCTGTCGCACCGAGCAGGTGCCCCGTCATGGACTTCGTCGACGAGACGGGCAGCTGGTAGGCGCGCTCACCGAAGACCTTCTTCAGCACGCGCGTCTCGGAGGCGTCGCCGATCGGCGTCGATGTGCCGTGCGCGTTGACGTACTGGATGTCATCCCGCGAGCGTCCGGCGTCGTTGATCGCGTTGCGCAGCGCGCGGGCCGGGTTCTCGCCCGTCGGATCGGGCTCGGTGACGTTGTGCGCGTCAGACGAGAGGCCGTAGCCCGTCACCTCGGCGAGGATCGTCGCGCCGCGGTTCATCGCGTGCTCGAGCTCCTCGAGCACGAGCACGGTGCTCGCCTCACCGAGGACGATGCCGTCGCGCGTGGCGTCGAACGGGCGGCTCGCGCCGGCCGGATCGTCGTTGCGGGTGGAACAGGCACGGATGCCGTGGAAGCCACCGACGCCAACGGGCGTGACGCCGCACTCGGAGCCGCCGGCGA
>JBILWG010000235.1:0-2841 GCA_044369995.1 Gaiellales bacterium | reverse complement strand
GCGCGTGGCATCGAATGGGCGGCTCGCGCCGGCCGGATCGTCGTTGCGGGTGGAACAGGCACGGATGCCGTGGAAGCCACCGACGCCAACGGGCGTGACGCCGCACTCGGAGCCGCCGGCGAGCATGCCGTCCGCCAGGCCCGCGCGGATGTACATCACGGCATCGCCGATCGCCATCGACGAGGCCGCACAGGCCGTGCTCGACGAGGCCAGCGGACCACGCGTGCCGAACTCCATCGACACGTAGCCCGCGCCCATGTTGGGGATGATCCCGGGCGTCCAGAACGGCGAGAAGCGCTCGATGCCCCGCTCGAGGAAGTGCTCATGCGCCGCCTGCTGCATGTCCATGCCGCCGATGCCGCTGGCGATCGAAGCACCGATGCGGTCGCCCTCGGCATGGATGTCGAGACCAGACGACTCGACCGCCTCGCGCGCCGCCCCTACGGCCAGGTGGATGTAGCGGCTCGTCCGACGCGCGGCCTTGCGCTCCATCACCGATTCCGGATCGAAGCCCTTGACCTCGCAGCCGATCTTGACCGGGCTGTCCGTGACGTCGAAGCTCGTGATCAGCGCGCCGCCGGGCTTGCCCTCGCGCAGCGCCACGTCGAACTCCGGGATGCTGTTGGCGATGGGGTTCACCGTCCCCATGCCGGTGATCACGACACGACGCATCGCTACATCCCCAGGCCACCGTCGACCGACAGGATGGCGCCGGTGATGAACGAGGCGTCGTCGGAGAGCAGGAAGCGCACGGTGCGCGCGATGTCCTCGGGCTCGCCGAGACGGCCGAGCGGCGTCTGGCCGAGCAGCACGTCGCGGATGTCCTCGCTGAGGACGTCGGTGAGCTCCGTCGAGATGTAGCCCGGGGCGACGCAGTTGACGCGGATGCCGCGGGAGCCGACCTCCTTGGCGAGTGCCTTCGTCAGTGCGATCACGCCCCCCTTGGAGGCCGCGTAGTTCGTCTGGCCGAAGTTGCCGTGCAGGCCGACGACGCTCGACATGGTGACGATGCTGCCGCGCTTCTTGCGGAGCAGCTTGCGGGAGGCGGCCTTGCAGACATGGAAGGTGCCGCCGAGGTTCACTTCGATCACGCGATCCCAGTCCTCGACCGTGATGCGCGAGATCAGGTTGTCGCGGGTGATGCCCGCGTTGGCGACGACGTTCCAGAGGTCGTCGCCAAGGAGCTCCTCGGTCTGGTCGATCATCGCGACGGCGGCCTCGGGGTCGCTGACGTCACCCGGGATCGCGACGGCGGTACCCCCCGCCGCGGTGATCGCGGCGACGACGGCGTCGGCCGCCTCCTTGTTGGCGGTGTAGTTGACGCCGACCTTGGCACCGGCCACGGCGAGTTCCTGCGAGATCGCGGCGCCGATGCCGCGCGAACCGCCGGTGACGAGCGTCACGCGACCTTCGAGGGGACGATCAGCCATTGCCCAGCACCTCCTGTGCCTTCGCGAGGCTCTCGGGATCGCTGATCGCGAGAGCGGTGAGATTTCGATCGATCCGTCGCATCAGGCCGGCCAGCACGCCGCCTGGTCCGACCTCGATGCAGGTCGTGACGCCGCCCGCGGCGAGGGCCTGGATCGCCTGCGTGAAGCGCACGGGGGCGCCCAACTGGTCCTCGAGGATCTGGACGAGGTTCGTCTCGTCCTCCAGCTGGCAGGTGACGGTCGAGAAGAACGCGCTGGTCGGCGCGTTGAACGTCGCCTCGAGCAGCGCCGGGCGCAGGTCGTCGGCCGCGGCGGCGGTGAGCGGCGAGTGAAACGCGCCGGAGACCGCGAGGGTGAGCGCGCGGCGCGCACCGGCCTCCTTGGCGGCCTCGTTGAGCTGCTCGACCGCGGCGCTCTCGCCCGACACGACGATCTGGCCGGGGCAGTTGTAGTTGGCGACCCACACGCCCTCGATGCCGTCGCAGAGCTCCTCCACCTGCGCGTCCTCGAGGCCGATGATCGCGGCCATGGCACCCGGCGTGCGCGCGGCGGCAGCGGCCGTCGCCTCGCCACGGGCGCGTGTGAGGCGAACGGCGTCGCCGACCGTGAGAATGCCCGCCGCCACGAGCGCGGCGTACTCGCCGGCCGAGTGGCCGATCGCGACGTCCGCCTGGATACCGGCCTCGCGCACGGCGGCCAGACACGCCGCCGAGGCGGTCGTCAGCGCTGGCTGTGTGATCTCCGTCTGGTCGAGGCGCTCCTGCGGACCGGAGCGGCAGAGCTCGAGCAGGTCGGACCCGAACGCCTCGGAGGCCTCGGCGAAGACAGCGGCCGCCGCAGCCGAGCTATCGGCGAAGGCCACGCCCATGCCGACGGTCTGCGAGCCCTGACCGGGAAAACAGAAGGCGGTCTTCATGCGGGTGCTCCCATCCAACGAATCATGACGGTGCCCCACGCCAGACCACCGCCGAGTCCCATCATCATCAATCGCTGGCCCGGCTGCAGGCGGCCGGTGCGCCACGCGTAGTCGAGACAGAGCGGAATCGACGCCGACGAGGTGTTGCCGTACTTGTCGAGCGTCACAACCACGCGTTCGCTGGGGAAGCCGAGGCGCTCCACGCCGCTCTCGATGATGCGCAGGTTGGCCTGGTGCGGCACGAAGAGGTCGATGTCGTCCTGCGTGTAGCCGCCAGCGTCAAGTACGCGCTTGGCCGAATCGACGATCACCTGCGTGGCGAAGCGGTACACCGCATTGCCATTCATCCGAATGCACTTGTCGAGCGGCTCGCCGTTGCGGGGGGTGAGATCGCCGTAGAGGTCGAAGCCCTTCGAACCGTCGACGCCGAGTTCGACGACGACCTTCTCGCTGGTGGGTGCCGCGCCCTTGCGGACGATGATCGCGCCGGCGCCG
>JBILWG010000234.1:0-2853 GCA_044369995.1 Gaiellales bacterium | reverse complement strand
GCTCGCGCAGGGCAAGTTCTATCTGCTGTTCTCGTTCCTCTTCGGCTACAGCTCGACCTTCATCATCCGCGACGGGAGCGCGAGCAACCGGCGGCGCTTCCGGCGACGCCTGCTCGGCCTGGCCGTAGTCGGGCTGGCGCACGCGGTGCTGTTCTTCATCGGCGACATCCTCCTCTCGTATGCGCTGCTCGGCTGTGGGCTGTTGCTCCTCGTTCGGCGCACGGATCGGGCGGTGCTGCGCACTGCCGTCATCATCGCGGTGATCTCCGTGCTCTGGATGGTGGTGATCGTGCTGGCGGTCGTCGCGGACCCGGGAGCGGTGGCGGGGCCGGACCCGGCCAGCGTCGCGCTGGATTCCGCACTGGCGCAGGGATCGTTTCTCGACGTGGCGCGAGCGCGCCTCGCCATCCTGCCGTCCGTCCTCCTCACCATCGGCAGTCTCCAATGGGGACTCGCGTTCGCCTTCTTCGCCGTCGGACTGGTCGCCGGTCGCCGTCAGCTGCTCGCCCGTGTCGAGGAGCGCCGCTCGCTCTGGCGTCGGCTGGCCATCGTGGGGCTCCTGGTCGGGCTGCCGCTGCAGGCGGTGGCCACGGTGCTGCAGATCGACGGCGGGATCGGCCTGCGGCTCACGCCTGAGGGCATCACCGGCATCGTGCTCGGCTTCACAACGGCGCCGATTCTCGCGGCCGGCTACGTGGGTCTGCTCGCGCTGCTCAGCATCCGCGGCTCGCGCGTGCTGACGTTCGTCGGCGAGTCGGGACGCGCCACGCTCACGCTCTACATCGGCGAGTCCGTCGTGCTCTCGCTGCTCTTCTGCGGCTGGGGCCTTGGCCTGTTCGGCGAGCTCGGGGCAGCCGTGGTGACGCTGATCGCGATCGGCGTCTGGCTTGTCCTCGAGCTGGGCATGCGCCTCTGGCTGCGCCACGCGAGGCAGGGACCGCTCGAGGGACTGCTCGCGCGCTGGACGGGACGATCGACCTAGACGCTCGGTGGCGCACATGCGCACCTAGACTGCCGTCGTGAAGATCGCGATTGTCGGCACCGGTGCGATGGGCTCTGTCTACGCGGCGCTGCTCGGCGACGCGGGCAACGAGGTCTGGGCGATCGACAGCTGGGCCGACCACGTCGCGGCGATCCAGGCCGACGGCCTGCGCGTCGAGGGGGCCAGCGGCGATCGCACGGTGCGGATCCAGGCCACGACCGACCCACGCGACGTCGGCGTCTGCGACCTCGTGGTGGTCGCGACGAAGGCCTTCGACATCGAGGCGGCCGCGGAGGCCGTGCGCCCGCTCGTCGGCGACGACACGATCGTGCTGCCGATCCAGAACGGCCTCGGCAGCCCCGATCGCATGGCCGCCGTCCTCGGCGACGAGCGCGTCGCCATCGGGGTCGTCGGCGGCTTCGGCGCCTCGATGGTCGGTCCGGGCCACGCCCACCACAACGGCATGGAGCTGGTGCGCCTCGGCGAGCGTAACGGTCCCGCCACCGACCGGATTCGCATGGTCGCGCAGGTCTGGGAGGACGCGGGCTTCCGTGTCAGCGTCTACGACGACGTCAACCAGCTGGTCTGGGAGAAGCTGCTCTGCAACGCGACCTTCAGCGGCACGTGCTCGGTGCTCGGCCTCCGCATCGGCGAGGTGCTGGCCGACGCCGACGCCTGGAGTGTGGCATCGGGCTGCGCGCGCGAGGTATTCGCCGTCGCGAAGGCGAAGGGCATCAACCTCAGCTTCGACGACCCGGTTGCCTACGCCAAGGCCTTCGGCGAGACGATCCCCGACGCACGCCCGTCGATGCTGCTCGATCTGATGGCGGGTCGGCGCTGCGAGATCGACGTCATCAACGGCGCGATCGCGCCCGCCGCGCGCGCGGTCGGCCTCGAGGCGCCGATCAACGAGACGGTCACGGCGCTCGTCAAGGCCAAGGCCGCGAGCGCCTGACGCCCGCGCTAGACCGGCGGCTCGTCCTGCGGGTCGTAGGACAGGCCGTGATCCTCGAAGCGCCGCATGTACGGGACCATGTACTCCACGACGGTATCGACGATCGCCTCGCCCTTGGCCGTCGTGGCGTGGCTCGGCGCGCCCGATGCGCCGTAGGACGTCAGCTCCTCGAACAGCCAGAACTCCCGCACCGACGCATCGGTGGTCGGCACCTGGCCGCGCGCGTGCTCCATCTGCATCAGGTCGGGGAAGAGCGCAAGGCCGAGCGACGTCTCGGCCTCCCCGGCGTGGCCCCAGCCCTCCCAGACGTCGAACGTGCCGGCGGGGATGCGCTGGTTCGTCACGACCCACCAGTCGATCGTCGCGATGCTCATCTCGGGATGGGCGATCTTCGCATCGCGCGCGGCCACCTCGAGCGACGGGATGTTGCCATCGTGCGCGTTGAGCAGCAGCACGCGGTGGATGCCCCAGTGGTGCAGCGACTCGAGCATGTCGGCGATGACGCGCGTCTGGGTATCGGCGCTGAGGCTGATGCACATCGGCTGGTGCCGATAGTGCCCGCTCATGCCGAGGAAGTTCTGCGGCAGCACGACGGTGCGCTCGAGCTGCTCGGCGATGCGCACCGCCAGCGCGTGCGCGGTCAGGCCGTCCGTGCCCATCGGCATGTGGTCGCCGTGGCTCTCGCAGGCACCGAGCGGGATGATCGCCGTGGTGAACGCCGCATCGACGAACTCCTTCGACGTCAGCAGTTCGAGTTGCACGCCCTTCATCGGTCCTCCTCCGCAGATGCCTGCGAGCCTAGCAGCGGCGCCACGTCCGCTGCGGGACGCGCCCGGCAGCAGATGCCACGTCCCCGCAGTCGGGCGTGATCGAGCTCGGCTCGGGGTCTGACCCGATTCCGGACGTGCGCGTCAGG
>JBILWG010000233.1:0-2875 GCA_044369995.1 Gaiellales bacterium | reverse complement strand
GTGCCGTCAGCCAATTCGGCGCGGATGGTGGCGAGCTCGACACCCGCGGCCGCCGACGCGACGCACGCGCCGGGACGGAGCGTGGTCGCCACCTCGCGCGCCGCAGCCGCGATGTCCTGCGGCTTGGCGAGCAGGATCACCAGATCGGCTTCGGCCGCAACCTCGGCCGGCGTGGCGCGCACGCCGATGCCGTGCTGCGCGGCGAGGGCCTCGGCAACGCCCTCCACCCGGTCGGTCGCGATGATGCGGCCGGCGTTCGCCGCGTCCGCCCCGACCCAGCCGGCGACGAGCGCGCTCGCCAGCCGTCCGGCACCGATCAGTCCGAGAGTTCCTTCAGCCATGCCGGGAGTGTACCCGCGTCTATGATCGGGCCATGAGTGAATCCCACGAAGGCGGCTGCCTCTGCGGTGGCGTGCGGTATCGCGTCAACGGTCCGCTGCGCGACGTGACCACGTGCCACTGCGGCGAGTGCCGCAAGAGCCATGGCAGCGCCGGCGCGTACACGGCGTCGCCCGACGACCACCTCGAGCTCCTGTCCGACGACGGCCTGACCTGGATCGAGAGCCCGGCCAGCACGACGAACGCGGTGCGCGGCTTCTGCCGTCATTGCGGTTCGTCGCTGTTCTGGAAAGCTCCCGACCGCGACTACACGGCGATCAGCGCGGGCACGATCGATGAACCGTCCGGGCTGCAGTCCGTCGGCCACATCTGGTGGGACGCGCGCGCCGACTGGGAGGTCCCGGACGGCCTGCCGACGTCGGGCAGCGGCACCGCGACGACAGGCTGATCAGCCCGCGATCGTGCGCGCAGCGGAGTTGCGCGACTCCGACAGCGCGACGCCCGCCTCGGTCCACGCGTTCGTGCCCGTGATGCTCACGCGAACCGCCGTGCCCGCCAGGTTCTCGCGGACCTTCAGCTTCTGGTTGCTGGCCTTCGCGATGTCGACCCACTCGCCCTTGGCGTTCCGGCGCTGCCACTGGTACGTGTAGCCCGCGGCGTACTCCCACGGTGCCGTCGTGGCGGTCAGCGTCGAGCCGACCACGGCCGAGCCCTTCGCCGTGGCCTTCTTCGGCTTCGGCGCCCGCAGGCCGTCGATGCCGGGCACCGCGATCGCCGTGGCGCTCAGCGCCGTGCCGGACCGGCCGAGCTGGCCCTGCGCGTTCGAACCCCAGCAGCGCAGGCGCCCCGCCGTGTCGCTGGCGCAGCTCTGGTCCTGGCCGGCGCCGACCAGCGTCGCCTTGAGACCCACCACGCGCACGGGTGTCGTCGACGCGGTCTGCGTGCCGTTACCGAGCTGGCCGCTCTCGTTCGCGCCCCAGCACCAGACCGAGCTGTCGTTGGCGATGGCGCAGCCGTGGTTGAGGCCGACGCTGACGTGCGATGCCTCCAGTCCACCCGGGATCACGACGCGGGTCGGCACGTTGGCTGCCACGATGGCGCCCCAGCACCACAGGGTCTGCGGGCGAGCGTCGCCCTTCTCCGTCGCGACGACGCACGTGCTGTGACCTCCCGCCGCGATCTCGCCGACGCCATCGATCGCCTTCGGCAGCGAAACGACGACCGGTGCCGCGCTATCGGCGCTCGCACCGTTGCCGAGCTGACCGGAGGTGCCGACGCCCCAGCACACGAGCTTCGCGGAGATGCCGGCACAGGCATGCGACTGTCCGACCGCGAGCAGCGACGGCGTCGACGTCATGCCGTCGGACGTCGTGAACTCGGCGGTGCCGTTCACGATCGCCGGCGTGGTGATGCCCGCACCGAGCGGCGTGCCCCAGCAGGAGATCCCCGAGTCGGTGCCGCCGGTGATCGCGCACGCCAGCGTGCCGCCGACGCTCACACCCGAGGCGCTGTTGCCCGTTCCCAGCGGGACCTTGACCGGGACGGCACTCGCCGCGCCGGCGCTGCCGCGACCCAGCAGGCCACCCGTGTCATCGCCCCAGCAGTAGACCGATCCGTCCTGCGAGCCCTTCTTGCCGGCCACGACACACGCGGTGGCGAGACCATTGGCAGAGCCCTCGCCGGCCGACACCTCGACGACGCCGAAGCCCTTCGGCAGCGTCACGACGCCGGGGCTCGCGGGCGTTGCGCCAGCGCTATGGCCGGCCTGGCCGGAGCCGTTGGCACCGAAGCAGTTCGGTGCGCCGTCGTACTGCACGACGCACGAGACACCAGCGCCGATGCCGATCAGGTTGCCGCAGCCGGCGCTGAGGACGGCGATGCCGACGAGGCCGAGGATCAGCAGGAGCGGTCGGATAGTGCGCATGACGCGAGCGTACCACCCGGCGCGTGCCGCGTCAGGGGGCGCGAGCTAGCGGACTGCGTACTGCGCGGCCGCGTCGATCAGCGCCTTGAAGACCGGCGCGCCGGAATCGGTGTGCGCCTCCTCCGGATGCCAGAGCACGCCGACGGCGAACGACTTGGTCGGGTCTTCGAGCCCCTCCACCGTGTTGTCCGGCGCCTTGGCCGTCACGTCGAGCCCACTGCCGACCGTCTCGATGCCCTGATGGTGGTGCGAGTGGATGACCGTGCCGCTGGGCACGAGCTCGGCAATCTTGCCACCGAGGATCTCGACCGGGTGGTTCGACCACTCGCCGAGCTTGACGCGATGCATGTCGCCGTCGACGACATCGTCGAGGTGCTGCTCGAGCGTGCCGCCGTAGGCGATGTTGAGCAGCTGGAAGCCACGGCAGACGCCGAGCACCGGCATGTCCCGATCGAGCGCACCGCGCAGCAGGCCGAGCTCGGCCTCATCGCGGCGCACGTTCGGCGGATCGTTCGTGGGGTGCGACTCGGCGCCGTACGTGCTCGCGCCGACATCGCTGCCGCCGACGAGGATCAGGCCATCAATCGTGTTGAGCGCCTCGTCGACGAAGCC
>JBILWG010000232.1:0-2882 GCA_044369995.1 Gaiellales bacterium | reverse complement strand
GGCAAGCGCTGGCAGCTCGTGGCGCAGGGCAACTTCAACCTGCCGGCGGCCTAGGCCGGCACGGATCCGGTGCGCATGGAGACCATCGGCACACCCGGGTTCCTCGCGCGCGGAGCGCGGCCGGGCATCGTCGGCACCTTCCTCGTCGTGCTCGGCCTCGTTGCCGGAGCCGTGGCGCTGGCCGACTGGGGATTGCGCGGGTGGCAAGCCTGGAGTGGTCCGGCCCTGGTGGTGGCGATCGCCCTGGTCTGGCTGCCGATCCGCCGGGCCGGAAGCCACGCGCTCGAGCGGCGCATCGAGAGGGTGCTCGAGCCGTGGGGGCGCGAGCGGGGACTGGTGTTCCAGGCGTTCGCTGCGAATCCGCAGACGACGCCCACCCTGGACAGGGGTGGGACGCTGAGCGCCGTGCTGGTGGGTGCGATCGGCGGCGACCCACACGGTTTCCTCGCGCACTACGTGTACACGGTGCGCAGTGGCAAGAACTCGTACGACGTGTGGCTGAGCGTCGCGGTTGTGCGGTTCACCGGGCGCGAGGGCCTGCGGTTGCGGCTCGGCCCAGCGCAGCCGTTGGTCGGTGATGGCTACGGCTTCTTCGACGGTTGGCGCGGGTTCGACACCGGCTCGGCCGAGGTTGATGAGGGATACATCGTCGAGACGCGCGACGGCCACGACCCGGTGCAGCTGCTGGAGCTGCTCGATCCCGTCGCGCTCGTGCAGCTGATCGACGCGGAGGAGCCGCCGATGGTCGAGATCGACAACGGCACGCTCCTCGTGGCTTACGGCGGTCGCATCGGGATCTCCCACGGCATGGAGGATCTCGCGTGGTTCGACCGGCTGCGCGAGCAGGCCGACTACTGGGGTGCGCGCATCCAGGGCATCTAGGCTCGGGCGAGCCGCGCATCGCAGGATGCGGCGGCGAGCGGTCACCGACCGGGCGGAGATGCGAAGCGGTACGGCGCTATCTCGTCCGGTTCGCGAGGCCGTCGCGGACCTGGACCGCGCGGTGCATGACGGACAGGCCGACGCAGTCGGCGGTTGGCTGCTCGAAGGCGGGGCATCGCTGGCAGCACGGGATGGACGGTTTGCTCCCACGCGCGCCGACCGGCGACCGGTCACGTGCTAGAGTCCGTCCACCGCGAGTGGGACGGGAGTCCTCATGCGCCGTGTTCGAAGCACCAAGGTCGCCGTACTCGTCTTCACCATCGCCGTGGCTGCCATCGCCGCAGCGCCCCAGGCGCTCGGCGGCGCGTTTCCCGGCACGAACGGCTGGATCTCGTACGTGAAAAGCACCAGCACTCCCAATTCGAGTGGCCCTCCGACGATCACGACGGAGATCAAGCGCATCAAGACCGACGGCACGATCGGCACGTACACCTCGCCGATCAACGGCGTGCCGTCGTGGTCTGCCGACGGCTCGAAGGTGGCGTGGTTCTCGGAGACGCGCGTCTTGCTCGGTCCGGTGACGCAGGAGATCAAGGTCGCCAATGCAGACGGCTCGAATGCCATCACCGTGGTCGATAACGCTGCCATCGGTGCCAAGGCGGATCTCGGCGGTGTTGCACTCAACGCCGACGGCACACGGCTCGCGTTTTCGGCGCGCGAGGGCACTACGCCCAAGATCTGGATGGTGCCGGTTGCTGCCGGACAGCTTCTCAATTCCACCACCGAGGTGGTCGTGGGGAGCGCGGGTGGAGATACCCCCACGAATCCCGTGTTCTCGGCTGACGGCAAGCTCGCGTTTCTGAACCCCAAGAACTGCAGTGCGAACACCTTCAACCACATCTGGGTGCTGCCCTCGCCGACTCCGGGCAGCCCCGTCGCGGGTGACGAGTTGACCAGGACGTGCGAAGACGGCAGCGGCGGCCGTCGCGAACTGGTGCAGGCCCCGATCTCGTGGAGTCCGGACGGCACCAAGATCGCCTACGGCGTGGATCGGAGTCCGGATGCGGGCCGCGTGTACGTGATCGCGGCGACGAACCTGACCGCCAAGGTCCAGGTCTACGAAGCCGCCAGTGCGGCCAACAAGGTGAAGTCGACGGCGTGGTCGCCCGACGGTACGAAGATCGCCTTCACCGAGGGCGACATCAGCAATACCGCGCTCAGGGTCATCAACGCGGACGGCTCTGGATCGGCGGCGACCCTGACGACCGAGATCACGGACGAGGTGATCACGTGGGGGCCGAACGTCGATGGCTCTTCCGGAAGCAGCGGTGCGTCCGGTGGCGCCGCAAGCGGTGGCTCGAGCAGCGGCTCCGGTGGCGGTTCGGCCTCGACGACCTTCACCCTGAAGGTCGCCAAGACCGTCACCCTCAAGAGGCTCGCCTCGACCTACGCGTTCACCGTGCCGAAGGGCGCCGTTCTCTCTGCGAAGACGTGGACGAAGAAGATCTGCACCGTCTCGAAGGGCAAGGTCAGGGGCGTCAAGGCCGGGACGTGCAGGATCACGCTCAAGGCGAAGCCCAAGACCGGCGCGGCCAGGACGAAGAAGGTCACGTTCTCGGTCGTGAAGTAGCGCTCGTGGCAGCACAGGGCGCTGCTATTCGTGATCGCGCCCGCACCGTGGACGCGGCCGGCACCGTCCGCGCCGGCGTGCACACGAACTGACTCTGTTCCGGAGCTGCAGTTGGACGGTGGATTCGGCTCCATGCTGTCCGCAGGCGGGACAGCATGGAGCCGAATCCGACCCGTCCCGCTAGTCGGCGGAGATCCCCACGCCGACGGGACAGGACACGCCGGTCCCGCCGAGGCCGCAGTAGCCGGCCGGGTTCTTGTGCAGGTACTGCTGGTGCACGGCATCGCCTTCGTAGTAGAAGGTCGTCAGCGGCACGATCTCGGTCTCGATCTGGCCCTTGTGCGCGGCGGTGAGCGCCTCCTGGTACATG
>JBILWG010000231.1:0-2888 GCA_044369995.1 Gaiellales bacterium | reverse complement strand
GCACCTGACCATCCGAAGATCAAGGCCGTCTCGCGCGTGTTCGAGAAGATCGCGGACAAGCCCGGCTTCCGCCTGTTCGGCAACGTCGAGATCGGTCGGGATATCTCGCACGCGCAGCTGATGGAGCACTACGACGGCGTCATCTACGCCTACGGCGCGCAGGCCGATCGCCGCATGGGGATCCCCGGCGAGGACCTGCCCGGCTCGCTGCCCGCGACGGCGTTCGTCGCCTGGTACAACGGCCACCCCGACTTCTACGACCTCGATCCGAACCTGCAGATCGACCGCGCGGTCGTGATCGGCAATGGCAACGTCGCCGTCGACGTGGCGCGCATGATGGCGCTCGCGCCCGAGGAGCTCGCGCCGACCGACACGGGCGACCACGCGATCGAGATCTTCAACGCCTCGACGATCAAGGACATCGTCATCGCGGGTCGCCGCGGACCGCTGCAGGCCGCGTACACGAATCCCGAGCTGCTCGAGCTCGGCGAGCTGCAGATCGCCGATGTGATCGTGAGCGCCGCGGATGCGCAGCTGGATCCGATCAGCCAAGCCGCGCTCGCCAACGCCAGCCAGCCCGACCAGCGCAACGTCGAGGTGGTTCAGGAGTACGCGCAGCGCGCCCGCACGGACAAGCCGCGCACCGTCACCCTTCGCTACCTGCTCTCGCCGCTCGAGATCCGCGGCGATGGCCGCGTCGAGGAGATCGTCATGGTCAGGAACCGCCTCGAGCTCTCCGACGACGGCACCGTCCGCGCCGTGGCGACGGACGAGACCGAGACGATCCCGTGCGGCCTCGTGCTGCGCAGCGTCGGCTATCGCGGCCTGCCGGTCGAGGGCGTGCCGTTCGATGACAAGCGCTGCGTCATCCCGAACGAGGACGGCCGGGCGCTCGGCGAGGACGGCAGGCCCGTCACCGGCGTCTACTGCACCGGCTGGATCAAGCGCGGCCCGAGCGGCGTGATCGGCACGAACAAGAAGTGCGGCGTCGAGACCGCCGATGCCCTGCTCGAGGACCTGCACGCCGGGCGGCTCCACACGCCCGCCGACGCCAGCCTCGCCGGTGTCGAGCGGCTGATCGCCGACCATCGTCCCGAGGCCGTCGAGTACGCGCACTGGGTCGACATCGACGCGCACGAGCGCGAGCGCGGCGAGGCCACGGGTCGCCCGCGCATCAAGATCTGCTCGTGGGAGGACCTGCTGGCGAAGCGCTAGGCAGGCGGTGCTGGCGGCGTCCGGCCTTCAAGCCGGTTGTGCAGCATGCGTTCCTCGATCAGATGGACGCCCCAGGCGGCGAGCACGACGACGATCGCGCCGAACAGCACGGGGAAGAACAGGAACTTCCACGTCTGCACCGTCGGCTCGAGGACGATGATCATCGCCGTGGCACAGGCCGGCGGGTGCAGGCAGTGGCAGGCGCGCATCACCACGAGGGACAGCCCGAGCGCGAGCATCGCCGCGAATTCGAGGTGACCCCCCAGCACGAGCACGCAGAGCAGTCCGACGTGGACGGTCACGCTCCCGAACGGCACGCGCACGTCGGCCACCGCGAGTCCGACCGACGGCTCGTGCCGTGCCACCCGGCGTGGCACAACGCCCCGGATCGAGACGCGCATCGTTCCGCCGAAGACGTCCACCCGTGTGGGCACGAAGGACGTGACGAAGGTCACGACCCGCAACAACGGCACGACGCCGCTGTACGGCGTCCGCGTCGTGATCCCGCGCTTCGCGAACCGCTCGGCGCCGGTGAAGGTCGTGCCGCAGAAGGGCACGAGCTGCCGGAGCACGGCGGTATCGACGGTCTGCACCATCGCGACCCTGCTGCCCGGCCAGACGACCGAGGTGGCGCTGACCACCATCCCCCGCGTCGCGGGTGCGGTCAGCGGCACGGCACAGGCGCGCGGCTACTCCGCCACGAACCGTCGCCTCGACGCCGTCGACACCGGCGTGCTGCGCGCCCACGGCGCCTTCACACCCGCCGTCACCGGCTAGCCCCCTGCGGGTCGGGCTGCGCACCAACGCAGCCCGACCCGCAGGCCGCTGGCCTGCAGCGGGGTACGATGCATGCCGACGGGCGGTTAGCTCAGCTGGTTAGAGCACCTGCTTTACACGCAGGGGGTCGCGGGTTCGAGTCCCTCACCGCCCACTCACCGGAAGCCGATCTGCGGGTATCCACGCAGCCCGCTGCGGCGGAACCGCAGGAATGTGTTGTGTTCCCGTGGAGTTCTGTAAGCGTCACGTAAACACATGGGCCGCGCCGCTCGTAGCGCCGATGGTTACTTCAACGACGTCCACTTCCGGCCGTCGAGACATTCCGCCGTAGTCGTCCGGCGGAGAGGAGAACCACCATGAAGAAGCGCATCACCACGATCGCGGTCCTTGCGGCCTCCGCCGTGCTGGCGACCACCGGCATCGCATCTGCGGCCTCCCCCGCAGCGGCGTCCGAGACGCGGCAGAGCCAGAACATCGTCGAGGTCGCCGCCGGCGCGCCGCAGTTCAGCACACTTGTGTCGCTGATCAAGAAGGCCGGCCTCGTGCAGACCCTGTCGGGCACCGGTCCGTTCACGGTCCTCGCCCCCACCAACGCGGCCTTCAACCGCGTCCCGAAGAAGACCCTGGCAGCGATCGCCGGCGATCAGGAGCTCCTGACGAAGGTGCTGACCTACCACGTCATCGCCGGCAAGGCCGAGGCCGCCGACGTCGTGAAGCTGAACGGCAAGCGCGTCAAGACCGTCGAGGGCGAGAAGGTGTCGATCACCGTCCGCAACGGCAAGGTCTTCATCAACAAGACCTCCAAGGTGACCGCCACGGACATCGAGGCCTCGAACGGCGTCATCCACGCCATCAGCAAGGTCCTCGTCCCGCCGAGCGTGCTCGCCGAACTGAGC
>JBILWG010000230.1:0-2895 GCA_044369995.1 Gaiellales bacterium | reverse complement strand
CGACACTGACGGACCACATCGACTGGGAGATGCCGAACTCGATGGCGGGCCGCGTGGCCACCCCCATCGCCAAGGGCATCCTCGAGAAGGTCTTCACGGCGCGCCAAGAACGGACGAAGGCACTGCTCGAGACCCGCTAGCTGTAACCCCTACAGAGGTTGTTGACAGTTGGGAGGCCTCCTGTTGAGGTGAGGGCTCTTCAACAGTCCAGCCTCAAGAAGGGGGCCTCCCAACTGTCAACAACGTATGTAGGGACTACATCTAGCCCAGGAAGTCCAGCTGCACGGGGCTCGGCAGCAGGCCGGCCTCCGCACCGCGCTCGAGCAAGGCGGCGACGGCCTTGCGGCCCTGCTCGCCGTAATCGAGCGTGAGGTCGTTCACGTACATCGCGACGAAGCGGTCGTTGAGCTCCGGCGCGATGCCACGGCCGTATTCGATCGCGTAGGCGAGCGCCTCCTCGCGGTGCTCGAGGCCCACGGCCACGGCCTCCTTGAGGACGGCGGAGAGATCGAGCGCGCGGTCCTCCGGCACGTCGCGACGCATCGCGACCGCGCCGAGCGGCAGCGGCATGCCGGTCTCGCCCTCCCACCACGCGCCGAGATCGAGCACGCGCTTGAAGCCCTCCTGCTCCCACGTCAGCTGGCCCTCGTGGATCACCACGCCGGCCGCGACATCGCCCGAGGCGACGGCATCCATGATCGCCTCGAAGTCGAGCTGCACCGGCTCGAAGGCCGGGAGCGCCAGACGGGCGGTGAGGAACGCGGTGGTCTGCGGGCCGGGGACGGCGACGCGCTTGCCGGCGAGGTCGGCCGGCACGAGGTCGGTCTTCGCGACGACGACGGGGCCGTAGCCCTCGCCGAGCGAGGCGCCGTGGCCGAGCAGGCGGTACACGTCCTGCACGCCGGGGTACGCACCGACGGACATGGCGGTCGCCTCGAGGCGACCCTCACCCGCCCACACGTTGAGCGTCTGGATATCGGCCGGCACGAGCTCGATCTCGAAGCCGCGCAGGTCGAGCGCGCGCTCCGCGATCGCCCACACCATGAAGGCGTCATCGGGATCCGGGCTATGTCCGACGCGTACGTGCACGAGATCTCCAGCGGCCGAGGTGGTGCGAGCCTACCAATGGTCTGATTCGCCCACGCCGTGCGCATGGACGGGTAGCGCTGGGCTAGGCTTCCGGCCATGAGCGATCACGACGTCATCCCGCCCAGCCCCCAGCACCGCGACGAGGAGATCCTGCAGCATGTGCTGCGCGAGGTCCACGCCGGACGCTCCCTCGACGATGTCATGCAGGACGAGTACGTCGTCGAGCGTCAGGAGGCCGGTTCGCACGAGAAGGTGCTGGACCATCCGGAGGTCGCCGAGGTCGTCGGCGACGAGATCATCGCGCAGATGCGCGCGATGCTCGACAGCCTCGAGTCCTAGAGCGCGGCACGCGCCAGGGCGAGCAGCCCCGGCGTCGAATCGATCAGCTTCGCCACGACGAGATCGTCGGGCTTCACGCGCGCGTCGACCGCGCCGGTGATGACGTCGCGCAGCGGCGTGACCTCCTGCCAGTCGAGGTGGCCCTCCTCGACGCACTCGCGCAGGTCGTCGGCGATCACGCGCGCCACCATCGGCGCATCGCACGTGACGAAGGCGGCGTCGGCGAGCAGGCGGTAGTCGAGCTCGCGGCGGCCGCGGCGGTCGGCACCCAAGGCGAGGATGGACGCACCGGGCGCGACCCAGTCGGCGCGCAGCGCTGGGTCGCGGGCGTTGGTGGCCGTCACGACGAGTGACGCATCACGCACGGCGGTGGCGGCATCTCCCACGATCTTGCCGAGCGCCGCGGCCTCGGCGGCGGCGGCCGGGTCGGGGTCGTGGATCGTGATCTTGGCGAGGTCGAGCGCCTGGCCGAGCTCCTCGATCGTGCGCCGCGCCAGCGGACCGGCACCGAGCACGCCCAGGGTGATGGGGCCCTCTGCCACCAGCAGTGGGGCGAGCAGGCCGGCAGCGGTGGCAACGGCGGCGACTGCTGGTGCGTCGGCGCCGAAGGCGCCGATCGTCGCGCCCTCGGGGTCGATGATCGTGCACGTGCGCGACGAGGTGCGGCGACCGCCGGCGGTGATGAGCACCGCGCGGTAGCCGTCGGCGTCGATCGTCGTGGTGACGCCCGTCCAGCCGTCGCCGCGCAGCATCACCTGCGGCGCGGGCAGGTCGTCGAAGTCGTCGGGCTCCACGCGCAGCGCGGCGTCGATGATCGTACGCACCTGCGCGGGCTTGAGTCGCGCGATCGCCTTCTGCAGATCGACGGCCACCGCTACTCCATCGCGCGATGCAGGGCCACGACGGCGAGCGCCTCGACCGCCAGCACCGCATCGCCGCGCAGGTCCTCGACGACCGCGGCCGTGCACGGACACGTGTCGGGCACCACGCCGGAGAGTTCGGCAAGTGCACCCGCCAGCGGCTCGGCGTAGCCGTCCTCCATCAGACCCGAGGCCGTCTCGAGTGCGGCGCGCGAGCCCGCAGCCGACGACTCCTTGGGGTTGCCCTCAGCCGCCGCGAGCAAGAGGCCACGTCGCGTCACCGCATTGAGCTCGTCCTCGTCGATTGCCAGGGCGTCGAAAACGAGGTCGATCAGCACGGGTGCAGCCGCCGCCGTGCGCTCCTCGGGAGCGAGACCGACGAGCGCCTCCTCGATGGCAAACAGCGCCTCCATGCGCGGCAGCGTAGCCGGGTTCGGCTAGCGAAGCCCGAGCGCGGTGCGGAGCGCACGCGTCTGCCGACGGGCCACCTCGAGCACCGTGCCGTCCCTGTCGGACAGTCGCACCTGCACACGACCCTCGCCGACCGGCTCGAGCGCCGCGACGAGCGCGAGGTTGACGATCTGCGAACGGTGGATGCGCATGAAGG
>JBILWG010000228.1:0-2921 GCA_044369995.1 Gaiellales bacterium | reverse complement strand
CGCTTCCCGAACCTGCTCGTCAACGGCTCGTCCGGCATTGCCGTGGGCATGGCCACCAACATCCCGCCGCACAACCTCGGCGAGGCCGTCAACGCCACCATCGCGATGATCCGCAACCCCGAGATCTCGCTCGACGAGCTGATGGGCATCATGCCCGGCCCCGACTTCCCGACGGGTGGCGTCGTCATGGGCCACGCCGGCATCCGCGCGGCCTACGCGACGGGTCGCGGCAAGATCCGCCTGCGTGCGCGTACCGACATCGAGGAGCTGCCCAACGGCAAGAGCGCGATCGTCGTCACCGAGCTGCCGTTCACCGTCAAGAAGGGCGGCGACGAGGGCGTCATCGCCAAGATCGCCGAGCTCGCAGTCGAGAAGGTCGTCCCCGAGATCAGCGACGTCAAGGACCACTCGTCCGACGAGGGCATGCGCATCGTCATCGAGCTGAAGAAGGACGCCATCGCCACCGTCGTCCTCAACAAGCTCTACAAGCACACGCAGCTGCAGACGACGTTCGGCGCCAACATGGTCTCGCTCGTCGAAGGCGTTCCGCGCACCCTCGGCGTCCACGACATGCTCCGCCACTACATCGCGCATCAGCGCGACGTCATCGTGCGGCGCACGAAGTTCCAGCTCGATCGTGCCGAGCGCCGCTGCCACATCCTCGACGGCTACCTGATCGCGCTCACGAACCTCGACGCGGTCATCCAGCTGATCCGCAACTCGAAGGATCCCGAAGAGGCGCGCCAGAACCTGCAGACCGAGTTCGGGATGTCCGAGGTGCAGGCGCAGGCCATCGTCGATCTCCGCCTCGGCCGTCTGACCGGCCTCGAGCAGGACGCGATCCGCGCCGAGCACGCCGAGCTGACGGCCAAGATCGCGGAGCTGCGTGCGATCCTCGCCGACGAGGGCAAGGTCTCCGAGGTCATCATCGAGGAGCTCGAGGCCATCGCCGCCGAGTTCAGCGACGATCGCCGCACCGAGATCAGCGCCGTCGAGGGCGAGATCGACATGGAGGAGCTGATCGCCGACGAGGAGATGGTCATCACCATCACCAACGGCGGCTACATCAAGCGCCTCCCGGTCGACACGTACCGTGCCCAGCGCCGTGGCGGCGTCGGTGTGCGCGGCATGCAGACCAAGGAGGACGACTGGATCGAGCACCTGTTCACGGCCTCGACCCACGACTACGTGCTCTTCTTCACGTCGTTCGGCAAGGTCTACCGCGCCAAGGCGTACACGCTGCCGATCGGCACGCGCGACTCCAAGGGCCGTGCGCTCGTCAACGTGCTGCCGCTGCGCGAGGGCGAGCAGGTCATGGCCGCCTTCACGACGCGCGACTACACCGAGGGCAAGTACCTCCTCTTCGGCACGCGCAAGGGCGTCGTCAAGAAGACGGAGTTCCTGGCCTACAACACGATCCTCAAGAGCGACGGCATCATCGCCATCAACCTGCGCGAGGACGACGAACTCGTCGACGTGCGGCTGACGAACGGCGAGGACCGCATCCTGCTGGTCTCCAAGTCCGGCCAGGCCGCGCTGTTTTCCGAGGAGAAGGTGCGCTCGATGGGCCGCTCCGCCTCGGGCGTCATGGGCATGCGCCTCGTCGGCGACGACGAGGTGATCGCCCTGCGCGTGCCGCAGGAGGGCGAGGACGTCCTCGTGATCACCGACGGCGGCTACGGCAAGCGCACGCCGATCTCCGAGTACCGCGAGACGGGCCGCGGCGCCAAAGGCGTCCGCACGATCTCCGCGAAGGCCGAGGCCGAGCGCGGCGCACTCGTCGCCGCCCACTGCGTCACGGGCGAGGAGGACCTCATCGTCACGACGGCAGGTGGCATCGTCACGCGCATGTCGGTCGGCGAGGTCCGCTCGATGGGCCGCTCCACCTCGGGTGTCCGCGTGCAGCGCATCAAGGGCGAGGACGATCGCGTCTCGTCCTGCGCGATCGTGCCGGCCGAGGAGGAGGTCGACGAGGCCGCTGAGCCCACCGCCGATGCCGATGCAACCGCGGCAGCACCCATCGCCGAGGCACCCACCGAGGATCCCGCTGCGGAGCTCGAGGCGGTCGAAGATGAGGCCGAGGAGATCATGGCCGACGACGAGGACGACGAACTCGAGGCCGAAGATGACGCCTCCGAGGACGACGACGAGAACTGATCGCCGTGGCTGCTCTGCAGTCGGGCGGCAGGGGTAGAGTGAGCGCATGAACCGTTTCCGCCTGATCAGCATCGCCTCGGCTGTCGCCCTGCTCGCGCTTGCCCTGACCGCCTGTGGCGGGTCGTCCAGCTCGACAACGGCCACGCAGACCGTCACTGAGACGCAGACCCAGACCGAGACGCAGCAGAACACCGATCAGGGCCAGACCACATCGTCGAACGGGGACACGGTGTACACCGAGGAGAACACCGACGTGAACGTCGCCACGGGCGACTCGTTCACGATTCAGCTGCCGATCAACCCGAGCACCGGCTACACCTGGGTACCGAACATCCCGATGGGCTACGTGCAGGTCTCGGACACGATCCTCGAGTCAGAGGACCAGGGCAATATCGTCGGCCAGGGGACGGCTGAGCAGTGGGTCTTCAGCGCGGATACGCCGGGCACGGGCTCGATCACCTTCGACCTGATGCCACCCGGGCAGGGTGTCGAGGCCGAGCGCAGGGTCACGTTCATCGTCCACGCCAGTTAGTCGAGCACGCGCTCCACTTCGCCGGCGGAGAACGCCTGCTCGGAGCCGTCGGCGAGGCGCAGGACGAGATGTCCGTGAGCATCGATCCCAACTGCCGTGCCGGAGAGCGACTCCTGCGGCAGCTTGAGTGTGATCGCGTGCCCAGCCAGGCCATCGAGCTCGGCGTAGCGCGCGACGAACGGGGCGAAGCCCTCGCGATCGAACAGCGCCAGCGCCGCGTCGAGTCCGTTGC